>CAZYYQ010000249.1:0-2527 GCA_964651275.1 uncultured Hyphomicrobiaceae bacterium | reverse complement strand
GCGTGATCAGGAACAGCACCAGGCCGGCTGCGAAAATGGTCGTGTATTCAAGCGTACCGTGCGGCAGATCACCCATCGCCATCTGCACAATATACGCCGTGATCGTTGCGGCGCCCTCCAGCGGATTGCTCGTCAGGTTCGGGTTTTGCCCGGCGGCGATGGCCAGCACCATCGTCTCGCCGATGGCGCGCGACATGCCAAGGATGTAAGCAGCGGTAATGCCCGATAACGCGCCCGGCACCACGATCCGCAGCGCCACCTGCCAGCGCGACATGCCCAGCGCAAAACCGCCCTCGCGCAGCGAATTCGGGACCGCGCGCATGGCGTCCTCGCTCAGCGAAACGACGTAAGGCAAGATCATGATGCCAAGCACCAGCCCCGGCACCAGCAAGTTGATACCGGCGAGGCCGGGAATGAAAGTCCTCAAAAGCGGTGTAAGGAACAGCAAGGCGAAATAACCGTAGACCACGGTCGGGACGGCTTCGAGCAATTCCAGAAACGGCTTAATGGTCTCGCGCACCTTCACGGGCGCGTATTCGCTGAGATAAATCGCCAATATGGTGCCGAGCGGGATCGCCAATGCCAGCGCAATTCCTGTTGTCCACAGCGTCGCGACCAGCAATGGTAAAATCCCATATTGCGGATTCGCGAAAACCGGAGTCCACTGCGTGTCTGTCAGGAAATTGTAAAGGGGAACTTGCTGAAAGAAAGGCCAGGATTCAGAAATCAAAATATAAACGATTGATGCCGTTACGAAGACCGAAAGGGCCGCGCATAGGAACAGCACCGTGCGCATGATCCGATCGATCAAACGACGCCGCTTCAGGAAGTTCGATTCCATCAATTCGGCGGGGGTCGGAATTCGGGTTGTTTCGGACATGTCTTTTCCAGAGCCAGTCAGTTTGCACGTGGCAAAAATGAAAGAGCGGACAGCCCTGACGCCGCCCGCTCTCATTCACAAGCAGATTAGTTGGCAGCGAGCAGGTCGTCGATCGAGACGCCCACCTTGGAGCCGCCTTCAAAGAAGGTGCCGGTCTTGCGGGCGGCGACCTTCTTCTTGCCAAGATCGAACGCACGGTCCGGAAGCGGCACGTAACCAACTTCCAGCACCAGCGTGGTGCCGTTCTTGGCTGTCATCATGAAGTCAGCATACTTCTGGACTTCTTCTTTCTCCAGAGCCGACTTTTTGATGTACATGAACAGCGGACGGGCGAGCGGCTGATAGGAGCCGTCACCGGCTGAGTCGATGGTCGGCTCGACGCAGCTTCCGTCTTCCTGCTCGATCGCAACCGACTTCAGTTTGTTGCGGTTTTCCTCAAGGTAAGCGAGGCCGAGGAAGCCGAGCGCGTTCACGTCAGTGGAAACGCCCTGCACGGTGACGTTGTCGTCTTCCGTCGCGGTGAAGTCGCCGCGCGAGGAGTGCTCCGTGCCGGTGATGGCGAAGGTGTAGTAGTCATAGGTGCCCGAGTCGGTGCCGGCGCCGAACAGACGCAGCGGGCGATCCGGGAAGCTGTCGCGAACCTGATTCCAGTTGTCGATCTTGCCCTGCGCTTCAGGCTCCCAGATCTTTTTCAGTTCCGCAACGGTCATGCACTGCGCCCAGTCATTGTCCGGGTGCACAACGTTGGCAAGGCCGTCCATGGCGACCGGCAGTTCGATGTACTCGATGCCGTTTTCCTTGCACAGTTCCATCTCGACGTCGCGGATCGGGCGGGACGCGCCGGTCACATCGGTATCGCCGCGGCAGAACTTCTTGAAGCCGCCGCCGGTGCCGGACAGGCCAACCGTCACGCGGATGCCGGTCTCTTTCTGGAACTCTTCGGCATAAGCCTCGGAGATCGGGAACACCGTGCTCGAACCGTCAACGGTCACCGTCTGAGCGGTCGCCGCAGTCACACCGCTCACCGCAAAGCCGGCGGCGAGGGAAAGCATCAGAATGCTTCGTTTCATTAGTCATCCTCTCGTTGAACTCACATTGCCGCATACGCGACGTTGGTTAAGTATCATTCGCGCATGACAGCCAAGCTAAGGTTTTATGACACCCAGATGACAACTCCGGACTGCCAATGATACCTTGCCTTTTTGCTTTGGTTATCATTGCCAGTGATGCGATTGACTTCCATTATCCACAGAAAATCCCGTCGCAATCACTGAGCCGAGCCGATCCGATACTATCGGCATCGAAGACACGCGCGCCCCGGCCATCTGTCAGCATTAACATGCGCCGACATCGTTCGACCGCAGCCCGGCCTCTTCATCATCGACCTTACAGGCTCCCGATAATCGTTTTATGACAGTATTGAGAACTGATTCTGCTGCGTTTTTTCGTCTGAAGCGGATGCGTCAACGAGCCCGCCATCCGCCTTTCCGCCGGCCGGGGCGATTTTGGCGGCCGCCTGCCTGTATTCCGGCAGCAAGACCGTGAACCGCGACCCCTGACCCGGTATCGAAACGATTCGAAGCTGGCCACGATGCCTGTTAAGCACATGCTTGACGATGGACAGGCCAAGGCCGGTGCCGCCCCTCT
>CAZYYQ010000248.1:0-2535 GCA_964651275.1 uncultured Hyphomicrobiaceae bacterium | reverse complement strand
CAGCACGCGCATCACACGATCTGGGCCATGAACTCCGGCCCGGCCCGCTCCAACAGCTCGAGTGCGGCGTCGCGGCCCATTGCTTCGGCGTCGCTGACGGGGCCGCTGCGCGCGGTGTGGAATTCCTGCGAGCCGTCGGGCAGCAGGATCTGGCCGCGGAAGTGGAGCCGATCGCCGTCCAACTCCGCCAGCCCTGCGATCGGGGTGCGGCACGAGCCGTCAAGCTGGGCGAGGAACGCGCGCTCGGCGCGGACGCGGGCATGAGTTGGATGATCGTGGATCGTGGCGAGCAGTTCGCGGCGCGCGTCGTCGTCTCTGCGTATCTGGATGCCGATCGCCCCTTGCGCGATTGCCGGCAACATCTCGTCCGGGCTGATCGGCGCGGTGATCTTGTCGCTGTGACCAAGACGGCGCAGGCCCGCGACGGCCAGCAGCGTGGCATCCGCGACCTCTTCTTCGAGCTTGCGCAGGCGGGTCTCGACGCTGCCGCGATAGGTGATGACCTCGATATCCGGGCGCAGCGCCTTCACCTGCGCCTGGCGGCGCAGCGACGAGGTGCCGACCACCGCGCCTTGCGGCAGATCGCCCAGCCGCGCGACCTTCAGGCTGATGAACGCATCGCGGACATCCTCGCGCGGCATCAGGCACACGATCTCAAGCGGCTCCGGCTCGATCGTCGCGACATCCTTCATCGAATGCACGGCCATGTCGATGTCCCCGGCAATGAGCGCGTCCTCGATCTCCTTGGTGAACAGGCCCTTGCCGCCGAACTCGCGCAGCGCCTTGTCCTGGATCATGTCGCCGGAGGTCTTGATGATGACGACCTCAAACTCATTCTCGCTCATGCCATGGGCGGCGCACAGCCGCTCGCGCAACTCGTACACCTGCTTCAGCGCGAGATTGCTGCCGCGCGTGCCGATGCGGATGGGTTTTTCGCCAGTCAAAGCCGTCTCCTCCGTCTATCTTGTCGCCCGGCCCGGGCGTCACCGCTGTATGCTGAGCGCCCGAAAAAGCCCTCGATTTTCCTGTTGCGCGAACATTTCGCCCGTTTATTCTCTCGGCTTTACCAGCTTGGAACCCGCGTTGCCAGCGGCACGCCGATCAAAATGACATCCCCGGACCATGCGCCGCCTTTGACGGTGCTCGGACTTGAATCCAGTTGCGACGAGACGGCGGCGGCGGTCGTGCGGCGCGGCCCGGACGGTCGCGGCCAAATCCTGTCCAATCTCGTGCACTCGCAGATTGAGGCACATGCCGCATTCGGCGGGGTGGTGCCGGAGATCGCGGCGCGCGCGCATGTCGAGGTTCTGGACCGGCTGATCGCGGGCGCGCTGCAAGATGCGGGGGTTGGCTGGGCAGACCTGTCGGGCGTCGCCGCGACGGCGGGGCCGGGGCTGAATGGCGGGCTGCTGGTCGGGTTGACGACTGCCAAGGCGATCGCCCTGGTGCACGGCCTGCCGCTGATCGCGCTCAACCATCTCGAAGCGCATGCCCTGACTGTGGGGCTGACCGACGATTTGCAGCCGCCTTACCTGATGCTGATCGTCTCCGGCGGGCATACGCAACTGATCATCGTTCGTGATGTCGGCGTCTATGAGCGGCTCGGCACCACAGTCGACGATGCGCTCGGGGAAGCCTTCGACAAGACAGCCAAGCTCCTCGGGCTGGGTTATCCCGGCGGGCCGGCGGTCGAGCGGGCGGCGGCGACGGGCAATGCAGAGCGGTTTGATTTTCCCGTGCCGATGCTGGGCCGGCCAGAGCCGCATTTCTCCTTCGCGGGCTTGAAGACGGCGGTCCGGCAGGCGGCAAATGCGCTTTCGCCCGCCAGCGATCAGGACGTGTCGGATATCTGCGCTTCGTTTCAGCGCGCTGCCGTCCGTGCCGTTCGCGACCGGGCGGAAACCGCCATGCGGATATATGCAAATCAGACCGGAACCGGCGCACCGCGGCGTTTCGTGGTGGCCGGCGGCGTCGCGGCGAATGTAGACTTGCGCGATTGCCTCGTCACGGCAGCACAGGCCGAGGGTTTCTCTCTGCACGTGCCGCCCGCCGCACTTTGTACCGATAATGCGGCCATGGTGGCATGGGCCGGAGCGGTGTGGCTCGCGCGGGGCCGGTCCGATCCGCTGGATACCCCGGCACGGGCGCGCTGGCCGCTCGATGCGAATGCGCCGAAGGCGATCGGAGCCGGCGTGAAAGCCTGACGGCACGACCCCGGAGGAGAGGGAACATGGCACTTCAGAAAGTCGGTATCGTGGGTGGCGGCGCCTGGGGCACCGCGTTGGCCCAATCTGCGCGGCGCGCGGGGCGCGACGTTCTGCTGTGGGCCTATGAACTCGACACCGTCCAGGAGATCAACGAGCACCGGGCCAACCGTGTGTACCTGCCCGGCGTGAATCTCGACAAGGGCATACGCGCCACGGCGAAAAGCTCGGACATGGCAACCTGCGATATGCTGCTCATGGCGGTGCCGACGCAATACACACGCGCGATTTCCGGCGAGATCGGACCCTATCTGAAATCGGATACGCCTGT
>CAZYYQ010000247.1:0-2544 GCA_964651275.1 uncultured Hyphomicrobiaceae bacterium | reverse complement strand
GGCAGGCCGCTGGCGAACTGGATGAGGTCTGGCGAGGCGATCGGACCGATCTCGTGGCGCACCCAGTCGCGCAGTTCCTTGTGCAGATCTTCGCTGGGCTGTTCGCCGGCCATCAGCGTGACATAGACATAAATGCCCTGGCCCTTGATGTCGTGCGGATAGCCGACGACCGCGGCTTCGGACACCTTGGGATGCGCGACCAGTGCGGACTCGATCTCGGCCGTGCCCATGCGGTGGCCCGAGACGTTCAGCACGTCGTCCACGCGGCCCGTGACCCAGTAATAGCCGTCCTCGTCGCGCTTCGCACCGTCGCCAGTGAAGTACATGCCGGGATAGGTGCTGAAATACGTCTGCACGAAGCGCTCATGATCGCGATAGACCGTCCGCATCTGGCCTGGCCAGCTATCTGTCAGCACGAGGTTGCCCGATGTTGCACCGTCCTGAAGGTTGCCCTCATTATCCACGATGGTGGGCTGCACGCCGAAGAACGGCACTGTGGCCGAACCGGGTTTCAGGTCGACGGCGCCGGGCAGAGCGGTGATGAGAATGCCACCGGTTTCGGTCTGCCACCAAGTATCCACGATCGGGCAGCGGCCTTCGCCGACCACATCGTAGTACCACTGCCAAGCTTCCGGATTGATCGGTTCGCCCACCGAGCCAAGCAGCTTTAGCGACTTGCGGCTGGTCTTGGTCACGTGCTGGTTGCCTGCCCCCATGAGCGCGCGGATGGCGGTCGGCGCCGTGTAGAAGGTGTTGACCTGATGCTTGTCGACGACGTCCCAGAAACGCGAGGGCGATGGATAGTTCGGCACGCCCTCGAACATCAGCGTGGTCGCGCCGTTAGCGAGCGGCCCGTAGACGATGTAGGAGTGGCCCGTAACCCAGCCGACGTCAGCCGTGCACCAGTAGATGTCGTCCTCCTTGTAGTCGAACACGTATTGATGCGTCATCGAGGCGAACACGATGTAACCGCCGGAGGTGTGCAGCACGCCCTTGGGCTGGCCCGTCGAGCCGGAGGTATACAGGATGAACAGCGGGTCCTCCGCGTTCATTTCTTCCGGCGGGCAATCGGCGGAGACCTGCTCCATCTGCTCGTGCAGCCAGACGTCGCGGCCTTCGGTCCACGGCACGTCGGCGTTCGTCCGTTTGACGACCAGCACGTTCTTCACGCTCGATGTCTTCTCGAGTGCCTTGTCGGTGTTCGCCTTCAGCGGGATTGTGCGTCCGCCGCGCACGCCTTCATCGGCGGTGATGACGAGGTTGGAGTCGCAGTCGTTGATGCGCCCGGCCAGCGCGTCGGGCGAGAAGCCGCCGAACACCACCGAATGGATCGCGCCGATCCGCGCGCAGGCGAGCATCGCATAGGCTGCCTCCGGTACCATCGGCATGTAGATCGTGACCCGGTCGCCTTTCTGCACCCCGAGATTCTTCAGTACGTTGGCGAAACGGCATACCCGCTCGTGAAGCTGGCGGTAGGTGATCTTGAGGTCCAAGTCCGGCTCGTCGCCCTCCCACAGGATTGCGACCTTGTCGGCGCGCTCCGGCAGGTGACGGTCGATGCAGTTGGCGCAAACGTTCAGCGCGCCGTCCTCGTACCACTTGATGGAGACGTTATGCGGATCATAGGAGGTGTTCTTCACCTTCGTGAACGGCTTGATCCAGTCCACGCGGTATCCGTGATGGCGCCAGAATTCTTCCGGGTTTTCTATGCTCTGGCGATACATCTCCTCGTATTGCGCCCGATTGATGTAAGCCGTGTTCGCCCAGTCATCGGGCACGGGGTAGATCTTTTCGTCGGACATTTCGAGGACTCCTCCCGGGATTTTCGTTAAGGCTTGTAAACTGGACGCATTATGTCGGCGGGACCGGCAGCGCGCAACGCCTCGTTGGTCGAACTTGCCCCGGAGAACCTCCCAGCGTCGCGGATGCCGGATCGCTTGGGAAAAATGAGCGACGAAAACCACTTGGCGCAATAATTCGCACGCTTCGCAAGGGAATGTTTCTTGGCGGCTTGACAGAACCGGCGCATGGGGTCATCACCGTCTCGACACGCTCGTCGGCGGTGATGGGCTCGACCATGCAGGCGCGATCGCCGGAAACGCTCTACATCTGCCCGCTCGACGCGATCGACGAGATTACCGCGCGCGTCCAGCCAGGCCATATGATCTCCCTGATCAACGAAGAGGCCATGCGCGCGCTGCCGACACCGCAAGGGGTGCCGCCCACGCGCCATCTGCGCCTCGCCATGAACGACATCGCCGCTCCGAAACACGGCCACATCGCCCCGGCGCCGGAGCATGTCATTGCGCTGGTGGATTTCATCATGAGTTGGGACCGGAATGCGCCTGTCCTGATCAATTGCCTTGCGGGGGTGAGCCGCTCCACCGCCGCGGCCTTCTCCATCCTGTGCGCGCTCAACCCGCAAGCCGAAGAGCGAGCCGTCGCGCGGATGCTGAGCGAGGCTTCGCCGACGGCAAGGCCAAACCGGTTGTTGGTCAGCCACGCGGACCGGGTGCTCGACCGTGACGGGCGGATGGTGGCCGC
>CAZYYQ010000246.1:0-2552 GCA_964651275.1 uncultured Hyphomicrobiaceae bacterium | reverse complement strand
AGGAAATAGAACAGCAGCACGCTGGCGAAGATGAGCCGGGCGGCTAACCCCAGGAACCAGTCCTCAAGCAGGCGCTGAAGCGCGCCGAAAATGCCGTGATACAAAGCGACTAAAGCAGACATTTTATCCCCCGTGACTGAAACCGGCGCGTATGGCACCGCGTGAGAAATAGGCTAATTTTGATAACCGATGATGACGCCGGCGTCGATCAACCCGGCGATATTGCCCGCAAGGTCGAAGCGCTCATCCGATGCGCTGGCGTGCCCGGCCGCCTCGCCAAGCGTGGATCCGTCCCGCATCGCGCCGATGAACGCGGCCGCGCCGGGCGGCAGGCGGCGCACCTCAACCCGCAACTCGGGCCGGACGACCATCGCCGCTTCCGCGCCCGCATCTGCACCAACGGGGCGCACGTCGTCATCGAACATGTTGGTTTCCCAGATCGACACGACAGGGAATGCGCTCTCGACCACGCTAAGCGATGGATGCAGCGAAAGCGTCAGGTTGGCGACCTGTTCGGCCGGAACGCCAGCGAAATCTTCCGCGCGTAACGGCGTGGCGTCGGCGGCGTGATAGGCTGTGTGCCGCGCCCATTCCAGCCGCGCGATGTCTTGCAGATAGGGCACGTCCGCGACCGGCGGGAAGCGATCGAGAAAATCGGCGAAGCCGCCGCCATAGGCCAGGATCATCGCCGAGCGCGGCGGCTCTTGCTCGACATAGACTTTCGCCATGGCGCGAAAAAATTCGTCGCCGACCAGCCGCTGGACAACGGAATAACGCCCAGCGAGCACATCGATCAGGCTAGCGTAGAAGTTGTTGCGATAGACGTTGAACCGGCGTGTCGGCGCTTCCGCGCTGTGGCTCGTCACGCCTTCGGGAAGCGCCTCATCGGCACGCCGGACCGCCTGCGCGAACGTCCCTTGCGTCTCAATGAAGCGTGTCATTGCTGCGCCGCTCCCGCATAATGACTTCGGCGGCCTGCGCTTCGGCGAAGAGCGTCGGCCAGTCCGGGATGTCGTTGTCCCACTCCACCAGCGTCGGGCGGCGCCCGGCGCGTGCGATCACCCGGCGGTACAGCGCCCAGACCGCATCGTCCGTCTCGCGCGCATGATCGTCGATCAGCAGTGGCGCCCCGGCGTCGTCCTCCTGCCGGGCATGGCCCCCGAGATGGATTTCGCCGACATGCTCGACAGGGAAAGCGTCGATGTAGGCCGCCGGGTCATAATCGTGGTTGGTCGCGCCGACATAGACGTTGTTCACGTCGAGCAGCAGGCCGCAGCCGGTGCGCCGCGCGATTTCGCTCAGGAATTCGATCTCGCTCATCTCCGACTGCGCGAATTCGACGTAGGTGGACGGGTTCTCCAGCAGCATCTGCCGCCCGGTAACGCTCTGCATCTCGTCGACATGCTCGCACACGCGCTGAAGCGTTTCCCGCGTGTAGGGCAGCGGCAGCAGATCGTTGAAAAACACGTCGTCATGCGTCGACCAGGCGAGGTGCTCGGAAAACAGCCCCGGCTGGTAGCGGTCGATCAGCGCCTTGACCCGTGCAAGATGCTCCCTGTCCAGCGGTCCGTCCGAGCCGATCGACAGCCCGACGCCGTGGAGCGAAAGGGGATACAGCTCTCGAATCCGGGTCAGATAGGCGTGTGGCGGACCGCCAGCGCCCATGTAGTTCTCCGGATGCACCTCGAACCAGCCGATGCCCGGCCGGGTATCGAGTATGTCGGCATAATGCTCTGCCTTCAGCCCGACTCCGGCCCGCGCCGGAATAGGATCACAAGCGAACACTGCCGATCCATTGCTTGTCTCAGTCGTCAATGCCGACATGAGCTCTCTCCCCTTTCGCGCAGAGCATGATCGGTTCGATTGAACGCAATCACGGCTCTTGGCCTTTTTGCTTGAACGCGCGATCTTTCCGAAAACCGGTTGCCATCCCGGATCAAGTCCGGGACATGCTTTTTCGGATCGCGCTTGCCCGCGCCTAGCTTTCCTTGGGCAGGTCGCGATCCAACTCGGCCAAGCTGCCCTTGCGGTCACCCGGAAGCTCGACTTCCTTGTCCTTGTTGACCAGGAACGGCGTGCTGGTTTCGCACGTTCCGGTCTTGACGAGCGTCCATGCATTGCCCTGATAGTCGACCGTGGAGGTACCGGCGCAGGTCGTGCCCGGTCCGGCGGCACAATCGTTTTCACCGGCAAGCGAAACGCCGTAGCACTTCACGGCGGTCTGGGCGTTGGCCGGAGCATGTTGGCCAGTCATACCAAGCGCGGCAGCGAAAGCGCCGGCGACGGCAAGGGTCGAAGCTGTCTTGATCTTGCTCATGGTCAGTTCCTTGTTCCTGTCGAGTTAGCAGATGTTCCTCGGCGAGCAGACGCCGGGTCTCGCTCTGGCGATCCGACCTCCGCACATCGATAACCTAATCCAAGTCTGTTGTCGTTTCAGCCAACTTCGGGACACAAACGTTCAAAACGGGGTGAGCATACATTTGCTAAATTGCCTGCGAGGGTGCGCCAGATGGGCGCGTTTTGGCCTCAATCCATGCAATCGGCTTGTGCTC
>CAZYYQ010000245.1:0-2559 GCA_964651275.1 uncultured Hyphomicrobiaceae bacterium | reverse complement strand
TCTCGCGGGGGCTGAAATTGGTCATGCATGCTCCGGTTCAGCGGTTGGCAGGCGCCGGGCCAGCGCGCCGGGCACGAGCCGGGCGACGACAGCATGGCGCGTGCCGCGCCAGCCCACGCCGAGCAGCAGCAAGGCCGCGCCAAGGCCCAACACGGTAAGCGCGGTCACGGCGGCCTCGTCCATGCCTGTTCTGTTGATGATGACTGACAGCGCGATGCCGAAATAGATCAGCCCGGCGACGAGGATAGCGCGGCGGTCAATGATCAGCGCAACAAGCGCCAATACCGCGATCAGCCCGACCGTTCCGACGGCATCGCTCAAGGCCAGATTGGCGCGCTCCGTGGTCCAGACAAACCCCATCGCGCTGTTAACGATCATCGGCGCGGCCGCCAGATGCAGCCAGAACGCCGCATCGGACAGGCGCGTTCGCCGGGCCGGGTCGCGCAAGTCATAGCTCATCGCAACCGCGAAGGTCCCAAGGCCAAGCGCGAGAAACAGCGGCATGGACCAAGCATCTGCCACGCCCGGCATCACCGCCGCCAGCAAAAACCAGGCGAAAGCGGCAAGAGCCGCAGCGATCTGAGCAAGCGTGAACGGGAGTCGGAAGTAGAGATAATGCGCGAACGAGGCGAGCGCCGCGCCGCCCGCGAAACATACCGCCATAAGCCGGTCCCTGCCATCGCCCGCGGGCGGCAACAAATCCGGCCACACGGCGAACGCCAACCCGGGCAGTACTATTCCCGCGAGATAACCCGCGCTCAGCCCGAAGGCCAGCGACAGCGCGATGCTTGGCAGCGTAAGCCGCCGCCTTACGGTGAAATAAAGCGCCAGCGCGACGGACAGGAGCGTGCTGACAATGAATGCGCCATATACTGAGAACAGCCCGGCGGTATAGGCCGCGCCCACTAACAGCAGAACGATGCCAATGGTCAGGAAAATATCGTGAAAGCCGCGCACAAAGCGGATGCTTTCAGCGTCGTCAGGCGGTGCGGGCCGCGCTTCCCGCCGCGCGAGGAAGTCGGCCAGCCGGTCCGCCTCCGCGCGGCCGATCACGCCAGCGGCAACCGCCTCATCGAGGTCCGCCCTAGTCGGCATCAAGCGTCTCCACCGTGATCGTATCGTTGGTGTAGATGCAGATATCCGCCGCGATCTTCATGGCGCGGCGCGCGACTTCTTCCGCACTGAGGTCCATGTCGTAGAGCGCGCGCGCCGCGGCCATCGCGTAATTGCCGCCTGAGCCAATCCCGACGAGGTGATGCTCCGGCTCCAGAACGTCGCCGGTCCCGGTCAGCACGAGCGTGTTGCCGCGGTCCGCGACGATCATCATCGCCTCAAGCCGGCGCAGATAGCGGTCGGTGCGCCAGTCCTTGGCGAGTTCGACGCTGGCGCGCATCAACTGGCCCGGATACTGCTCCAGCTTCTGCTCCAGCCGCTCGAACAACGTGAACGCATCCGCCGTCGCGCCTGCAAAGCCGGCAATGACGTCACCCTTGCCGAGTGCACGCACCTTGCGCGCATTGGATTTCATCACCGTCTGGCCGACGGACACCTGCCCGTCGCCCGCGATGACCACTTTGCCGCCCTTGCGCACCGCTACAATGGTGGTGCCATGCCAGCCCGGAGAATGTGTGGATTGTTCCATCATGATACGCTCGCGATATACGGCGTCAGTGGAGCCGTTGCAATGCGCACGGGTTCGCCTGTGCTTAACAATGATGATATAGGACGAGCGTCGCCGACAAACATCGCCACGATGGCAGGACCATGACCGAGCCCAAACAACCCCGCGTTGCGGAGATCGCCCGCGAGACGAAGGAAACCCGGATCAGCGTTCGCGTGGCGCTTGACGGTACGGGACAGTACGACATCGCCACCGGCATCGGCTTTTTCGATCACATGCTGGAACAACTCGCACGCCACTCCCTGATCGACATCACGCTGCACGCCAAGGGCGATCTTCATATCGACGCGCATCACACGGTCGAGGATTGCGGCATCGCGCTCGGGCAGGCTGTGGTGCAGGGCTTAAGCGAGCGGCGCGGCATCCGGCGCTATGGCGCGGCGTTGCTTCCCATGGATGAGGCTCTCACGCGCGTGGCGCTGGATGTATCCGGGCGGCCCTATCTCGTGTGGCGGGTGGCGTTTCCGGTAGCAAAGATCGGCGAGATAGACACCGAGCTGTTCCGCGAGTTTTTTCAGGCCTTCGCGCAGAACGCCGCGATCACGCTGCACGTCGAAAACCTGCATGGCGCGAACGCACACCACATCGCGGAAAGCTGCTTCAAGGCGCTGGCGCGGGCGCTGCGCGAGGCCGTCGATATCGACCCGCGTGCGGGCGACGCCATCCCCTCCACGAAGGGGCGGCTTGGCGGCTGACCCGCCTTCGCATCTGTTGGGCTTGGTTCACCCATCGTCGTTGCCGGGCTTGACCCGGCAACCCAGGGAACGACTTCAAAAGCCCGATATGATGGATGCCCGTGTTCCCCGGATCGCTGTCCGGGGACAGGCAAGCACGGGCATGACGTGGTTCCAGACAATTTTAACGTAGATTACGCGACG
>CAZYYQ010000244.1:0-2578 GCA_964651275.1 uncultured Hyphomicrobiaceae bacterium | reverse complement strand
CAGGAGACAAGCAGGGTTTGTTTGAAATTTTCCTCAGAGGTGTCGACATAACGACCGTCAAGCTCCGACTTGTCGGAAAAGGCGATGGCGTGCACAACGAAATCTAGCCGTCCCCAGCTCTCGCGCAGCGTGGAGAAGACCGCATCGAGCGAGGCTGCATCGGTAACGTCGCAGGGCAGCACGACGTTCGCGCCGATCGTTTCGGCAAGCGGACGCACCCGCTTCTCAATCGCATCGCCCTGATAGGTCAGCGCCAGCTCGGCCCCGGCATCGGCGCAGGCCTTGGTAATCCCCCATGCGATGGAGCGGTTGTTCGCGACCCCCATCACAAGGCCGCGCTTTCCGGCCATCAACTGCTTTGCCTCGACCACCCTCATCCTCTTCGTCTAGCGATGTCAAGTCGGCCCGCATCCTACACGAAAGGTCGTGTGCGTCCAGTCCAACACAGCCCTGATTTTCCGGGTTTCAGGCCCGCCTTGCCGCAATGCCGCCACTGCGCCACATTGACAAATCGGGCAAAAACTCCGAACGCTCATGCCCGCATCGCAGCACGTTCAGCACTGCCAACAGCAATTCGCGCGGAACCATGAGCCAGGATCAATCCGACAATTCAGACGAACCGCCTCTGCCGGGAGACCGGGACCCCGCCGCGAAAGACGACCCGTTCGCTCTGTTCGACACATGGATGGCCGATGCGGCGGCAAGCGAGCTCAACGACCCGAACGCGATGGCGCTTGCCACGGTGGATGCCTCGGGAATGCCGGATGTGCGCATGGTGCTCCTGAAGGAAGCAACCCCGGCGGGTTTCGTGTTCTACACGAACACCGAAAGCGCAAAGGGCCAGCAACTTGCCGCGACCCCAAAAGCTGCATTGTGCTTTCACTGGAAAAGCCTGCGCCGGCAAGTGCGGGTCCGCGGGCCGGTGATACCGGTCAGCGCGGCAGAGGCCGACGCCTATTACGCCTCACGCGCGTTCGGCAGCCGGATCGGCGCATGGGCCTCGCAACAATCGCGCCCGCTGGAGAGCCGCTTCGCGCTGGAAAAGTCCGTGGCGCGATATACGGCGCAGTACGCAACCGGAAGGGTACCGCGTCCGCCGCACTGGAGCGGCTATCGTCTCACGCCGCTGGAAATCGAATTCTGGCGCGACCGCCGTTTCCGCCTTCACGACCGCTTCGTTTTCCGCCGCGACGGTCCGGACGCGCCATGGACGCGCGAACGGCTATATCCGTGAAAAATGCATGACGACCGACGCGAAACTTTATTTGTTGAAGGGCACGCTGGCCTGGCTGCCGCTGCCCGTGCTTGCGGTCGCCAACGCCGCGATGCGCGAACTCGCCCTTCTACCGCTGCTCGGGGTCGACCTGGCGCAGCCGCTCAGCGGGATAACATTGATCGCAATCATCTCACTCTACAGTTTCGCTGTATTCCGGCAGGCCATCGCAGACGCAGGGCACAACGCTGCATGGCTGCTGGGCCTGATCTGGGCCGGGCTGACGCTGATGTTTGAGTACGCGCTGATCGCCGCCTCTCACGACCGCCCGCTCGCTCGCCTCGCCGAAACGCTATCGCCTTCCGCAGTGGGCGGCGGCAACCTGTTCGTCGTCGCCATAATTTTTCTCGCGCTGGCCCCGCGGCTGTTCCACCATTCCCGATCGAAGGCGCGTTGAAGCCTTTTTCGACCTATTGTACGCGGGCGACCTCAGTTTCATCGTCCGCGAGAAGCTGACCCGCGGCGATCGGGAACGCCTGCCCGTGACTGACGACCCAGACGAATAGCCCTTCATTGCCCATCAGCGGTGCGAAACTCTTGTCCAGCACGTTCGCGCCCGGCCCGTAATGGCCTATGGAGGGCAGCACCATCCGCATGCCGTTCGAGATGAAGCAGCGCGCCCGAGCCATCCGATCATACTGCATGAAAGCGGCGACGGGGTGCATGCCGCCGGATACTTCATGCGTGATCGGCGCGCGCACCGGATCGTGACGAAAGCGCAGGCTCGCCAGTGAAACGTTCGGGCAGACCGTGCCTCCAACCTTCTCGGGCACGCCCGGCTCCTTGCTCCCGCAGACCCAGTACCAGTCGCGGCCATCCATCAGGTCGATCAGCCAGTCGATATCGTGGATCGAGAGCCGCCGCTGATAGGCCGCGCCAGAGGCGAAGCTGTCGCCCAGTGCGATCACCCGCGCCGGATCGTAGCGGGCCAGCGCATCCTCCAGCTTCTCGAACACCGACAGCGTGTCATAAGGCGGCAACACAGCATCGTCTTCGGCAAGGTACGAGCCCTTGTCGAGGCAGAGGTCGGAGACAATCAAAGTCTCCTCGGCCGGCCAGTAAAGCGCCCCGGTGTGGTCGCCGATGAAAGATTTGCCGCAGAACAGGATCCGCGTCGCGCCGACCTGACACAGATCCTGATAGTCTTGTCTGAGAGAGGCAGGGTTCGACATGCCTTTCACTCCATTTCGCGGCGCGCCGAATCAAGGCGAACGCGCGCCGACACGAGTTGCGGATCCAACTGGCACGCGCGACGGAAAAGGCCATATCGGACGATTGACTTTGATTTTTGCCTGATTCGCACAA
>CAZYYQ010000243.1:0-2581 GCA_964651275.1 uncultured Hyphomicrobiaceae bacterium | reverse complement strand
GCCGATCCGGAGATGCTGGGGCTGGTGAAGCAAATCTCGGTGGGCATCAACGGCGACGCGCGCGCGGCCGCTGAGGCGCTTTATGAAGGTTTGCAGAACCGTGAACTGGCCTGCCGCGCCAACGAAGCCGAGCGGCTTTCGACGATCAAGACGGAAAAGGCTGCCTGGGAGGAAGAGCTGTCCAACTGGAAGCACGAAACCGACCCGTACAGCCTCGACATGATCAAGGCCGAGCCGGACCGGATGCACCCGCGCGAAATGCTGCGCGAGCTGGAAAAGGCGATGCCAGCCGATGCTGTCGTCTCCACCGATATCGGCAATGTGTGCTCGGTGGCGAACAGCTATCTGCGCTTCGACCGGCCGCGCTCGATGCTGGCGGCGATGAGCTTCGGCAACTGCGGCTACGCCTTCCCGGTGGCGATCGGCGCGAAGCTGGCCGCGCCGGAGCGCCCGGTGATCGCTTATGTCGGCGAGGGCGCCTGGGGCATGAGCTTCGGCGAGATCCTCACCTGCGTGCGCGAGAATATCCCTGTCACAGCGGTGGTCTTCAACAACCGGCAGTGGGGCGCGGAAAAGAAAAACCAGGTCGATTTTTATAATCGCCGCTTTGTTGGCACCGACCTGTTTAACCCGAACTTCGCGGAAGTTGCCAAGACCATGGGTGCGGACGGCCATCGCATCGAAAAACTGGGCGATGTCGGCCCGGCGCTGCGGGCAGCCTGCGAGGCGCAGAAGGAGGGCAAGACCACGATTATAGAGGTGATGCTGACCCGCGAGCTTGGCGACCCGTTCCGGCGCGACGCGCTTTCGATGCCGGTGCGCTTCCTCGACAAGTACAAGGCCTACGCGGCCTGATCCATAAGAAGGTGTCGCGTGCCCGCCATTTCGCGCTAAACTGGCGCTGTTACTGCACGCGACACCTCGCATGGAGCCTGCCTGAATGATCACGATCGATGATCTGCTGGAACGCGCCCGCGCCAAGCCCATGCATGTCGTATTGGCCGAAGGGCAGGATCAGCGGATTGTCGAAGGCGCAGTGCGTGCAGTACGCGACCGCCTTGCGCGCGTTACGCTGCTTGGTGAGGAGGGGGCGGTGCGCGCCTTGCTGGAACAGCAGGGCGGGCAGGGGCTTGGCATCTCGGTTGTCGAGCCTGCCAAATCGCCCCATTTTGACAATTTCTCCGAACTCTACTGTGAGATGCGCCGCCACAAGGGGATGGACCCGGAGACGGCACGCGCAACCATGCGCAGCCCGCTCTATTTCGGCAACATGATGGTGCGCGCCGGACAGGCCGACGGGACGGTCGCGGGCGCGGCGAACACCACCGCGGACACTGTGCGTGCTGCGATCCAGGTCATCGGGCTTGCCAAGGGTTATGACACCGTCTCCAGCTTCTTCATCATGATGCTGGACGCGCCGCATCACGACCCGAAGGGTGCGCTTATCTTCGCGGATTGCGCGCTGATGGTTGATCCCGATGCGGGCCAGCTCGCGCAGATCGCCATCGCTGCGGCGGAGAATGCCGCCGAACTGCTGGGAATGACGCCGCGCGTTGCCATGCTGTCTTTCTCAACCCGCGGCAGTGCGAAACACCCGCTTGTCGACAAGGTCGCCGAGGCGGCGCGGCTGGTGCGCGAGACGCGCCCTGATCTGGTCGTTGACGGCGAGATTCAGATCGATGCGGCGCTGGTACCGGCTATCAATGCGAGCAAGGCGCCCGGCTCGCCGCTCGAAGGCCGCGCCAACGTGCTCGTTTTCCCCGGTTTGGAATCCGGCAATATCGGCTACAAGCTCGCCGAGCGTATCGGCGGGGCGCGCGCGGTCGGCCCGGTGCTTCAAGGGCTCGCCCGCCCGGCGAACGATCTGTCGCGCGGCTGTTCCGCCGATGACGTCTACCGGCTCATTGCGGTGACAAGCGTGCAGGCGCAGGCCGTCGACAGGTCCGCCTGACCAATCCCGTCCCCATCATGATGCACCGCTGACACGGGTTCAGCCTATGCCGGGCCGCGCCATTGATTGCATAATTTCCTGCATTCATGCAGACTGAGGGCGGTTTCCGGATAAAACGAACAAAAAACATAATTATGCAGGATTATGGGAACGCTCTGTGGCTCGCCTTTCAGCTTCTTTTGTCTGGTGATCCGGAATTGATGGAGATCATCGGTCTATCGCTGCGCGTGAGCGTCAGTGCCATGGTCATCGGCTGTGCAATCGGCCTTCCGGCTGGCGCGATGCTGGCGATCACCCGATTTCCGGGGCGAACGGGCGTGCTGGTCGTGCTGAATACGCTGATGGGCCTGCCGCCCGTGGTGGTCGGCCTGCTGGTCTATCTCGCGCTATCAAATGCCGGGCCGTTCGGCTGGCTCCAGCTTCTCTACACGCCGAGCGCGATGATCATCGCGCAGACGCTGCTGATCACGCCGATCATCGCGGCGCTCTCCCGGCAGGTGCTGGAAGACCTGCATAACGAATATTCCGAGCAGTTCCGTTCGCTCTGCGTGGGGCGGCTGACCGCCATGGGCGCGCTGATCCGGGATGCGCGCGTGGCGCTTCTCACGGTTGCGCTGGCCGGCTTCGGGC
>CAZYYQ010000242.1:0-2596 GCA_964651275.1 uncultured Hyphomicrobiaceae bacterium | reverse complement strand
CGAAACAGCGTCACAATGCCGGGTGTCCGGCGTTCGAGGTACGCATCCACTATCCGTTCCATCCACGATTTGGCCAAGTGGTGCCGGTCATGTTCCGACGACGGTTTGCGGGTGAGGATCATCTGGCCGTGCTCCAGCCGGACGGCACGCTGGCTCTGGTTCCCTCCTGGATGGCAGAGGCGGCGGCTGGCTCTGTCACTCTCACCACGTGCCCTCGACCATCCGTCGATCGGCTCGTCGAGCTGCGCACTCGCCTCGATGCGCTTCTAGCCTCGTCTTGCGGGGAATCGGCCCCACAAGGAGGAGGTTATCATGCGCTCACGACAGACCCGGCAGAAAGACCTGTTCGAGACGGATCGGGCCGTCGCAAAGATTCCGGCGGCGCGGAGAATGGCGCTTGTCCGTCTGGTCGAGCGTCTTCTGGTCGAGGCAGCCGCCGCAAGCGAAGCAGCGGCGCAAGCCGACGGCCTCGAGAAGAGGGAGGCCGGGAATGAGCAAGATCACGCCTGAGCACCTGGCCCGTCAGGCCGTGGTCTACATCCGCCAATCCACAGCCGATCAAGTCGCCAACAACCTGGAGAGTCAGCGCCGTCAGTACAATTTGCCCGAGCGCGCGCGACAGCTCGGTTGGAGCGATGTCGCCGTCATTGACGACGATCTCGGCCGCTCCGGCGGCGGCATCGCGCGGCCCGGCTTCGAGAAACTGCTCGCCGCCATCTGCGAAGGGCGCGTTGGCGTCGTGGTATCGGTCGAAGCGTCACGGCTCGCCCGCAATGGCCGCGACTGGCACACGCTGTTGGAGTTCTGCGGTCTCGTCGGCACACTCATCGCCGACGAGGACGGCATTTACGATCCGCGCCATCCAAACGACCGATTGCTGCTCGGCATGAAGGGAACGATGAGCGAGATGGAGCTGTCGGTGCTGCGCCAGCGCTCGCTCGAGGCGTTGAAGCAAAAAGCGCGTCGCGGCGAGCTGTTCATGACGGTCGCCATCGGATACGTGCGGATCGGCAATAACCGCATCGAGAAGGACCCGGATCGGCGTATCGTCGAAGCGCTGGCTCTCGTCTTCGCCAAGTTCACCGAGATGCAGTCGGTGCGCCAAGTGCACCTCTGGCTGAGGCACGAGCGCGTGTCATTGCCAGCGGTCACTTATGGCCTCGAGGGCCGCCGGGTCGAATGGAAGCTGCCGGTCTACAGCACGATCCTACACATCCTGACCAACCCGATCTACGCTGGCGCCTATGTCTTTGGGCGCACTGGCAGCCGCGTCAGCGTCGAGTCGGGCCGCAAGAAGGTGGTGCGCGGCTTCAAGAAGGAGCGCAAGGACTGGGAAGTGTTGATCCCGAATCACCATGAGGGTTATCTGAGCTGGGCAGACTACGAGAGGAACCAGGGCCTGATCGCGGACAATGCTAACGGCAAGAACCCGATGAGCCGCGGTGCGCTGCGCCGGGGCGAGGCTCTGCTTGCCGGTTTGCTGCGCTGTGGCCATTGCGGGCGCAAGCTGCATGTCGCCTACTCCGGCACTGACGGCAATACCGGCCGCTACCACTGCCAGGGCGGCTTCATCAATCATGGCGGAGACCGCTGTATCTCGTTCGGTGGCATGCGCATTGATCGCGAAGTCGGCGCTGAGGTGATCGAGCGCCTGCAGCCGCTCGGCATTGAGGCAGCGCTCGCCGCACAGGCCGCGCGCAGCCGTGCCAGCAAGGACAAGCGTCGGCAAGTGGAACTGGCGCTCGAACAAGCCCGCTATGAGGCCGGCCGCGCGCGTCGCCAGTACGATGCCATCGATCCTGACAACCGTCTCGTCGCCGCCGAGTTGGAGAAGCGATGGAACGAGCGGCTGATGGTGGTGCGTCGCTTGGAAACGGAGCTGGAGGAACTGGACACATCACCCGCAGCCGATCTCACACCTGCCGATCGCCAGCACCTGATGACGCTTGGCGCCGATTTACAGCATGCCTGGACGAGAGCCGGCGTAACGCCGCAGACAAGGAAGCGCATTGTGCGGACACTGATCGATGAGATTGTCGTCCGCGTCGGGGACAACGCGTTGGATCTCGTCATCCGATGGCACGGCGGTGACCACTCGGCTCTCAAGGTCAAGAAGAACCGGACGGGCCAGCACCGCTGGAGCGCTGAGGGCGAGACCATCGATCTCGTGCGCGTGCTGGCGCGCCAGATGCCGGACAAGGCGATTGCCGCGGTGCTCAATCGCGCCGGCAAAACCACCGGGCGCGGCAACGGCTGGACGCAATCACGGGTCTGCAGCTTACGGAACCACAACACGATTCCGACCTATCGGGAGGGCGAGCGCCGGGAGCGTGGCGAGGTGACGCTGGACGAGGCCGCGGCAGCGTTATCCGTCAGCCCGTCGACCGTGCGTCGCTTGATCAAAGATGGTCAACTCGCAGCGAATCAGCTCTGCAAGGGAGCGCCGTGGATCATCAAGGCCGCCGATTTGGATCGAAGCGACGTGAAGAGCGCGGCAACAGCCCGTCGACTGCGACGGCCGCCGTCCGGAGATCCTCTGCAAAAAACGCTTGAATTTTAACCACATGGACAGGTGAGCATTATGAAGCGGGCTCGG
>CAZYYQ010000241.1:0-2607 GCA_964651275.1 uncultured Hyphomicrobiaceae bacterium | reverse complement strand
CGGCCTTGACGCGCACGCCCGTCGTCTCGCCGGGGTCGAGAAAATCCGCCGCATCGACCGTTGTCATCGCGATCACGCCGCCGAGCGCCCCGGAACCATACAGCGAAGAAATCGGCCCCTTCACGACCTCGACCGACTTCAACAGGTCCGGCTCGATGAACACCCGCCCGTCATGCACCGAGACAAAGCTCTGGCGCACCCCGTCCACCAGAATGAGGATATCCTCCTCGCGGAAGCCGCGAATGGTTGGCGTCTGACCCGCGCGGCGCGCGCCGCCATCCACCAGCACGCCCGGCGTGTTGTCCAGCACATCGCCGATGGCCGAGGGTTGCAGCGTCTCGATCTCCTCGCGCTCGATCACGCTCACCTGCCCGGGATAGTCGAATGCCGGGATCGGGTTGAGCGTGGCGAACACCGAGATCGGGTCGAGATAGGTCGTGCCGGGCGCGGCGAGCGCGGCATCCGCGGCGAAATCATCCTCGCCCTCCTCCTGCGCCAGAGCCGGCCCGGCGGCCAGCGCGGCCGCGAGCGCAAACATCGAAACGCCAGACAGTATCCGACTGTAATCAGACATGATTTCCCCCATCATGTGCGCGAGGAAAGCCACGTCTGTGCCCGAGACGGCGGCTTCAGCGCGCAACGCAAGCAACGCCAACATGCACGAGATGAAATCGGATAGTTGACCAGCTTTCAGCTTAAGTCTTTGTTTTCCCGTGCATAATGTGGGGGAAAGCTAGCAGCGGGGGTGTCTGGCGACACGTGAATAGTTCGCAGCCCGATTGCTGAATGTGGTACGATGATAAGGTCATTAGGGAGGGTTCGTCATGGATGGAGCGACAGCAGAGCGGACAAGCGACCGTCTCAGCGGGGCTGAATTGCGGGCCGAGATAGAGCGCTACCGCCACAACAATTCCGGGGCGCGCGCCCGCGACATTGCAACCGCGCTCGGGGTGAGCGAGGCCGAACTCGTCGCCTGCCGCTGCGGCGAGCGCGTCGCTAGGA
The DNA here is from genome assembly GCA_964651275.1 of uncultured Hyphomicrobiaceae bacterium. Classification (GTDB taxonomy): domain Bacteria; phylum Pseudomonadota; class Alphaproteobacteria; order Rhizobiales; family Rhodomicrobiaceae; genus Dichotomicrobium. Next base: position 1,605 of record CAZYYQ010000241.1, on the reverse strand, counting down.
TTGACGGCGATTGGGGCGACATGCTGCGTGCGCTGAACGCGCTCGGCGAGGTCATGGCGCTGACCCGCAACGACCACTGCGTGCATGAGAAGCATGGTGTCTACGACAAGATCTCCATCGGCCCTGGCCATGGCATGGTGCTCAACCACGACATCGACCTGCGGCTGTTCCTGAGCCACTGGCATTTCGGCTTTGCTGTCTCGGAGGAGGTGAAGTCGGGCCTGCGCCACAGCCTGCAATTCTTTGACCTCGACGGTACGGCGGTTCACAAGGTCTATGTCACGGACAAGTCAGACCAGGCCGCCTACAACGCGCTCGTCGAGCGCTTCCGTGCCGCGGACCAGTCGCCAGAATTGACCGTTACGCCGCTCCCGCCACGGCGTCCGGACCGGCCCGACGGGGACATCGACATCGGCAACTTCCACCTGCACTGGCGCGCGCTTCAGGATACCCACGATTTCTTCGGGATGCTGAGCGAGTTCGGCGTCGGCCGCGCCCAGGCGATGCGGCTGGCGGAGGACGAATTCGCGGCGCCCGCGCCAGCCGACACGCTGCGCCGGATGCTTACGATGGCGGCGGAGCAGGCAGTTCCGATCATGTGCTTCGTCGGCAACCCCGGCTGCATCCAGATTCATACCGGCCCGGTGCACAGCCTGAAGGCGATGGGACCCTGGTTCAACGTGCTCGACCCCGGCTTCAACCTGCATCTGCGCGAGGACGCGATTGCGCAGACCTGGCTGGTGCGCAAGCCGACACGCGACGGCATCGTCACTTCGGTTGAACTGTTCGACTCGGGCGGCTTCTGCTTTGCGCAGTTCTTTGGTGAGCGCAAGCCTGGCAAGCCGGAGCGCGAAGATTGGCGCGCGCTCACTGGCGAGTTGCTGGCTGCCGTGTGAGGCAGGGCAAGACGCCGGAACCGCCCACATTCGGCCGGTTAAGGTCTTGACCCGAAGCTGTGCCCATGCCCATACACTAGTTACGAGACAGGTTCGGGGCATGGCGCAGCCTGGTAGCGCACCTGGTTTGGGACCAGGGGGTCGCAAGTTCGAATCTTGCTGCCCCGACCAACCTGATGGGCGTCACGAAGGGAAAACCTGATGGTCGCGTGGATATATCAGCCTGCCAAGACCGCGATGCAGTCCGGCCACGCGCTGGACAAATGGGTGCTGAAGTTCGAGCGGGCGGAAAAGCGCGAGACCGATCCGTTGATGGGCTGGACCAGCAGCGGCGACACGCGCGCGCAGGTAACGTTGCGCTTCGATACCAAGGAGGAGGCGATCGCCTATGCCAAACGCCACGGCATTCCGTATCGCCTGCGTGAGAAGCCGCCCCGCAAACGTATAAAGAAAGCCTATGCGGACAATTTCCGCTACGGCCGCATCGGATCATGGACGCATTAAAGCGCGACCCGAAGAGTGCGAACCGGTTTTCAAATCGCGCGTCAAACCTAAGTCTTGGAGCAATGATCGGTTTCTATAACAAGAGTTCATGATTCAGCCTGCACGCGTCCGCGCCAGATGGCCCCGTAGCTCAGCCGGATAGAGCAAGTGACTTCTAATCACTAGGTCGGACGTTCGAGTCGTCCCGGGGTCGCCAATAAACTCA
>CAZYYQ010000240.1:0-2607 GCA_964651275.1 uncultured Hyphomicrobiaceae bacterium | reverse complement strand
TCGCTGACCAGATCGGCCTTGGCCAGCCGCGCGGCGCGCTCGGCCATGTCGGCGTCCGCCCCCACCGCCGGCGCAATCTCGCGCGCCAGCCGCGCCACGCGCTCCACCCGCTCGCCCACCATGCCCAGCTTATCATGGAAGGTAATCTCGCCCAGCTTCGGCGCCATCGCCTCCAGCCCGCGCCGCCGATCGTTGTCCCAGAAGAACTTGGCGTCCGACAGCCGCGCGCGGATCACCCGCTCGTTGCCCTGCACGATCTGTGCGCCGCCATCATCCGCTTCCACGTTCGCAACGAGAATGAAGCGGTTTGCGAGCGAACCGTCCTTCCGGCGCAGCGAGAAGCATTTCTGGTGGCTTTTCATCGAGGTGATCAGCACTTCGGGCGGCACATCGAGAAACGCCTCGTCGAACGTGCCCGACAGCACGACCGGCCACTCGACGAGCCCGGCATTCTCCTCGATCAGCCCGTGATCCTCGACCAGCGCCAGCCCGTGCTCGCGCGCGCAGGCCCCCGCCTCCTCGCGGATGATCTGCGCGCGGTCGGCACGCGCCGCGATCACCTTCGCCGCATGCAGCGCGCCCACATAATCGCCCGCGCGTCTGACGGTGACGGCCCTTGGCTGGATCGGGTTGTCTCCCGCCGCCATGAAGCGGTGGCCGCGCGTGGTGTCGCTGCTGCGGATTCCGTCCACCTCAAGATCGACCAGTCTGCCATCCAGCGTGCACAGGACTGCGTGCAGCGGGCGCACCCAGCGAAGCTGCCCGTCGCCCCAGCGCATCGACTTCGGCCAGGGGAACTTGCGAACGGCCTGCGGCACGATCCGCGCGAGCGCGTCCGCCGCCGACACGCCGTCCTTCTCGGTCACCGCGACATAGTATTCCCCGCGCTTGTCCGCGCGCGTCTCGCACTGGTCCAGAGTGTCCAGCCCCGCCGCGCGCAGGAAGCCCTCGACCGCCTTGTCCGGCGCGCCGACGCGCGGGCCCTTGCGTTCCTCGCGCCGTGGCGGGGAGCGCTCCGCCAGCGCCTCGACGATCAACGACAGGCGGCGCGGCGTCGAATAGGTCTGCGCCGCGCCAAAGCCGAAATCCGCCTCCTTGAGCGCATCGCAGACGAGCGCGCGCAGGTCATCTTCTGCGCGGGCCTGCATCCGCGCGGGGATTTCTTCGGAAAACAATTCGAGCAACAGGTCTGGCATGAGCTTCAAGGTCTTTCGCGCAGCGCTTGAGAGCAGACTATTTCTTCAGGTCCGGCTTGAGTTGACGCCACATGTAGGCTCGGCCATCGGGAAAGCGCGCCACGATCCGGTTGGCGGCGCCGAATTCGTCGCGCGCGGCGAGATAGGCCGTGGCCTCGCCTGCGCTAAGCGCAGCATCCAGTGCGGCGGCATCGAAACAGCCGAACCAGTCGGGCGCGACCAGCGGCGCGGCATCCTCGGCGACCGGCGCATCCGGCGCTTCGGCCAGCCGGAAGCACGCGCGCAGTTTCAGCGGCGAAGTCGGCCCGTCGATCCCGCGCCAATCGCTGACCGCGTATGTCTGTCCTGCGATCTCGACCGACTGCGCCTCGATCTGCTCGTAATAGGCGCGCGTCTGAAACCACCACAACGCGGCGGCGAACACCGCCGGCACCGCGATGATGGCAATGGCAAGCATGCGCCCGCTCATGCGCCGCCACCCTCGGTCTTCAGCCACGCCGCGCAGCACGCCTTCGCGAGTTCGCGCACGCGCAGGATATAGCTCTGGCGCTCGGTCACGGAGATCACTCCGCGCGCATCCAGCAGGTTGAAGATGTGGCTGGCCTTGATGCACTGATCGTAGGCTGGCAGAGCCATCAGATGCCGCTCGCCCGCCTCGCCCGCCTCCAGCAGCGCACGGCACTCTCCTTCCGCGTCGCGGAAATGCTGGAACAACTGTTCCGTGTCGGCATGCTCGAAGTTGTAGCGCGAGTATTCCTGCTCCGGCTGCAGGAAAATATCGCCATAGCGCACGCGCTCCTCGCCCGAGCGACCGTTCACGTTCAGGTCGTAGACGTTATCGATGCCCTGCACATACATCGCGAGACGCTCCAGCCCGTAGGTCAGCTCGCCGGTGACGGGGTTACAGTCGAAGCCGCCGACCTGCTGGAAATAGGTGAACTGGCTAACCTCCATGCCGTCGCACCAGACCTCCCAGCCCAACCCCCACGCGCCCAGCGTCGGGCTTTCCCAGTCATCCTCGACGAAGCGGATGTCGTGGCGCTGCGGGTCGATGCCGATGGCAAGCAGGCTGCCGAGATATAGCTCCTGGAAATCGGGCGGCGAAGGCTTCCACGCGACCTGATACTGGTAATAGTGCTGGAGGCGGTTGGGGTTTTCGCCGTAGCGCCCGTCGCCGGGACGGCGCGAGGGTTGGACATAGGCCGCGCGCCACGGACGCGGCCCCAGCGAGCGCAGCGTCGTCGCCGGATGAAACGTGCCCGCGCCCACCTCCATATCGTAAGGCTGGAGGATCACGCAGCCATGCCCCGCCCAGAAGTGATGGAGCGTCAGGATCAGGTCCTGAAAGGATTCTTTTGGCCGCAGGCTGGAAGCCGACGGCGCGGCGGTCTGGCGGGGGCGGGTCTTCATG
>CAZYYQ010000239.1:0-2625 GCA_964651275.1 uncultured Hyphomicrobiaceae bacterium | reverse complement strand
GAAGTCCTCGACCGTCACAGCCTGCCCGTCATGGCGCTCGAAATAGAGCTTCATGCCAGCCTGAAAGCCCTCCTCGCCCAGCATGGTGTGCAGCATCCGGCATAGCTCGCCGCCTTTCTCATAGACGGTGAGCGTATAGAAGTTGTTGATCTCCACGAACGAGGACGGCCGCACCGGGTGCGCCAGCGGGCCGGCGTCTTCCGAGAATTGGCGCGCGCGCAGAAGCCGGACGTCCTCGATGCGCTTGACCGGGCGCGAGCGCTGATCCGCCGTGAATTCCTGATCGCGGAACACGGTCAGCCCTTCCTTCAGGCAGAGCTGGAACCAGTCGCGGCAGGTGACGCGGTTGCCGGTCCAGTTGTGGAAATATTCGTGCGCGATGACCGCCTCGATCGCCTCATAGTCAGCGTCGGTCGCAATGTCGGGCCGCGCGAGGATCAGCTTGTCGTTGAAGACGTTGAGGCCCTTGTTCTCCATCGCGCCCATGTTGAAGTCGGAGACGGCAACAATCATGAAGATGTCGAGGTCGTATTCCAGCCCGAAGCGCTCCTCGTCCCAGCGCATTGCCGTCTTCAGGCTGTCCATCGCCCAGGCGCAGCGGCCCTCCTTGCCCGGCTCGACATAGATGTGCAGATCGACCGTGCGGCCTGAGCGGGTGATGAACACGTCGCGCACGCAGGCCAGATTGCCCCCGACCAGTGCGAACAGATAGGACGGCTTTGGAAAAGGATCTTCCCACACGGCGTAGTGCCGCCCGCCGTCAAGATCGCCGCTCTCGACCGGGTTGCCGTTCGCCAGTAGCACGGGCGCGTCGGCCTTGTCGGCTTCAATCCGGACCCGGTAGCGTGCGAGCACATCGGGCCGGTCCAGGAAATAGGTGATCTTGCGGAAGCCTTCGGGCTCGCACTGCGTGCAGTAGATGCCGCTGGAGCGGTAAAGCCCCTCCAGCGCCTCGTTTCCCTGCGGGTTGCAGGTCGTCTCTATTTCGACTTCAAAAGGCCCGTCGGGCGGGGAGGTGATCGTCAGCGTCTGGTCGTCGACCGTGTAGTCGTTGACGGGCGTGCCGTCCACCTTGACCGAATGCAGGTCTAGCTTCTCGCCGTTGAGCGTAAGCGGCCCACTTGGCGCCTCGGGGTCCGGATTCGGCTTGATCTTGAGGCGTGAGCGAACGCGCGTCTGCGCAGGCGCAAGCGACACGTCCAGATCGACCATCTCGATAAGATAGGGCGACGGGCGATAATCCTTGAGATAAATCGTGCGCGGCTCTTCGGTTTTCATGACTGGATCCCTTGCTTTCCTGCCTGTTTACAGAGGAGAGCAGCGGATTCCAAGAACAGTAGCAGGACCATTGGCCGCGCATGCCAGCAGGGTGAATAGCGCCATGCTCGGCGTTGCCATCGGTCAGCAAAGCAAATGGTTTTGGCCGATCGAGCCCATTCAGGCGGTGTTGTAGCCCGCGTCTCGACAGTCCTGCGGCGCTCCGGCACGCCAGCTGTCCAGCCACTCCACGGCGCTGGCGAAGCCGCCGAAGGTATAGACGTGCAGCCCGTGGACAGGCGCGCCTTCTGGATCGCCGGCAAGACGCCAGACGAGGTCGTCCGGGGTGGCGGTATCGGAAAGACGGGTCAGCTTGACCCCATATTTGCGCATCGCACGGAACGAAGCTTTGGCGCCGGTCAGCCCTGCAAATTTCAACAGCGTCTTGAGACTCGTGGGCCCAGCCAGGCCGACATGAAGCGGCAGGTCGATGCCGCGCTCGGCGAGGCGACGCCGCCATGCCATCAGGTTGTCCGGGTCGAGCACGAACTGCGTGACGAGGCGCAATTGCGCGGCGCTCTGCTTGGCGTAGGCGTATTTCCAGTCAAGCGCATCGCTGACCGCTTCGCCCGAGACGCCTGGGATGCCCTCTGGCTGCCCCCCGACAAAGATCGTCTCGATGCCATTCGCTTCGAGCAAGCCAGTTTCCAGAACGGCCATGCTGTGCTCAAAAGGGCCAGCGGGTTCCTCGGGATCGCCGGCGATCACCAGCACCTGGCGCACATCTGCACGCTCACGCAACTCGGCCAGGGTATCGGTCAACTCGGCTTTCGAGCGCAGCCTCCGGCCGGCGATATGGGGCACGGGTTCCATGTCTTCGCCGCGCAGCCGGACCGCAAGCGGAATGCAGTCTGCGAAGCGCGCTTTTGGCAGGAACGGGACGAATACGCGCGCGCCCGCCGGCATATGGTCGCGAAAGTCAGCGATCTTGCTGGCGGTGCCTGGAATGATCTCGATGGAGGCGTTGCGGGCAAGGCACCCGGCGCGTTCTTCCACGCTGATCCCGGTTCGGATTGCGGTGGCAAAGCCCGCCGGGATCTCGTCGGGTTCCTCGCCGGCGCGCTCGGCGATTTCCTCCATGTCTGCGTACACGTTCATCACCATGACCCCGCTGCTCATGCCTAAGGGCGGTTCCTGTGTCGATTCATGGCAAACTTGCCGTGCGGCGCTGCCGCTGACTGCCGTTCCGCGCTGAGAGCTTGCCTAGAGACAATATTCAGCCTAGGCGGCGGAGGTAGCCCGGTATCGTTCAGCGACGCCGCTCTCGTGACCATTTGCGACATCGGGATCGCTCAGGCCCTCAAACGA
>CAZYYQ010000238.1:0-2635 GCA_964651275.1 uncultured Hyphomicrobiaceae bacterium | reverse complement strand
CGGCGCGCCAATGCCATCGGGTGCCATGTCTTCTGTCCTCCCTGCCGATCCGGCTTACGCCGCCGCTTCGCGTGACTGGTTCTGCGCGGCCACTGCCTGAATGGCCTTGACGATATTGTGATAGCCGGTGCAGCGGCAGATGTTGCCCTTCAGCCAGCTCCTGATCTCGTCTTCGCTCGGGTTCGGGTTCTTGGCGAGCAGATCGACCGCCGACATCACCATGCCGGGCGTGCAGAAGCCGCATTGCAGGCCGTGCGCATCGCGGAAAGCCGCTTGCATCGGATGCAGACTGTCGCCGCTGGCCAGTCCCTCGATTGTCGTGATTTCCGCGCCATCCGCTTGCGCGGCGAGCAGCGTGCAAGCCTTCACGGAATCGCCGTCGACATGAACCACGCAGGCGCCGCACTGGCTGGTGTCGCAGCCGACATGCGTGCCGGTCAGGCCCAGATGTTGACGGATGAAGTCAACGAGAAGCGTGTGGCCCGTCACTTCGGCCGATACGCTTTTCCCGTTCACCGACATGGTGACTTGCGGCATGGCTTCCTCCCTTTGAACGGCCAATCTCTGGCTCTTGCCGAGCCTTCACTTGCATGTGGCTCGATTTGATTATTGAGCGTAATTGAAGTCAGCTTTTCAGCCAATGGCGAAAAACACAAACGCCGCAGCGATTGCGAGGGCGAGCGCGATCCAGACCCAGGCAGGGATACTCACCGCTGAGGTGTGAACCGGCCCTGCGCCGGGGTGTTCGATCTCGTTCGCGAAATTCTCGAAGAATTTCTGCGCCATGCTGCGCGCGCTCGCGTCGATCAGCCGGTTGCCGAGCTGGGCGATCTTGCCGCTCACGCGCGCATCGACGTCATAGCTGAGTTCGGTCTCGCCGCCCTTGTCCGTCAGCCGCACATCCGCACCGCCTGAGGCGGAGCCGGCTTGCCCGCCCGAGCCGCTGCCCTCGATACGATAGTTTTCCGGGGGCTTCAGATCCTTCAATTCGACCTCGCCGTTAAAGCGCGTGTTCATCGGCCCGATCTTCACGTTGACGATGGCCGCGAGCTTGTCCTCGCCGCGCTTCTCCAGGCTCTCGCAACCGGGAATGCAGCGGCGCAGCACTTCGGGGTCGTTGAGCTTTTCCCAAACCGTCTGGCGCGGAGCGGGCAGGGTGTGCGAGCCGGACATTTTCATGTTTGTTTCCTCCGTTGCAGTGCCGGGCTTGGCGTATGGGGCTGTTCCAGTGCAAAATCCTCAGCCGTGTCAAGATCGGCCAGCACGCCGGGCGAGGCCGCCGGCACGGCGACGACCCGCGCAGCATGATCGGCCAGAACGGCGCGTGCGCCGGTATCGCCGCTCAGCCTGGCGAGCACATTACGATAATCCGCGCCGAACAGCACCGGATGCCCGCGTCGCCCGTCCCACACCGGCACGCAGATGTGTGCGGTATGCTGCACATGCGCCTTGGCAAGCGCGCGGTAGTCTTCCGCTGTCACATGCGGCATGTCGCCCAGCGCGACGAAAATGCCGACGATATCTGGGCACAGCGCGCTAATGCCGACGGCGATCGACGAGCCCATCCCTTCCGCTGCATCAGGGTTGGCCACACAGCGCAGGCCCGCGGTTGCCGCGATTTCCTCAACTGCGGGCATGTCAGGGCGTGTGACGACCACCGCATCGGCAAGCCCGAGCGCCTGAGCAGCGGCGAGGGCATGCGACAGAAGGGGCTGGCCTCGATAGTATTTCAGCAGCTTGTTCTCGCCCGGCAGGCGGCGCGAAAAGCCCGCCGCGAGAATCACCGCGCCGTAATGCTCCATGCCGCTGTTACCAGTGTGCGTCTGCATCCGCCCATGATGGAGCATGGACGGATGCAGGCAAAGCCCTGCATAGTCTGGATGTTGGAGTTGGTGCGCAAGTCGAGAAGATCAGCCGACCGGCCAAACCTCGTTGGCATGGCGCAGAAGACCTGGGTCATCGGCGCAGCGCGCGATGAAGTCTGCCACTTCGGGCGAGCGCCACGCTTCGCGGTAGGCGTCCCAGGCTTCCGCGAGGCTTTGCCCGCGCAAATCGCCGGGCGCGAAGGGTAGCGCGTTGAGTAGCTTCACCCGCCCGTTCGGCACGATCAGCATCATCGCCTGCGGGGAGAGTAGTCGATGCTGGATTTCAGCTTCGATGCCCCAAGGGTAGATCGACAGGCGGGTGGGGCCGCCGCAGATTGCCGCCCGCGCCTTGAGCGCCATCTCGCACTCCCGCCACTCCCTTTCGCTCGCCGCCAGCCGGTCCCATGCCTGCGCCGCGCGGCCCAGGCGCATCAGCGGGCCGGTGACAAACGCGGCGCAGCCGATCTCGGTGGCGAGGTCGAACAGCGGGACCGCGTCCGCGAGATTCTGGCGGGTTGGCACGAACACCATTTCCGCAGGGATGCCGCGGGCGACAAGACCACGCAGCGCGCCGACAGCCTGATCGAAGGAGGGGGCGCCGGGGCGCAGCGCTGCATGTCTCTCGGGCGTCGCTCCGTCGATAGAGATCTGCACATTGTCCACCCGCAGCGCCGCGAGCCGGTCAAGCGCAGCCTCATCGATCTGCCCGCCTTCTGTCTCGATCTTCAGCGAGCAGCCGGCATCCGACAGGATGTCGAAAATCTCCCAGA
>CAZYYQ010000237.1:0-2664 GCA_964651275.1 uncultured Hyphomicrobiaceae bacterium | reverse complement strand
GCCGCCGTGACCAGCCCCCAGACGGACTGCCCGGTCACCGGGTCGGTCATGAAGCCGTTCACGAAGTAGGGCGCGAACAGGAACGTGGTGATGAGCGTGTAGAAGGGTTGCGCCGCCCAGTCGAACAACACCCAGCCGCCGATCGCGAGCGGTCCAGCGCGCTTGCGCGTGGATGCCACGCTCTCCACGGCCTCGCTCACGCGGCAAGATCGCGCAACTGCGCCACGGCGACCGTGAGCTTGGCGAGGCTCGGCTCGCTGCCTTCGATCAGGGCGAGGATGGCGTCACGGGTGCGCGATACGGCGGCGCTGGTCTGCTCGCGCCAGACCTCGAAATCCGCGGCGCCAGATCCGCCAACGGCTTCAGCCTGAATGCGGATGGTGAGTGCGCGCAGGGCTACCGCCGCAAGTTCCATCGTGGTGTTGACGGCGAGCCGATCATAGTATTCGGCCTGTGCGAGTTCGTTGGCAACCTGCCACAGCGCGTCCATACGGAAATATCCGGCGAGCTGATAATATACGCGGGCGGTTTCCAGCAGGTCATGGCCACCGCTGCTCGCGGCGAGAATGATGTCCGGCGCGTCGCCCAGCGGACCTAGCTTGGCCAGCCGGCCGGCCAGACCTTCCGGAACGCCGGATGACACATACTCCGCCTGAAGCGCCTCGATACGGCTGCTCCGCTCCTGCGGTACCAGCCGTTCAAGATGATCCGAGATGCGTGCGACGCCGTCGCGGTAGCGCGAGATGACCGGCTCAAGGCCGCCGGAAAACTTGCCATGGCGCAGGAACCAGGCTGTCTGGCGGCGCAATTCGTCCTGAACCCGCAGATAGAGATCGAGCTGCCGCTGGCCGTCGATACGATTGTCGATGGCGTCGATGCCGTCATATAGCCGGCGGAAGCCGAAGCTGCCCATCACCGCGGCGAAGGCATAGGCGATGGTATCGGCCGCGTGGCCAGTCTCCTGAATAAGGCGGATCACGAAGGTGGAGCCGCCACGGTTGATGATGGCATTGGCAAGCTGGGTCGCGATGATCTCGCGGCGCAGCGGATGGGCTTCGATTTCCGCCGCGAAGCGCTCGCGCAGCGTCTCCGGGAAATACTCCATCAGCGCGGTGTCGAGATGCGGATCGCGGCACACCGGCGAGTCGATCAGCGCCTCATACAGATTGATCTTGGCATAGGCCAGCAGCACTGCCAGTTCGGGGCGGGTCAGCGGCTGGTTCTGCTGGCGCCGGCCACGGATCTCCGCGTTGCTCGGCAGGTCCTCGACCTCGCGGTTCAGCCCGCCCTGCTCAAGATGCTCCATCAGCCGGGCTTGAAAGCCAAGATCGGCGAGGCCGCGCCGCGACCCGAGACTGATCGCAAGGGTTTGCAGGTAGTTGTTGCGCAGGCAATCACGCGCAACCTCGCCCGTCATGCTCGCGAGAATATCGTTGCGCTCGGCCCGCGTGATCTTGGCCGCAGTCTCCGCCTTGCCGAGCGCGATCTTGATGTTCACCTCGAAGTCCGAGGAGTTGACGCCGGCGGAATTATCAATCGCGTCGGTGTTCACGCGTCCCCCGCGCATGGCGAAGGCGATCCGCGCGCGCTGGGTGATGCCGAGATTCGCACCTTCGCCGATCACCTTGACGCGCAGTTCGCTGGCGGTGACGCGCGTGGCATCGGTCGCACGATCGTTCACGTCGGCGTTGGTTTCGTTGTCGGCGCGTACGAAGGTGCCGATGCCGCCGAACCAGAGCAGATCGGCCTCCATCCGCAGGATCGCCCGCATCAGTTCGTTCGGCGTGGCGTGCCCGCCCTCGATACCGGTCAACGCGCGAATTTCCGGTGTCAGCGGTATCGACTTGGCGCTACGGCTGAACACCCCGCCGCCCCGTGAAATCAGGCTCTGATCATAGTCCTGCCAGCTAGACCGCGGCAGCTCGAACATCCGTTTGCGCTCGTTCCAACTCGTTTCCGGATCGGGGTCCGGGTCGAAAAAGATATCCCGATGGTCGAAGGCCGCGAGCAGCCGGATCTGCCGCGATAGCAGCATGCCGTTGCCGAACACATCGCCCGACATATCGCCCACCCCGATGGCAGCGAACGGCTCATTCTGGATGTCGCGGTTCATTTCGCGGAAATGGCGCTTCACGGCCTCCCACGCGCCGCGTGCGGTGATGCCCATCTTCTTGTGGTCGTAGCCGGCGGAGCCGCCCGAAGCGAAGGCATCATCGAGCCAGAAGCCGTTCTCCTGCGCGATGGAATTGGCAATGTCGGAGAAGGTCGCGGTACCCTTGTCGGCGGCCACGACGAGATAGGCGTCCTCGCCATCACGGCGCACGACGCGCTGTGGCGGCACAACCCGGTCCTGCGCGTCGAGATTGTCCGTGACCGAGAGCAGGCTTGAGATGAACAGCTTGTAGCAGGCCACTCCCTCTTCCATGCGGGTCTCTCGGTCAGCGTTGGCCGGTATCCGCCGCGGATAAAACCCGCCCTTAGCCCCCTGTGGAATGATGACCGCGTTCTTGACCTGCTGCGCCTTGGCGAGCCCAAGCACCTCGGTGCGGAAGTCCTGCGCCCGGTCCGACCAGCGCAAGCCGCCGCGCGCGATCGGCCCGCCGCGCAGATGCACGCCCTCGACGCGCGGCGAATGCACGAAGATCTCCGCGAACGGATGCGGCA
>CAZYYQ010000236.1:0-2665 GCA_964651275.1 uncultured Hyphomicrobiaceae bacterium | reverse complement strand
TTGGTGTAGGGGTCGCAGCGCGTGCCGATCACGTCATGCACCCCCGCGCCGTCCGCGTCCCAGCCATACCAGCCCAGCGTGTCGTGGGTGATCGTCGCCATCGGGCGCAGATGCGGCAGGTTGCTCCACAGCCGGTCGCCGGTGGTGACATGGGTACCGTGCAGCGCGCGGGTCTTGCCGGAGAAGAAGTGCTCGTCGAGATCGGCTGCATTCCACAGGTTGAGATCGCCCACCTGCGGCCCCTCGCATGAGACGATCCGGAACACGTGCCCCGCCGGCACGCGGAAGGTCCTCGCCTCGCGCGGCGGCACACTGAGCGTTTCGACCGGCTCAAGTCCCTCGCGCATGCGCTGATAGAAGGCATCATCGAACGGCGGCAGTGTCCGCGGCGGGTAGACGATGACAGGCGCGGCCGCGCGGCGCATTGCGGCGTCTGCTGGGGCTTCGGGCTTTGTAGTGGGGGGCATTCCGGCTCCCTTCCGGCTTGGAAGAACGGCGATTTTTCCAATCATGCCGGCTTCTCCACGAAAGTCGACCTTGATCATTGTTAACCGGGGCTATAGCCTATCAACATAGCTGATAGTGATTATCAGCATGACTGGTCATGGACAGGTCACTCCCGCGCATGGTCTTTCCGGAGGACGGGCCCTCTGGACCGCCCATGGTATCAAGAACGCGCAAAGCAAAGGGCAAAGCCAAGGTGGACCAGATTTCAGCCAGCAGCGCCGAAGCACGCGAAGCACCGCAGGACACCGCAGCAGAAGATGCCTCTGTCGTGTTCGACGGGGTGCAGAAAAGCTACGATGGCGAGGAACTCGTCGTAAAAGATTTGAATCTGGAGATCGCGAAGGGCGAGTTTGTCACTCTGCTCGGCCCCTCGGGTTCGGGCAAGACCACCTGCTTGATGATGCTTGCGGGCTTTGAGCCGGCCACCCACGGCGAAATCTACCTGAACGGCAGCCCGATCAACAATGTCCCGCCGCACAAGCGCGAGATCGGGATGGTATTCCAGAATTACGCACTGTTCCCGCACATGACCGTGAAGGAAAACCTCGCCTTCCCGCTGCAAGTGCGCAAGCTGCCGAAAAGCGAGATCGACAGCAAGATCGACCGCGCGCTCGATATGGTGCAGATGAGCGAGTTCGGCGGGCGCCGGCCGGCGCAGCTTTCCGGCGGCCAGCAGCAGCGCATCGCGCTCGCCCGCGCTCTTGTTTTCGAGCCGCAACTCGTGCTCATGGACGAGCCGCTCGGCGCGCTCGACAAGCAGCTTCGCGAACACATGCAGTTCGAGATCAAGCACATCCACGAAAGCCTCGGTGTGACCGTCGTCTACGTGACGCATGACCAGTCCGAAGCGCTGACCATGTCGAACCGCGTGGCCGTGTTCAATGATGGCGTGATCCAGCAGCTTTCCACGCCGGACGTGCTCTACGAAGAGCCGGAAAACAGCTTCGTCGCCCAGTTCATCGGCGAGAACAACAAGCTTCAGGGCACCATCAAACAGGTGAAGTCAAACGGGTTGTGCGATGTCGAAATCGACGGCGGTGGCGTGGTCGAGGCGCTCGCGGTCAATGTCGGCGCGCAAGGCGATCGCACAACGCTATCCCTGCGACCGGAGCGGGTCGAGATCAATCCCGAGCCGGGCGCAACGCCCAACCGGCTTGAGGGGCGTATCGCTGAACTGATTTATCTCGGCGATCACATTCGCACGCGCATGTCGGTCGCCGGCCACGATGATTTCGTCGTGAAAGTTCCGAACACGCACGGACACAAGGTCATCAAGAGAGGCGAAACCGCGACGGTCGGCTGGGCCAGTGAGGATTGCCGGGCACTCGATCCGATGGCTGTATGACCGCGGGGCGTGGCGGTCACAAGGCCGCGGCGATCCAGGTTTGGCGAATCCGATAAGGGAACGGGCCTCGCTTGGCAAAAATGGAACCCAATAAGAAGAAGGCGGAGAACGCCCGGGACGTGTACGCCATTTCAGGTGTGCAATCGCAAAATTCCTGGCGGCAGCAGCCGCTCGGGAGACAAGTCTCTTTTAAAGAAGAGTCAGACTTTGAGTTGGTTAAAAGGAGGACTAAACCAATGAAATACAAGCTATTAGGCTTGGTGGCGGCAGGCGCTGTCGCTGCATCGGCGGTCGCCGTGGCTCAGGACAAGGCGCTCACGATCGTATCCTGGGGCGGCGCATATACGCAGTCTCAGGTGCGCGCCTATCACGAGCCTTTCTCCGAGAAGACCGGTACGAAGATCTTCAACGAGGACAAGTCGGCAAACGCTTTGGCCGGCATCCGCTCCCAGGTCGAGGCGGGCAGCGTCTCCTGGGACGTTGTGGACATGCTCCAGGCAGATGCCCAGCGCGCCTGTGACGAGGGCCTGGTCATGCGGATCCCGCACGACGAATGGCTCGCTGAGGGACCGGATGGCACGCCGGCCAGCGAGGACTTCATCGAAGGGACTCTGGGCGAATGTTACGTATCGACGATCTTGTATGCGACGATGTTCGCCTACAACACCGAGGCGTTCGATGGCGAAGGTCCGCAGACCATCGAGGATGTCTGGAATCTTGAAAAATTCCCGGGAACCCGTGCACTCCAGAAAATTCCACAGAAGAACCTGGAGTGGGCCCTCATCGCCGATGGTGTCGAAGCGGATAAAGTCT
>CAZYYQ010000235.1:0-2672 GCA_964651275.1 uncultured Hyphomicrobiaceae bacterium | reverse complement strand
GCTCGGTGAAGCGAATGAAGGCGTCGATGCACTAGCGCCGCCCCTCGGCCTTCCGTTGGCTCAGCGGCAGCCGTGATAACGCATGCAACCGTAGTAGCTGTTGTTGTAGTAGCCCCAGTTACGGCCGCAACGGTAATGCCAGTGACGGCAGCCGCGGTAGTGGCGGCGGCGATAGCGGCCGCGATAACCGTAATGACGGTCTTTCACATGGCCGGTTATCAGCCCGCCGATGAAGCCGATTGCGAGACCCGCGCCGAAGCCATCGGCCACCCGCACGGTATTCGCCTTGTCCGCAGAAGCGACCGGCGTATGCAGTCCGGCCAGCGGCGTGAACGCCACGCCGGACTCCGTCGATGCGGCAGAAGCCGCAGTTCCAAAGCTCGCGAACATGAAGATCGCGGCACAAACAGCAACGATAATCTTCATCCTGATCACTCCCTCATTGTGGACCAATCAAGCGACAGCAAACGCTGCATCTCTTGGCCCGCCATTGCGTTCCCTCAGCATGGTCCTTGCATGCACTTAAGACGTTAATTCTAACAAAAATCTGTCTGTTACGCGATGGAAGCTGCACAATAAGGCCAAATTGGTTAATTCCAGCGATGGTGTGGACAGGCGCGCGCACGCGAGAATGCGGACGCCTGATCTCAGTAGCGGTAGAGCGCGGCGACTGGCCCCACCGATCCGCGTAGATCCTCCGTCATCGTGCGCACGTCACCACCTTGCGCAAGCGTGCGCAAAGCCGCCAGGTTCACCACATCCTCGTTATCCGCGTTCGGCTCGCGGTCGATCCGGACCACCCGATGAGCCGGATCGTAGACGCCCCAGACCCGTTCGCCCGGCATCACGAAGAGTGTCGCGACGCGGCCCTCCTCGGTCGCGCGAATGATCGTGCCGAGATGCGTTGCATAATCCGGCTGCTGCCCCTGCACCGCGTCCTGCAGCCTTGCGCGCAGTTCCTCCCGGTCGCGCATCAGGATCGGCTTGGCGATCGCCCACGCCCGCTGATGCAGTTCATCCTCGCGCAAATGCCCCGGGTCAATCGAGAGTTTTTCCTCCGCGACATGAGCGTAGTCCAGATGCTCGCTCAGCCGGCCAAGCGTGCGCGGCAGCGCCGCCAGCACCAGCGGCGAATGGCTGGCCGCGAGATGCGCCTCGACCGCCTTGGCGACCTCGCGCGTGAATTCGCCGAGCAGGACTTCCTGATAGTCCTTGCCGCTCTCGCCGAGAGCGGCGTATTTCGGCATGTCGGCGCCGCCGACCTGCTGACCACGGTCGCGGGTGTGGTAGCCAACATCGGCGTCGAATCCGGTGCGCTCGCGAAGTTCTTCCAGACCGGCGGGCACGCCTTGCAGCTGCACCTCGTGAATTTGGGTTTCCGAGGCATTATAGAGGCGCGCGCCATCTTCCGACGCGGTGAGCACGTGAAAGACTCCCTTGTCGCGCAGGATTGGGATCAGCGGGCGGATGTGATAGCGGCTTGCCACGACCGTCACCTCGGGTACCGGCGCGGAAAGCTTCAACCAACGCGTCGCGCCCTCCTCGATAAAGACGGCGAGGCCCTCATCCTGGAACCGCCAGAACAGATCATCCTTGCCACGCCCCGCCGCTTCGGCGACGAGCGCGGCAACATCGCTTTCGCGCCAGCCCGCGCCTGTCAGTTGCCGCTCGACCTCCTTGAGGCCGTTGGACAGCCGCACCGGATCCTGAAGGCAGTCGGGGTAGGTGGGATGTGTCGGCAGGTAGATGCTGACTCGCGGGAAGCCTTCAGACCCGGCAAGGGTCCGCAGCAATGACGACATGACAAGCGCACTCCTGGTGTTGTGGATTTTTTAATGCGGGGCGCTTTAACGCCCCGCACCAGGAGATTTAAGCCTGCGCACCCGTTCCTGACAAGGATGAGACATTGGACGAGGCGTTGTCCGCAGCTTCTCGCACCACCTCGCTCACGCCGCCGGCCGCCTTGCTGGACAGCTGGGACAGTTCGCTGAACTCTTCCTGATAGTCCTTGACCATCCCTCGTGAGAACTGGGTGACATTATCCATGAAGCTCTGAGCATTCTCGGCCCCGCCCATCTTCGCCATGAACTTGGCATCCTTTTCGAGCCGGCGCCCGACAAAGTCGCACCACTCCCGAGACACCTCCGCCGCCGCGTGCCACATCTTGGCGTTCATCTCGATCATTGACGTGGTCGCGGAAAACATCGGCTGCCATATCCGCGCGAACATATCCGGTGAGGGCGTCATCAGCTTGGTGAATTGCTCATAGGATTTGTCAAAGCCCTGAGCGCTCTTGAATTGGCTATCCATCTCTGTGCTCCTGAAAACATCGCGTGACGGAACAACGCAGTCCCGTTCCATTGGTTCCAGTGTAGTGCCACGCTCCATAAGCGACATTGATCATTGTTAAGGTTCCGCCCGTGTGATCTGGTCACTGAAAACGCAGGTTATCCGTGACGTTATCCCCTGATGCATGTGCGGCCGCCTGCCGCGCAAACCGAAATCCACCGAGGGAGACCAAATCCATGAAACATGTCCGCACAGCCGGATTTGCCATTGCGCTGCTGGCGATGCTCGCGCCCGCGGGCGCTGCCTTCGCCGAGCCGACCGACGTGACCGTGCGCGTGATCAGCAAGGGCGCCAAGTTCGTCGGCTCCAGCATGGGCGGCGTG
>CAZYYQ010000234.1:0-2682 GCA_964651275.1 uncultured Hyphomicrobiaceae bacterium | reverse complement strand
GCTTCTCCAGGGCTTCCTTCAGCGTTTCAGCGTAGAACTCGACCTTCTTGGTCTTCGTCTTGAAGTTGTCGATACGCTTGCCGTATTCGTAGCGCTTGGAGTTCCAGATGCCCTTCTTGACGAAGTCATCCCAGCCATCGAGCTTGTCACCGTATTTGCCATAGTTCTCGTGGGTGCTGTCCCAGCAGCCGCGGGTCAGCATCTTGAGGGCGGATACGGTGAACTCCATGCTGTTGGTCGGTGTCTTGCCCGTTTCCGGGTCGGCAAACGCCTCGGTGTAATAGCGTTTCAGGTTGTCGAAGCCGCGTTCGGCGAGCTTCTCGGCGAGCAGCCACGGCACCTCGGTCTCGTCCTGCCGGACATCGGCCATCGGCTTGATCACCGGCACGTTGAGCGTGATGTAGCTGTGCAGGTTCTGCTTGCTCTTGAGGTAGCCCCACTTCTCGAAAAGCTGGTGGGCAGCCGGCAGCACCAGATCGGCGAACTGGCTCATCTCCGATGCATGGGTGGTGAGATGCGCGAGGAAAGGCAGTTCGCTCAGCGCCTTCTCCCAGCGGTCCGCGCCGGAGCACGAGAACGGGAAGTTCGCCCAGTAGGCGATCGCCACCTTTATCTCGTTGGGCGACTTCGCAAGCATCCCGTCGGCCGTGGCATTGGTGACAACGCCGCCGCCGCTCTTGCCCTTGTTCAACGCGGGGAACGCAAGCGTGCCGCGCTGGTCGATCTTCGGCTTCTTGCTGTGCTCGGCGGCCAATTCGTCCTGATACGGCTTGAGATCGGGGATCTTGCCGGTCGGGTCCTTCATCTTGGCGACCACGCCGCCCTTGGCGTCGATCGAGCCGACGAGACCGTTGAGCGCGTGACAGGCCATGGCGGCATAACCGCCGCGGACCTGCATCGAGGCGCCGGGCGACAGCCAGCTGATCGCACGCGGCGCCGCTGCGGCAAAGCCGAGCGCGACACGCCGGATCTGATCGGCGGGGATGCCGGTCTGCTTCTCAGCCCATTCCGGCGTCTTGTCCTTCAACTCGATATTCCACCACTTCACGACGCCGTGGGTGTGGATCTCGTCGAATATCGGCACCATTTGCGGGCTGGCGTCGGTCTCGGTGTCGCTGGCGGCCGGCGCTTGCGCAAGTTCTTCGGGCACCGTCTCGCCAGGGATGAAGCGGTTCTTGCCGTCCTTGAAGTCGCCGACGAAGGCCTTGTTCCATGCGCCCTCGGCAAGGATCGCATGGGCCATGGCGACCGCGAGCGCGCCGTCTTCACCGGGGATCACCGGCAACCATTCGTTAGC
The DNA here is from genome assembly GCA_964651275.1 of uncultured Hyphomicrobiaceae bacterium. Taxonomy (GTDB): domain Bacteria; phylum Pseudomonadota; class Alphaproteobacteria; order Rhizobiales; family Rhodomicrobiaceae; genus Dichotomicrobium. Next base: position 1,385 of record CAZYYQ010000234.1, on the reverse strand, counting down.
CTTGGCCGCCGTGGCCGACAACCGCGGATCAACAACCGCCACGGTCGCCTGATCGCGCATCGCACCCCAAAAGTTGATAGCGTGCGGCACCTGCCGGTTCGAGGCCACCGGATCAGCGCCCCAGCACAGCACATAGCGCGTATGCTCAAGGTCATAGTCGCGGTAGTCCCACAGCCCTTCGGTGTAGTACGGGCCGAACTTCTCGGCTTCCGCGCAGATCGCCGAATGGCTGATGTTGTTCGGGCTGCCGATGATCTTTGGCACAGCCGAATACAGGATGTCGCGCATGTAGGTGTAGCGGCCGCGCATCAGCAGGAACTTCTCCGGCTCACCGTCGTTACGCAACTCCATGATCTTGTCGGCGAGCATCCCGATTGCCTCGTCCCAGGAAATCGGCACGAAGCCGGGGTCCTGATCGCGGCCCTTGATCGGGTTGGTGCGCTTCATCGGCTGGCGCACCCGGTCGGGGTCATAGACCTGTTGCAGCGCCAGATGCGGACGCGGGCAGATCTTGCCGTGGTTGCCCTTGGCGTGCGGGTTGCCGCGCAAATGGACGGCGCGCCCATCCACAACCTTCACCTGAACAGAGCACCAGCTCGTGCAGCCCTGGCAGGTAGTGGACATCCACTCGCCGACCGAGGCCTGGGTCTGCGCCTGAGCCGGGTCGACCCGGGCGAAGAAGCTGAGCGCCGGTCCTCCGGAGGCAGCCGCGAGCACAGCCGCCGAGCCCTTGATGAAGGTACGCCTTGACGGGGACCAGGCCCGGACGGCTTCCATTGTTTGTTCTTGAAGAGTCATGACTGCGTCTCCTTCGGACTAGGAAAGCGTGGCAAAGGTGGCGACCGGGGGCGTTTCCTGCCCGCCGAAGACGGCCGTGTAACGGATCGCGAAGCCGCCGACGACCAGCAGGACGCCAGCCAGCGTGAGCGCGACAATGGGGCTTCCGCCGGGGCGTGGCGCCGCAGCGCGAGAGACCGCGAAGAGCACCAGCAGGAACGGCAGCACCAGCCCTGCGGCGATACCGACCACACCGAGGATCATGCCGTAATTAGCAAGCGCAGCTTCGAGAGCCTGCCGGCTCGCGGCCGAGCCATAGTAGAGATCGAGCCACCATGCCCCGAGGTTCAGCAGCATCAGGACAATCGCGCCGATCAGGACATAGCCAGTCCCGCGCAGCCCTTGCGCATAGGTCGCCGGGTCGCCTTCCTGCTCGGTGAAACCGCCAACAAGCTTGCCGATCCCGTGCAGCGCCAGTGCGGCACCGATTCCGGTGATGGTGAACAGCAAGACCGAGGCGATGACCATCGAGCCTGAGGCCCACAGCGGATGCGAGGTGAGCACCGAGAGCAGCATCCCGTGATAGATGCCGACCGCGACCGCGAACA
>CAZYYQ010000233.1:0-2686 GCA_964651275.1 uncultured Hyphomicrobiaceae bacterium | reverse complement strand
CCAACTACTTCGCTGCATCCGGATATGACCCGGATTAAGTTGAATCGGCTCTAGGCGTCGACTTCGACGCGCCCGATCGGGTTGGAGCAGCAGGCGAGGATATAGCCGGCCTCGATATCCTCCTCGGTGATCCCGCCGTTGTGGACCATATGCACATCGCCGGCGCGTTTCTTGACCTTGCAGGTTCCGCAAACGCCGAAGGTGCAGCCCGAAGGGATAACCAGCCCGGACTGACGCGCGACCGCCAGCACGGTATCGGTCTCCAGACACGTCGCAGTGCGGCCCGACTGAGCGAACACGATCTCGGCCTTTGCCTCCTCCTGCGGGACAATGTCGTCGATCTCCGGCGCGTCCGCCTCGCTTTCAACCGGCGCGTGGAAACTCTCCTGCCGGTAATTCTCCATGTCATAGCCGAGCGCATGGAGCATCTCGCGCACAGACTGCATGAAGCTCTCCGGCCCGCAGCAATAGACCTCGCGCTCCAGATAGTCCGGCGCCATGATGCCGAGCATGAGCTGGTTGAACCGGCCCCGATAACCAGTCCAGACGTCATACGGGTCTTCCTCGCTAACGACGTAGTGCAGCTTCAGCCCTGGCATCCGCTCGGCCATGTGCTCTAGCCGGCGGCGGAAGATCAGTTGCGATGGCCGGCGCGCGCAGACCACAAGCGTTACGTCGGGCTGCTCGCCCCTGTCGAACAGATAGCCGGTCATCGACATCATCGGCGTGACGCCCGACCCGGCCGCGATGAACAGGTATTTGCCGTCCGGCTGCTGCGGCAGCGTGAAGATGCCCGCCGGGCCATAGGCGCGGATGCGGTCGCCGGGCTTGAGATTATCGATCATCCAGCGCGAGCCGATGCTATCGGGCTGCGCCTTGACCGTCACCGAGATCGACAACGAGCGTGAGGGGCTGGTGGAAATCGTGTAGGTCCGGTACAGCGGCCCGCCCGGCGCCGGCAGCTCCAGCGTGATGAACTGCCCCGCCTTGTAGCGGAACCACCGGCCCGACGGCGCGCGAAAGGCGAATGTGCGCACATTCGGCGCTTCGGGAATGACCATCACGCATTCCAGCGGCTCGCTGTCGTCCCAGGGCGGCGTGTCTTCGCGCGGCAGCGGGATCATCGACATCGGCTTACTCCGCCGCGATCACGTTCCGGGTGGTGAGGCGGCTGCGCAGCGTCGCCTCGTACCAGTCGACGAACTGGATCACGCCGCTTTCCTGCACCAACGAGTAGGGGCCGGGCTCGTAAGCCGGCGAGTTGACGCCGAGCTGGTTCTCCTCCACCACCTTGCGGTCCTCGTCATTGGTGGCGATCCACACCTCGGTCAGCCGCTTGAGGTCGTAATCGACGCCCTCCACCGCGTCTTCATGCACCAGCCACGTGGTGGTCAGCTCGGTCTCGGTCGCGCTCACCGGCAGCATCCGGAAGACGATGGCGTGATCAGACAGGAAGTGGTTCCAGCTGTTCGGGTAGTGGAAGAACAGAAGCGTCCCTGCGCGCTTGATGGGCATGCCCTCCAGCAGCTTGCTCACCGCGACCTTGCCATCCATGGTGTAGCTTTCCGACGTGCCCGCCAGCGGCACGCGGACGAAGCGCCACTGGCTCGCCGGGTCGATGGTGAAGGCTGAGGGCAGGCCCGCCTTCTCGCAGCGCTTGTGGTGCGCCGTGATGGCCGGGTCTTCCATCGCGTCGCCCGCACCGGAGCCCGCGATGTTCGGGTTGTCGTCAAAGGTGCGGCACAGCGACGGGTGCGAGCCGGAGCAGTGATAGCACTCGCGGTTGTTCTCCATCACCAGCTTCCAGTTGCCCTTCTCGACGATCCGGCTCTGGTGGGCGACCTTGGTTTTGTCGAGGCGATGCGGACCAACGTACCGTTCGGCCTGCTCCACCACCGCGTCGAACGGCGGCGCAACCGGGGCGAGGCAGATGAACAAGAGGCCCGCAGCCTGGCGGCAATGCACGGGTTTCAGGCCGTGCTGGGCATAGTCGAAGCCCGGCCCCATGTCGCGTGCGAAGATCAGCCGGCCGTCCAGCTCATAGGTCCACTGGTGATAGGGGCAGACCAGCTTCGGGGCGTTGCCGCGCGCGACCTGGCAGATGCGCGATCCGCGGTGGCGGCAGGTGTTGTGGAACGCGCGGATTTCGCCGTCCGCGCCGCGCACGATGATGACCGAGTAGGTCCCGACTTGCAGCGTGATGAAGCTGCCCGTCTTCGGCACCTCCGCGACGGAGCCGGCAACCAGCCATTCACGATAGTAGATGAGCCGCATATCGGCATCGAACACGCCGGGGTCGGTGTAAAACGCCTGGGGCAAGGTGTAATCGGCCTTGCGCGTCATCAGTTCGGCAAGCACTTCGGCATCACGCAGCATCGTTTTTCCCTGTCATAACCGCGAGATTGTTCATTAACGTCTCAGATATCCTTGACCAGACGCAGCGCATCGTAGATCGCGGCGTGCGTGCTCCGCGAAGAGACCGCATCGCCGATCCGGTAGAGCTGGAAACCGCCCGCGCCATTCACCGGCTGCGGCCGGCCCGCCACGAGCGCCTCGTAGTCCACCGCGCCGCCATTCGCTGAATGCGGCTTGAGCGAGAAATAGAGATCGTCGAGGGGCACCGTCCCGTGATTGACGACGATTTGATCGAAGTCGCGGGTCTTGTCCAGCGCCATGTAATCGCTGC
>CAZYYQ010000232.1:0-2704 GCA_964651275.1 uncultured Hyphomicrobiaceae bacterium | reverse complement strand
GGAAGGTGAAATCGGTGCGCAGCCCCTGTAAATCGCCGTCGTGATCCTCAAGCTGGAAAGCGGCTCTGTCGAAGAAGGGATCGCCGTCGATAATGTCGCCGTCAATCACGGTCGTCATGTGCATTTCGGGCATGACCAGCCAGGAATAGCCCGCGGACAACTCCAACTCGCCCTTGGGCAGATTGAACACATGCGCGCGGTTATCGGTCAGCGCCGCCCCTTTCGCGCTTGCCTCCCCCTTGGCGCTTGCATCGAGGCTCGCCTGCTCGCCGAGAACGACCCGCGCGCCCGCGCCCACGCGCAGCCGCGTGTAGTCCGCGTCCGACACCTCTTCTTCGACATACTCATACAGCAGGCCGGCGTAGAGCTGGGTGGCACTGGTCAGGTCATAACTGAGTTCCGCACCCGCGCGGACAATGTCATAATCGAGGTTCTCCCCCAGTTCCTCCAGGTCCTTGTACTCGCCCCATAGGGATAGGCTGGTCCGGTCCTTGGGCTTGTAATTCGCGCGCAGGCCGTAGGTCTTGGTGTCGGCCAGGACGGCGCGAAGGCCCGACGGCTCCTCGATAGTCCGGTCAATGTTGGCGGTCAGTGAAAAAAAGTTCCAAGGCGTCCAACGCAGGGCGAAGTCGAAATAACTCGAGTCAAACTCCGAGAACCTCGCGTCCTCAAGGTCTCGCCGGTTCCAGCGCATTCCGAAATCGGCCTGCAGCGCTCGCGAGAAGGTGACGCGGAGGCCACCCTTGGCGTGGAAATCGTCAGCATCGCGATCGACCTGAGATTCGTCTTTCTGGTTGAAGTAATCCAGATTTGCCGCGCCGACTTCGACGTAAGGCGCGAGCCAGTAATTGTTGCCGATCAGCAGCCCGGCGGTGACGCCGGTCGAGCGCACGTCGAAGTTCTCGCGCAGGAACAGCGGCTTCAGCGAGTCTGGCACGGTGTCGGGAATCTCCGGGTCGTTGAGGTAGCGTACGTCGACGATATTACCACGCACGAAGCTTGTGATGCGGTCGTCGGCGAAATTGACTTCGGTATAAGCGCCCTTGACGCGGTTCTTGAAGAACTCGGTCTCGTCCTGGCTCAGCAGCGCACCCCCGGAAACCGACAGCCCCGGCGCGATGCTGTAAACGCCGTTCGCCTCGACAGAAGCTTTCCAGCGATCCTCGCGCAGCATCTCGTCATGAAGTTGCAGCCAGCTTCCCGAAGCGCGGACATTACCCGCCGCCCGTTGCCCAATTGCCGTTACCGACAGCGTTGCGCCGGCCTCCTGATACGGCGAGCCGATCTGATCGAAGCTCTCGTCGGGGTTGGAATCGTGGCCGAGTTCGGCGTAACCGGACGGGGTCACGATAATGCCCGGCGCGACGGTGTAGCCGGTGACGCCGGAAAGCTGCGCGGCGCTCTTGCCTTTGAGTTGCTCGGCGCTCTGCTCCAGCGGCTTCTGCAGCACGTTGCCGGGGGTCTGCGCGTAGGCAGGGAAGCCCACCAACCCGAAAAGGCCGATCATCCAGAGAAGTAGTTTCATACCGCGCCCTCTTGTTTGCTATTCTGGAGACATGAAACAAAACTATTCAGCCTAGATTGATCTTTATTTTTTGTATTCTTCAAAAGTTTGGAATTAAAATAAATTATTTCATATCTATTATAGTCTTTTAATATTGATTTAAATATCATTCTGCGGATTCTATATTTTCTACATTATGGCAAACGCATTGAACCCGATCGCCAGGCGACACGGTACAATCCAAACGACTCGACACAGGGGGATACGAGGGACACACCCAGCAACACACGTGCTTATTGCGCATTGCGTCGGAATGCAATTTTATGGTGTATTTTTATGAGTATAAAATCAGTGCGTGTGATCAATCGGCACCGCAGGCTGCCTGTTGGACAAGGAGCGCCCGATCGCGCCTGAGAATGGAAGCTATCTCTCGGAGATGGGCCAACTGGTCAAACGGCAGATCAACGAGCGCATGGATATCCGCCACCCGGTCGAAGACCATATCCGCGGCCTGCACTTCTGCACTTTCTGGCAGGCGCCGGACCGCCCCGACAGCCTGTATCGCAACGTGCATGTCTTCAGCGACGGCAAGCTCGACCGCTCACCCGGCGGCACCGGTACAAGCATGATGATGGCGACTTTCGAGGCGCGGGGAAAAATGAAGATGGGCCAGACGATCAGGTCGGAAGGACTGCTCGGCAGCGGACAGTTCGAGGGATGCCTGGTCGGCGAGACGAGGATCGGCGATCATCGCGCCGTCATCCCCACCGTGAAGGGCACGGCCAAGCTGATCGGCTACGGCAAGTGGCTTCTCGACCCCAACGATCCGGTCGGGCGAGGATTCGTCATCCGGTCGAGACCTGGCCCCGGAAGGGGATTTTGCACGTGGTGGGCGCACTTCGCCTTAGACGACCAACTGGAAGGCCAGCCCCGACAGCACTGCGCCGAACAGCCCCAGCAGGAAATACGCGGCGAACACCCGCGGCTTGACCAGCGACCACACCGCGGCCATCGCCGGGACCGAGCTGACACCGCCGGCGATGATGAAGGCCATCGCCGCGCCCATGCTCATACCCTGTTCGGTCAGGCCGGCGAGCAGCGGCGGCGCGACATAAGCGTTCAAGTAGGCGGGAACCCCGACGATCGCGGAGATCACGATCGGCAGGATACCGTCGCCGCCGACCACGCCTGCGATCAGGT
>CAZYYQ010000231.1:0-2704 GCA_964651275.1 uncultured Hyphomicrobiaceae bacterium | reverse complement strand
CCGTTCGGCGTGGATAGTGCGCCGGCGCTGCCGGCAGTAGCACTTTCAGCAAAAAGCCTGTCCCGGACTTGATCCGGGATGGTCTCCGGTTTTGCGTCCGAAAGTTCGACAAAACAGGCTTTATATTCTGAAACTGAAAAAGGGAGAGAGATGATGAAGCAGACTGTTCTTGCAAATGCCTTTCTGGTACTCGGGGCGCTGATGTCGCCCACGCTGGCGGGCGAAAAAGCCATGGATCACAGCACGATGGAATCGGGCGATGTGCGCGAGGCTCGGGCCCCCGCCGTGATCCACGCCATTGACGCTGACAAGGGCGTGGTCAACGTCACGCATGATCCCATCCCCGAAATCGGCTGGCCGCAGATGAAGATGGACCTGCCGGTCACGCGCCGTGTCGACCTGTCCACGGTGGAGCCGGGCAGCAAGGTTGTGCTGACGCTGAAAAAGGGCATGGACAACCGGTTCCGCGTGATCGCCATCGAGGCAGCGGAGTAACAATGCGGTTCAGCCGGTGCCCGCGATTGCGGCGGGCATCGGCCCGAAGCTGAACGCCTTGCCGGGATAGTCGTCTCGCGTTGCCGCGTGCAGCCCTTCGATGAAGGCGGCCGCCGCGGGCGGCATGTAGCGGCGCGGGTCCCACAGCACTGACATGGCGAATCCGATCTGCCGGCCCTCGCGGACGAGCGGTATTGCACCCCCCTGGATCTTGTCCAGCAGCATGGTGGACGGGATGATCGCAGTGCCCAGACCGTTGGCGACGAAGGCGAGCAGGCAGTGCGGGCTGGCGCTTTCGATCATCACCCGCGGTGCTATTTGCGCGGCTTGGCAGGCGGCATCAAACACCTGCCGGGTCATGAAATGTGGCCGCAGCAAGAGTAGATTTTCACCCGCAAGTTCGGAGATCTCGAGCCATCGCTGGCCGGAATGACGGCTGCCGGGCGGCACCACCGCGAGCGCCCCAAGCGGAAACAGCTCGCGCCCCGCGAGCACCGAGCCGGTGGGCCGCCCGCCGATCGCCAGATCGAGCCGCCCCCGCTCAAGCTCCCGCGACAACCGCGCCGAGCCGTCCTCCACCAGCACGACTTCAACCTGTGGATGGGCCTGCAGGAAGTGCGGCAGGAAGCGGGAGACGACACTCTCCAGCGTTTGCGGGGTTGCCCCGACGCGCAGCGGACCCGCCGACCCGCCAGCCAGTTCGGCGGCGCGGTGCGTGAGCGACTCGACATCCTTGAGGACCGACTGACAGCGCGCCAGCAGGTCCGCGCCGGCGGGGGTGAGTGCGATTCCGCGACCGATGCGGTCGAACAGGCGCACGCCAAGCTCTTCTTCGAGCAGCCTGATTTGCCGCGACAGCGCCGACTGGCTGACATTCAGGCGCAACGCGGCCTGCGAGAAGCTGAGCCGTTCAGCGACGCCGGCGAAATAGCGCATCTGCCTCAGGTCCATGGGCATTCCATATCAAAAACTCATCGGTATAGGAATTAAATTGCATTGGACAGATAGGTTTTGCCTCCGGCAGACTGGTTGTCACAAATTCGTGAATGCGCGCGCAACCGGCCCGAGGCCGGGCGCTCGGGCAGTCCGGGAAGAGGGGAGCCAGGGATGTATCATGAGCCGAACGCAAAGCAGGCGGAATTGAAGGCGCGGGCCGCGCGCTTCGCCGCAGAGGCGGTCGCGCCGCACGTCGCTCATATGGATCGCACCAACGACTATCCTTGGCCGGTCGTCGAAGGGCTTGCCCGCGAGGGCTTCATGGGAATGACCATCCCGCGCGAGATGGGCGGCGGCGGGCGCAGCCTGATGGACATGGTGCTGGTGGTCGAGGAAATCGCCAAGGTCTGCGGGACGGTGGCGCGTATCGTGGTGGACGCTAACACCGCGGTGCCGAAGGCGATCATCGCCCATGGCACGCCGGAGCAGCAGCGCGCGCACCTGCCGCAGATCGTTGCCGGAGACAAGCCCGCGATCGCAATCACCGAGCCGGAGGCCGGGTCGGCGGCGACATCGCTCACCACCAGCGCGGTGCGCGACGGCGACGAGATCGTGTTGAATGGGAAGAAGTGCTGGATCACCGGCAGCGGCACGTCGCGGCTTTATCTGGTCTTCGCCCGCTTCGGCGATACGCCGGGCGCGCGCGGCATCGGCGGCGTTCTCGTCACCGCGGACACGCCCGGCCTGTCGGTTCCGCGCGTCCCGCGGATGATGGGCGTGCGCGGCATGCCGGAAGGCGAGGTCATGTTCGATGATTGCCGGGTTCCGGCGGCGAACCTGCTCGTCCCGCCCGGCGACGGCTTCAAGAAGCTGATGCAGTGCTACAATCTGCAACGGGTGGGAGCGGCGGCGGTGGCGGTGGGGATCGCGCAGGGTGCGCTTGATCTCGCCATCGGCTACGCCGGCGCGCGCAGGCAGTTCGGCCAGCCCATCGGCGAATTTCAGGGCGTGCGCTGGAAGCTGGCGGACATGCACGCCGGGCTGGAGGCCGCAAGGTTGCTGGTGTACCGTGCCGCCAGCAAGACCGTGGACGGCTACCCCGACAAGATGAACGCGGCGATTGCCAAGCTGATGGCCTCCGAAGCCGCCATCGACGTGACCAACGACGCCCTGCAGCTTCACGGCGCCAAGGGCTACTCCTGCGATCTGCCGCTGGAGCGCATGGTGCGCGATGCGCGGATGTTCGCCATCGGCGGCGGCACGGTGGAGATGC
>CAZYYQ010000230.1:0-2705 GCA_964651275.1 uncultured Hyphomicrobiaceae bacterium | reverse complement strand
TCCTACGGCGATGCCTGCCTGCTCTGGCCCGATCCGGCGGCACGCCCATGACCTTCGCCTTCGACATCCATGCGCGCGACGGCGAGGCGCGCTCCGGCGAAATCACCACCGCGCGCGGGACCATCCGCACGCCCGCCTTCATGCCGGTCGGCACGGCCGCAACGGTCAAGGCGATGTTCCCCGATACCGTACGCGAGACCGGCGCGGACATCATCCTCGGCAACACCTACCACCTGATGCTGCGGCCCGGCGCGGAGCGGATCGCGCGGCTCGACGGGCTGCACAGCTTCATGAACTGGCCGGGCCCGATCCTCACCGACAGCGGCGGCTTTCAGGTCATGTCGCTGGCCAAGCTGCGCAAGCTCAGCGAGGACGGCGTCACCTTCCAGTCGCATATCGACGGCTCGACGCACCTCCTCACGCCGGAGCGCGCGGTGGAGATCCAGTGCCTGCTCGGCAGCGACATCCAGATGCAGCTTGACGAATGCCCGCCTTACCCTTGCACGCGCGAGGAGGCGGCCTCCGCCGTTGAACTGTCGCTGCGCTGGGCCGAACGCGCACAAGAGGCGTTCGCAAAGCGCGCCGCGCCCGGACATGCGCTGTTCGGCATCGTGCAGGGCGGCATCCACCCGGATTTGCGCGCGCGCTCGGCCGAGGCGCTGGTCGCGATGGATTTCCCCGGCTACGCAATTGGGGGGCTGGCGGTCGGCGAAGGCGCATCGCTGATGCTCGAAACGCTCGCCTCCACCACGCCGCACCTTCCCGCGGACAAACCCCGCTACCTGATGGGCGTCGGCACGCCGCTCGACATCATCGAGGCGGTCGCGCGCGGCGTGGACATGTTCGACTGCGTGATGCCCACGCGCTCGGGCCGTCACGGCCAGGCGTTCACATGGGAAGGCAAGTTGAACCTGAAGAACGCCGCCCACGCCGATGACCCTGCCCCGCTCGACGCGCAAAGCGATTGCGCGGCCACGCGCGACTATTCCCGCGCCTATCTGCACCACTTGGTCAAGGCCGGTGAATATCTTGCCCCGATGCTGCTGAGTTGGGCGAATGTCGCGTTTTATCAGGCGCTTATGGGCGAAATCCGCGCGGCGATCGGCGAAAAACGGCTGGACGCGCTTCGTGCGCGCATTCGTGTCGCCTACTGCACAGATGCTGGCGCGTGACGCGCAATGACCCCGGCGCACGGTTGCACGCGGGGGAAATTCAGGCTTAATGGCAGCTCGGCATGTCGAACGGATATGGGGTATGGCACCGCGCCGGTCAGAGGTGCATTCATTGGGGGACGCGATGAAGCTTCTTGCCGTCTTTCTGTTTGCGCTGATCACGCCCGCAGCGGCTTCGGCGAACGGCTCTGCCTGCGGATATCCGCCTGAGATTACCAATGCGCGAGCCGAACGCGCTATCGGGCAGGCCGCGCGTGCAGACCTCACTACAACGCAGATAGACCAATCCTTCGTCGAGATGGCGCGGGCGAACATTGCGAGGCTGGTCGAGCGGTTCGGTTTGACACGCGATCAGGTCGTGCAGGTCTACGTCTACAATGTCTGCAAGGAACTCGCCGCGCGAGACACGCTGCCCGGCCCGCTGAGCAAGGCCATCGCCCGGCTGGAAGAGGGGCTGGCGCGCGATGTCGCCGAGAACAAGAGCGGTGCCCCGGAAACGGCAAAACCTCCCAGCAAGGTTCAGGTCTCCGAAAAGGTTGATGAAGAGCCGGGCGCGGTCGGCGGCGAAGCCGAACCCGAAGCTCATGCCGACGCGCCAGACGCCGATGCCTTGGAAACCGGAGGCGACGCCGCCGCTCCCGAAGCCGCCGCGCTTGATCAGCAAACGCCATCCGAGAAGTCTGGCCAAGCGCAGGAGAGTCCGACGGCAAAACCCGGTGAGGCAGAGACAAGTGCGGACGCTGAGTCCGCAAAGCGCCCCGAGCCCACTGCTGCACCAGCGCAAGCCCACCAGCCTGCAAGCAAATCATCAGCGAAAAACGGTACGCAAGGCCCCGCCAGGATCAAACAGCGTGCTTACCGCCGCGCCCCTGTGGCGAAGCAGGGCAAGCGTATTGGCCAGGGCCATTTCGCGCCAGAGGGCTACGCAGGCCCCAAGAGCAACGGCGTGACGAGCCACGCCTTTCGCCCGCCGGTCTCGGCCTCGCCCGGAAGCGGGCGGGCTGCACGCCCGGCAGCGCCAACACCACAGGCCGCTCCAGCTCGACCAGCGCCCAATGCAGTGATCAAGGCCCCGCGGAGCGCCGAACGCCCCGCCCCGGCGCCACGGCCCGCTCCGGAAATCTCGGAAAGCCGCGCGCCTGCAAGCGAAGATACAGGCCCGGAGGTCGCGGCATCCGCGCCGCCGGGCGACAGCGCGCCACCGGCGCAAGACGATGCGCCAGACGCGTCGTCAGCTTCTGAATCGCAGGAAACCGCCAGGGACGCGACCGAGCAGCGGCCGAGTGCTCCCGCACAAGCCGAGGAGGATAGCGCCAGAGCCGAGCAAGCTGCGGGCGATGAGCCTGCCGCTGGCAAGGACGGTCCCGCCGTGAGCGCAACTCGCGAGACCACCGAAACTGAGACGCGCGCCCGCACAGCCGCAGCCGGTGACACGACCGAAGACGATTGCGCGGCGCGCGGGGTGCTTGGACCGGAATGCTTCGACGTAGACGAGGCGCTTGAGAGGCTGCGTGACCGGCCGGTGGAATACAA
>CAZYYQ010000229.1:0-2719 GCA_964651275.1 uncultured Hyphomicrobiaceae bacterium | reverse complement strand
AGCGCGAGCCCACGACCTCGGCGCGTTCGTGGTCCTGAAGCGCGCCGGCCACGATTTCTGAGGCTGATGCGGAGCCGCCGTTGATGAGCACGACAATCTTCTTGCCGTCCGTCAGGTCACCCGGCTTGGCTGCGGATCGCTGGGACTCGCTGCTCTTGCGCCCCCGGGTCAGCACGATCGCGCCCTGATCGAGGAAGGCGTCGGAGACCGAGATCGCCTGGTCCAACAGGCCGCCAGGATTATTCCGCAAGTCGAGAACATAGCCGGTCAGATCGTCGCCGCGCTTGTCCCTGATGCTGGTAATGGCGTCGCGCAGATCTTCATATGTTTGTTCGTTGAAGGTCTTGATGCGGATGTAACCGACATCATCCTCCATCTCGTAGCTGACCGGCGTGATGCGGATGATGTCCCGGACGATGCGCACATCGAAAGGATCTTCCATGCCCTCGCGCACAACTGTAACCACGATATCGCTGTTCACCGGGCCGCGCATCTTCTCGACGGCCTGGCCGAGGGTCAGCCCGCGGATCGATTCGCCATTGAGATGCGTGATGTAGTCGCCAGCAAGGAGCCCGGCCTTGTCCGCCGGGGTGTTGTCGATCGGCGAGACCACCTTGACGACGCCGTTCTCCATGGTGACCTCGATCCCGAGGCCGCCGAACTCACCGCGCGTCTGCACCTGCATCTCGCGGAAATTCTTAGGGCTGAGATAGGCCGAATGCGGGTCAAGCCCGGACAACATGCCATCGATGGCTTTCTCGATCAATTCGGAGTCATCAGGCTCCTCGACGTAATCAGCGCGTACGCGCTCGAGAACCTCGCCGAACAGGTCAAGCTGGCGATAGATCTCCGAGTTTGCCGCGATGGCGGAGTGGACGCGTGAGAGATTGAGGACCGTGTTGCCGGCAACAATGCCGGCCACGATCAGGAACACCCACACGACGATTTGGGACTTGCGCATCTGTATCAACCTTCTCTTAGGCCAGCCGCCCACCAGGGCTGCGGATTGATGGGCTTCTGATCTTTCCGGAACTCGACATAAAGCGACGGCTTCGCTGCGTTTCCAGAGCGGGCCTCACCGCTCGGCTTGCTTCCCATTGTCGCGACCGGCTCTCCGGACAGCACGAACTGGCCCTGGGTGACATGGATATCCTCCATGCCGACTAGAAGAATATGATACCCACCACCTGCGTTAATGATCAAGACTTGCCCATAGGAGCGGAACGGGCCAGCATAGCTTACCCAGCCGTCTGCGGGTGAGACAATCTGGGCGCGTTCGCGTGTCTCGATGCGAATACCCTTCGACTTGATGCCAAGGTCGTCGCTGTCGCCGAAGCGGCGAACCACTGGTCCCGAGGCAGGCATCAGCAACAGCCCCTTGGCCTGCGCGAAGGGCACGGCGGGCTTCAGACGGCCGGGCTGCACGAATGCGGCCTGTTTCGCGCGCGGCTTGAGTTCCACGATGCTGCCAGAGTCCAGTTCCTTCTCATACGCGCCGAGACCCGTTTGAGCGGCCACCTCGCTGTCCAGCGTCTTGAGCAGTTCGGACAGGTCGGAGATTGCCGTGGCGTGGCGCTCGGCCGCCCGGTCCAGTTCGACGAGGCGGCTGCGCTCGCGCCTCAAGCGCTGCTGCTTTTCCGCGATCAGGTCCTGGGTCCGCTCGCGCAGGCTTTCCAGTTCGCGTTTTTCCTCCGCCAGTTCCGCTGCCCTGCTCCGTTTCTCCACGAGGATGCGCATGAGATCGGATAGACGCGCAGAGAGCGTGTCGGCACGTCCTTTCAGCGCTGGGAAGAAGCTGTTCAGCACCATACCGCTGCGCACCATGGCGAGGGCGTCGTTGCGTTGCGTGACCATCACCGGAGGCGGTTCGCGGCCCATGCGCTGCATGATGGCCAACAGATCCCCGATTTCCCGATACTGCGCCTGCAACTGCTGGCGGATCTCGGCTTCCTGGGACTTAAGCGTTTCCATCTCGGCTTCGAGGGCGGTCAGTCGCGCCTCGCTGTCGGCGGATTTCCGCGCGGCTTCGAGCAGGCGCTCGTTGAGCTTGACCCGTTCGGCTTCGATGGTGGAGACGTCCGTCTCGACGTCCTTGCGCTCGCTTTGCAGTCGATCGAGCTGCCGTTCATGCTGCTGATAGAGCCCGCGCGCTTCCTCGGTCGAAAGCCCCGTCTTGTCGGTATCGCTGAGGCCCATTTGCCGTCGTTCCGGCTTGGCCTCGGGTAGCGGCGGCATCGAGGCGGTGCCGTCCTGCGCCGTAGCCGGCAGAGGCGCGAGCAGCAGGAGAAGGGCGGCTGCGCGCAAGATGCTGGCATGGCGAGTGCGCGCGGCCCTGGTCATTGCGAAGCCAGTTCGCGCTCGCGGGTCGTGTCGATCTGGTACTTCTGCATGAGGCCCAATTGCATGATGCTGAAGATGAGCGTCAGCGGCATGATGCCGAACACCTTGAAGGCGACCCAGAAATCGGTCGAAAACATGCGCCAGACGATCTCGTTCAGGACCGCGAGAAACAGGAAGAATAGCGCCCATCGCAGCGTCAGCTTGCGCCACCCCTCATCCTGAAGCCGGAATACGTCGCTGAACAGGTATTTCAGCAGCGAATGGCCGTAGGCCAGTCCACCCAGCAGGATCGACCCGAACAGGACGTTCACGATCGTCGGCTTCAGCTTAATAAACAGTTCATCATGGAGATAAAGTGTCAGCCCGCCCATGATGAACA
>CAZYYQ010000228.1:0-2721 GCA_964651275.1 uncultured Hyphomicrobiaceae bacterium | reverse complement strand
AAGGGCCGATCCTGGTGCACTGCGTCACGCAGAAGGGCAAGGGCTACGAGCCGGCGGAGAACTCGGCCGACAAGTACCACGGCGTCTCGAAGTTCGACGTCGTTACAGGCGCGATGGCCAAGCCGAAGCCGAACGCGCCGAGCTATACCAAGGTGTTCGCGCAAAGCCTGATCGACGAGGCGCGGCGCGACGACAAGATCGTGGCGATCACCGCAGCCATGCCGTCGGGGACCGGGATCGACCTGTTCGGCGAAGAATTTCCGGATCGCACGTTCGATGTCGGGATCGCCGAGCAGCATGGCGTGACGTTTGCCGCCGGGCTCGCAACGGAAGGCTACAAGCCGTTTGCCACCATATACTCGACCTTCCTGCAGCGGGCTTATGACCAGGTCGTGCATGACGTGGCGATCCAGCAGCTTCCGGTGCGCTTCGCCATTGACCGCGCGGGCTTCGTCGGCGCGGACGGCCCGACCCATGCCGGTTCGTTCGACGTGACCTATCTCTCCTGTCTCCCCGGCTTCGTGGTCATGGCGGCGGCGGACGAGGCCGAGTTGCGCAACATGGTCGCCACCCAGGTGCAGATCGACGACCGGCCCAGCGCGCTTCGCTACCCGCGCGGCGAGGGTGTCGGCGTGGAGATGCCCGAGCATGGCGTGCCGCTGGAGATAGGGCGCGGCCGGATCATGCGCGAAGGCACCAGCGTGGCGCTGCTGTCCTTCGGCGCGCGCCTGCAGGAGTGCCTCTCGGCGGCGGAGCAGCTTTCGCGGCACGGGTTGTCCACCACGGTGGCCGATGCGCGCTTCGCCAAGCCGCTTGATGAGGACCTGATCCGCCGGCTCGCGCGCGAGCACGAGGTCGTGGTGACAATCGAGGAGGCTTCCATCGGCGGTTTCGCCAGCCACGTGCTGCACTTTATGGCGATGGATGGGCTGCTCGATCGCGGCCTGAAAATTCGCTCGCTCGTGCTGCCGGATGTGTTCGTCGATCAGGGCAAGCCGGAGCAGATGTACGCGGATTATGGGCTCGACGCGCAGGGTATCGTCCGCACGGTGTTCAGCGTGCTTGGCCGCGAGATGACCGCCGATGACGGCTTCGGCGCGGCGGGCCGGGGCGACGCCGGGTAGTGTGGCCGAGACAACGCGCCTCGACGTTGCACTGGTTGCGCGTGGGCTGGTGGCAAGCCGGGCAAGGGCGCGCGATCTGATCAAGCGCGGCCTGGTGCGCGTTGACGGCGCGGTCGTGACGAAGGCCGGCGCGCTGGCTGGCGACGCAGCGGAAATTACCGTCACGGGCGATGACGCGAGCTATGTCTCGCGCGCCGCGTTGAAGCTGGTTGCCGCGCTCGACGCATTTGGCTTTGATCCGGCGGGCTGCGTGGCGCTCGATGTCGGCGCATCGACAGGCGGGTTCACGCAGGTCTTTCTCTCGCGTGGCACGACGCGGGTCTATGCGGTGGATGTCGGACGGGGCCAGCTTCATGACAGCCTCGCTGCCGATGCGCGCGTCATCAGCCTGGAGCAGCGCGACGCGCGCAGCCTGAAGCCGGAGGACGTGCCCGAGCCGGTTGGCGCGATCACGGTCGATGTCAGCTTCATCTCGCTGCGGCTCGTGCTTCCCCACGTCCTGACGTTTGCCACGCCGGGCGCCTGGCTGGTGGCGCTCATCAAGCCGCAGTTCGAGGTGGGCCGGGAGTGGGTTGGCAAGGGCGGCATCGTCACGGACGAGGCGGCACGTGCCCGCGCTGTTGCCGCGATCCGCGACCTCGTCGACGCCCAGCCGGGCTGGCGCACGCGCGCCCCGATGCCCTCACCGCTTACCGGCCAAGACGGCAACCAGGAATATCTTCTTGGCGCGGCGTACGCCCTCGGTTAAAATGCCACAGTGTTGCCATCTTGTTGCAGCACCTGAACGCTGTCAGCGGAGGCCAGAGCCGTCCGCCGCATGTTCAAACCCAACAGGACATCCCAAATGGTAAAGCGCGCAGCTTCCATGCGCGGCTGACCCTTGCGGCTCGTTGGCCGTCTCGCTCAGCCGTGTGATGATTTTCCCAAATGTCAAAGAACACACGCGAGCGAGCAACATGTTACGCTGGATCGAAGAACGAATATCCCCGTTTCGACGCGCGTCGATAGATCAACCTCCTGAAAACCTTGTCGGCTTCTTCTGGCATTACTGCCGCCAGATCTGGGGCACCCTTGTCGTCGTGGTGCTGGTCGGCTCGCTGGCCGCGCTGATCGAGGTGACGCTGTTCACCTTCCTGGGCCGGATCGTCGACATGGCGCGCGCGGCGCAGACGCCGGGCGATTTCTTCTCGGAGCATGGCGTCACGCTGCTGATCATGGCGGCGTTCGCCATCCTGTTGCGCCCGGTCACGTTCTTCGCCCACATGACGCTGATCAACCAGTCGCTGATCCCGTCCTTCACGAACCTGATCCGCTGGCAGGCGCACCGCTACCTGCTGCGCCAAAGCCCGTCATTCTTTCAGGACGACTTCGCCGGGCGTATCGCGAACCGCGTGATGAACACCGGCGGCGCGCTGCGTCAGACGATGGTCGATCTGACGGACTCGCTGTGGTTCGTGACGATCTATGCGGTCTCCACGCTGGTCGTGCTGTTCTCTGCCGATCCTCGGCTGATGGCGCCGCTGCTGGTCTGGTTCGTCGGCTACGGGCTGCTGCTGGCCTATTTCGTGCCAAAGGTGAAGCACCGCTCCATGCTCAA
>CAZYYQ010000227.1:0-2739 GCA_964651275.1 uncultured Hyphomicrobiaceae bacterium | reverse complement strand
AGCAGCATCACGACGGCCGCGTTCATCTGCGCCGACACCGACACATAGCCGAGCGGCACCACGCGCACGCGCTCGACCCGCACCTCGCGCTTCACCCGCGTCGGCGCATCCACCGGCCGCCCACCGCGCACCCAGCGCCAGACATAAGCCGCCCCGGCGCGCGCATAGCGCACCATTGCCATCGTGCCCTGCACCGCGCTGCGGTAGCGCAGCGCCAGCACGATCCACGCGACGAGCCCGGCCCAGACCAGCGTCGAGATCAGGTCGCGGATGATAAACCAGGCCAGCGACCAGACCATCGACAACACGAAGCTGATCAGCCACCACAGCCATCCCAGAATTTCGCCGAGCGTTTCCATGCCACGATCCTCACGCGCCGCCGCGCCGTTAGATTTTGGCGGCGAAGATAGGCGCTCAGGATCGCCGAGTCGTGGTGAAATTTTGACGAGGCTGATTCGCGTCTATCCGCGATGATAGGGGTGCCCGGCGAGAATGGTCGCAGCGCGGTAAAGCTGTTCGACCAACACGATGCGCGCCAGTCCGTGCGGCAACGTCATGCGGCCAAGCGAGAGCGTCAGGTCCGCCGCGCCCATTACCGCTTCGCCGTGCCCGTCAGGCCCGCCGACGAGGAACGCAAACGATGGCACACCTTCGTCGCGCCAGCGCGCGATCAGCGCAGCGAATTCCTCGCTTGCCAGTTGCTTCCCGCCAGCATCAAGCGCCACAGTCCGCGCCCGCTCCGCCACGCGCACGAACAACGCGGCCGCTTCCTCCTCACGCCGCGCGGCGGCCTTGTGCGCGCGACTTTCAGCGATCTCGACCTCATCCACCGGGCCGAGACCGATACTGCGCCCGAGCCGGTCGAACCTGTCGATATACCGGTCCGCAAGGCCGCGCTCCGCGCTGTCCTTCAGCCGGCCGACGGAGATCACGCTCACCCGCATCGCCGCCGCCCCGGCCACCGATCCACGCCCTTACGAGAACTGCGGACTATCCGGGCGATCCGCCTGCCACATCTTTTCGAGATTGTAGAACTCGCGCACTTCCGGCTGAAACAGATGCACTATCACTTCACCCGCATCTATCAGCACCCAGTCGCATTTGGGCATGCCTTCGACGGATATCGCGCGGACGCCGGCCTCCTTGAGCCGCTTCATGAGATTGTCGGCTATGGCACCGACATGACGCTCGGAGCGCCCTGACGCAATCACCATGAAATCGCCAATCAGGGTTTTGCCCTCAAGGTCGATCGTTACGACGTCCTCGGCCTTGGAGTCATCCAGGGATGACAGGACCGTCTCGAGCAGAAGTGTCAAACGCGCGCCGTCTTGCGCGTGTTCGACGGGAGGAGCGCCGCGCGGGGCGCCCTCGGCTGAGTTCGGCATGGGCAGTTGAAAGACCCTCCATATGGACCCGCTCTGGCCGGACCGTCGCTTCATCGGTCGTCCGGTCCGTTTGCCAGCTCGGGCGAATTGCACCCAGAAATTACTTACCCAGCACTCAAAATGTGCCTGAATCGCCAGCCGAATTCAATCCCCGGCATACGTGGGTGCGCCTGGAGGGCGGCGGCGAAGCTCGGTGGACGAGATGTCGACGAGGGGAATTGTGAGATGGGTCCAGGCGGGCGGCGGCGTATATGCCAGACTGGCGGCATCCGTTTCATCTACTCTTGCCCGGGCGAACGCAGTGGCAGCAGGCGAAGCCATGGCGCGGTAGCGAAAGCCAGGCCGGTCCAGCACCGCAACGGGCATCATGCCCATGATCGCGCGCCATTCCTGCCAACGATGAAATCCGGCCAGATTGTCGCCGCCCATGATCCAAACGAAATGCACGCCGGGAAAGCGGCGTAGCAGGAAGGCAAGGGTCCGCGCGGTGTAAGCCGTTGGAAGCGTTGCTTCAAAGCCGGTCACGACGATGCGCGGATGATCGGCCATGATTTGCGTCTCGGACAGACGCTGGGAAAGCGCTGCCAGTTCGCCACGCTCCTTGATCGGGTTCCCCGGGGTCACGAGCAGCCACACCTTGTCGAGGCCGAGCCGGCGCAGCGCGGTCTCCGCGATATGCCGATGGCCCGGGTGCGGCGGGTTGAACGATCCGCCAAGCAAGCCGATCCGCATGCCCGGATAGGCTGGCGGCGGCCCGAGCGCGCGGCGATCAAGTGCGGGCGCGTCCATGACTCCGGCTTTATCCCGCCGGTTCATGTCAACTCTGGCAGACGGTCGTGGCGCGGCAGCACATCCCCGATCACGTCATAATCGGCGCAATCCGACACGTGCACGTGGCAGTCAAGCCGCAGGCCGCTCGGCTGGTCAAACGCGCCCGCCATGATCGCGACATGCGGACGCCCGTCATGCCGCCAGAACAGACTCGATCCACATGTGGCACAGAACGCGCGTTCAGCGTTTTGCGAGGAGCGATACCAGCGCAGGCTGTCCGCGCCATTCACAATCTCGAATTTCGGCGCAGGCACTGCCGTAGCGGCCACGAGATAGCCGGTCCAGCGCGCGCATTGCTGACAATGGCAGACCAGCACCGGACGGCACGGTCCGCTAGTGCGAAACCGCACCGCGCCGCACAAGCATCCGCCTTCGCGTTGCTCGCTCATGACGCCTCCTCAAGCTGGGCGGGTCTGGCCGGAGCCGCGAATAACATATTTGAAGCTGGTCAGTTGCTCCACACCGATGGGCCCGCGCGCATGCATCTTGCCGGTGGCGATGCCGATTTCCGCGCCCATGCCGA
>CAZYYQ010000226.1:0-2774 GCA_964651275.1 uncultured Hyphomicrobiaceae bacterium | reverse complement strand
TCACGACCTCTCCCTTACCAAGGGAGTGCTCTACCCCTGAGCTACAGCAGCGCTGACTGTTGAATAAGTCACCAAAGCCGCCGGGGCAAGGGTCAAAAAAGCCAGCCGTGCCCTCAATGCGTGTTGGGCTGAGTGCTATATGGTGGTCCGGCAGCGGGTGCCCACTATTTCCGCAGGACGATCACGACATGACTCAAGACGATGAGCGCGACAAGTCGAAACCGCCGCACGGCGCAAGCGGGCGCGCAGCGCGTGAGGCCCGGCTCGCCGAGGCGTTGCGGGCCAATCTTCGCAAGCGCAAGGCGCAGGCACGCTCACGACGCCAGCGAGAGGACGAACCACCCACACAGGACCGGTGATGTCCTATGAGGAGCGAAATCGATTGACAATGGGAGGCTGCTCCTCGAAGGGGTTGCGCTGCGCTGCGAATGCCAACAAGAAAGGCAGCGCAAAACGACGCTGCGCGGTGCCCGTTCATGATTGCCAGTCTCGCTCCCGTCTCGGCCCTGCTGCTCGGGGTCGCATTGCTGCAACTCGGCAATGGGCTGCAGGGCACTTTGCTGCCGGTGCGCGCGCAGATCGAGGCGTTCGGGCAGATCGAACTTGGCGCGCTCGGCTCGGCCTATTTCCTCGGCTTCCTGATCGGCTGCTATTTCGGGCCGTGGCTGGTGCGCAGTTCCGGCCATATACGCACATTCACGGCGATGGTCGCGCTGGCTTCCGCGCTGGTGCTGACCCATCCGCTGGTGGTCGATCCGGCGTTCTGGCTGATCATTCGCGCGGCGACCGGCGTGTGTTTCGCCGTGCTCTACATGGTCATCGAGAGCTGGCTGAACGAGCGCGCGACCAATACCACGCGCGGGCTGGCCTTCGCGGTTTACGCAGTCGTCAGCTTTGGGATGCTTGGTCTCGGCCAGTTGCTGCTATCTGTGGATACGCCCGAAGGTTATCCGCTGTTCCTGATCGCCTCGATCCTGGTTTCTGTGGCCGCGGTGCCGGTCGCGCTGACGCGAGCCGTGCAGCCTCAGCCGATCGAATATATCCATATCCGGCTAAGGCACCTGTATCGGCGTTCCCCCGTCGGGCTGGTGGGGGCATTCATCGTCGGAGCGGTGTCCGGCTCGGTCTGGTCGCTGGCGCCGATCTTCTTTTCCGGGGGCGGCGCGAGCACGCAGGATATTGCGGTATTCATGGCGGTGCTGGTCGTTCTCGGTGCGGTCGGCCAGTGGCCACTCGGGCTGATTTCGGACCGGATGGATCGCCGTCCGGTGATCGCGGCGACCGGTTTGCTGGCGCTTGGTGTTGGGGTGGCGCTTGGCGCACTGGGGCCTGACACTGATGGGATGACGCTGGTGCTGACGGGCGCCTTCGGGTTCTGCTCGTTTCCGATCTACATGCTCTGCGTGGCGCACATGAACGATTCCATCGAGCATGACGGGTTCGTTGAAGCGGCGAGCGGGCTGCTCCTTATCTGGGGCGCTGGCGCGGTGGCCGGGCCGTTGATCGCCTCCAACGCGATTATACAGTTCGGGTTGGGCGGGCTGTTTTTCACCACCGCCTCGCTGCATATGTTCCTGGTGGGCTTTGTGATATACCGCATCAGCCGTCGCGAGGCGCGCTCTGCGGACGAACGCGGCGACTTTATCGACGCGGTCCGTGTCGGCCAAACAGTCTCCACCGTCGATCCGCTGTTACACGAAGAGCAGGCAGAGCAAGAGGCCGGGCCCGCCACCGAACCGCAGCCTGCGAAGTGAGCGCGCCGGATTTGCTGCGACCTGTTGCCACCATGCATCGCAGTGCAGCAAAAAAGTGCTGTGGCTTGCTCAATCCCCGTGGTAATCTCAAAGTTTATTCCCGATACAAAAATTTAAACGTTTGCATCGACAATTGAGATGTTAGCGTGAACGTCTGGTGGGAAGCGTAACGATTTAGGCGGCTTTCAGGATTTCATACGGGGGGAATCCGATGGACATGCTTCACGCAGGCGCCCTCGGCGGCGCAGCGACGAACAATCAGGTGATGATCAAGGGGCTGAATTGCCCGGTGGAGGTGCGGCGCTCGCCGCGCGCGACGCGGCTTTCGCTGAAGGTGAGCCACACGCGGCGCGCTGCGATCCTGACGCTTCCGGTGCGCGCGCGGCTGGAGGATGCGGGCGATTTCCTGGCTCGGCACATCGACTGGCTGCGCGATCAGACCGGCAAGCTGCCTCAGCCGGTGGCGCTGGCCTGCGGCGCGGTGGTCCCGCTGCGCGGCATGGCGCATCGCATCGAATTCGTCGGCGCGCGTGCGAGCGGGGTGGTTTCACGCGAGGTCGAGGGCGACGGCCTGCGGCGCGGCTATTGGGCCGATCCGGCTGCACACGACGCGGATGCGCCGCTTCCGCTGCTGCGTGTGAGCGGCGAGCGCGAACATGCCCCGCGCCGGCTGCTCGATTGGCTCAAGGCGGAGGCGCGCGGGGATCTGTCCGGGCGGGTGGCCCATCATGCCCGCACGCTGGAGGTATCGCCGAAACGCATCACCGTGCGCGACCAGGCGACGCGCTGGGGTTCGTGCTCGTGTTCGGGGTCGCTGTCGTTTTCTTGGCGGCTGATCTTCGCGCCGGGCTTCGTGCTGGACTATGTCGCCGCTCATGAGGTGGCGCATTTGCGCGAGATGAACCATGGGCCGCGGTTTTGGCGGCTGGTGAAGGACGCCATGCCGGAGATGAATGCCGCAAGGCGATGGCTCCGGGATCATGGCGCCGAACTCCACCGCTTCCAGGTCTGAGCCGACAT
>CAZYYQ010000225.1:0-2803 GCA_964651275.1 uncultured Hyphomicrobiaceae bacterium | reverse complement strand
CCTGGCCGTAATCGTCATAACGCCCGCTTTCGCGCCAGATGTCGGCAAGCTGGATAGTCGGCATCAGCAGTTCGAGCGCGCCAGCGCGGTCCTGCTCCTCGCGCACGATCTGCTCGATCTTCTTCAGCACCCGGAAGCCCAGCGGCAACCAGACATAGATGCCCGCGCTCGCCTGCCGGATCATGCCGGTGCGCAGCATCAGCCGATGGGACACGATCTCCGCTTCCTTCGGGTCGTCCCGCAGGATCGGCAGAAAATAGCGGCTCAATCTCATCGCGAAGGTCCAAAAGCCATTTCGGGAAACCATCGCACTCGCGGAAGTGAAAGCCCGAGAGCGCCGTCAAACCGGCTGCACAGAACCATTTTTCCTACGTGAGCGCACGCCAGCGGCATAGCCCACTCTGGGCCAAAGCGCAATGCCAGCCACGCTCTCTTACACCGCCCGATTTGCGGGTGAGCGCGGCCCATATTCAACGAATTGCCCATTGAGTGAGCAGGATGATCACGAAATGATGACAACCTGCGCAGATTGGTATACCGTCGTAAATCGCCGCAGAGACGTGGTCCCGCAGTGCTTTTCGAGGAGCGTAGAGCATGCATACCGGTCTGGCGCGTGCCCGAGTCCTGGGAGGAAGACAGGAAGAAACTTAATAAATTGTCCCGGCCCCACCGGGAAGTTCCGCCTTACATACAAGGGGGCAGTCCAAGCCCCTGATTTCATTGAAAACTGATCAGTCTTCGGACATGAACGGCAAGGCCCCGGCGCCTTGCCTTTTTCTTTTCACTCGAAGCGCTCGTACTTCGGCAGGAACGGTATGCTGTCGAGCGGGATCAGCCGGTATTCGAGCACCACATAGATCGGCGCGAAGATCAGCGCGGAAATCACGGTTGTGATCGCGAATTTGCGCCAGATGCGAGGCGCTGAAGGCGCGGCCGGCTCGGAGCCCGCGGCGACATCGCCTTCTTCTTCCTGCGAGCGCACCCCGAACGGCAGCACCACGAACAGCACCATCCACCAGCAGATCATGTAGACGGCAATCGCAAATGGCAGGCTCATGGCCGCCCCCTTCAACTTGCGCGGCGCGCGTGGCTCACGCCTGCTCCAGTTCCACCAGCGTGCCGCAGAAATCCTTAGGGTGGAGGAACAGCACAGGCTTGCCATGCGCGCCGATCTTCGGCTCGCCGTTGCCCAGCACGCGCGCGCCTCCTGTGACCAGCCTGTCGCGTGCGGCGCGAATATCGGCAACCTCGTAGCAGATGTGATGAATGCCGCCGTCGGGGCTGCGTTCCAGAAACTTGGCAATGGGCGAGTTCTCGCCTAACGGCTCCAGCAGCTCGATCTTGGTGTTCGGCAATTCGATGAAGATCGTGCTGACACCGTGATCGGGCTGCTCGACCAGGTCGGAAACCGTTGCGCCCAACGTATCACGATAGACCGCAGCGGCGGCCCGGGCATCGGGCACCGCGATCGCAACATGGTTCAGACGTCCCAGCACCCCTCACTCCTCACGCTGAATGTCCAGTCCCGACAGGCTATACGTACCCGCTAGACGCTGGCAACGCGAACCGTGCATATCGGCTTCTTGCCCCAGGCCGCGTTGATCGCCCCGCGGACCGAGCGCCGCACCGCTTCAGCCACCAGCTTGGGGTCCTTGCGCCGCGGGCGCGGTATGCTGTCGAACGCGCCGAAGATCGCGCTCTCGGCGATCTCCTCAAGGCTGCGGCCATCCGCGTCGCGCGCGGGGACGCCATGCATCACGGTATGCGGATCCGCCGCCATCTCGCCATGCCTGTCGATCACCAGCAGCACCGTCACCGCGCCGGAGAAGCTGAGCTTGCGCCGCTCGCGCAGCGGGCCATCCTCCGCACGCGTCAGGAAGTTGCCATCGCGCAGCAGGCGGCCAGACGGCGCCTCGTCGACGATCTGCGCAGGCGCCGGGGAAAGCCGCGCGATCACACCGTTGCGCACCTCGCTGAGCGCCTTGAAGCCTTCGGCCTTCACCAGCTTGATCTGCTCGTAGACATGCCGGTCTTCGCCGTGCATCGGCACCACGACACGCGGGCGGGTCCACTGATACATCTCGCGCAACTCGCCGCGCCGGGCATGGCCGGAGGAATGGATCGGCCCGTCGGGATAATCCAGGATCACCTCCACGCCGATCCGGGCGAGCTTGTTGTAGACCGCGTGCACCGCGTCCTCATTGCCGGGGATCGTGCGGCTGGAATAGATCACCCAGTCACCGCGCGAGAGCGTCACGTTCGGGTGCTCGTCATCGGCGATGCGCGCCAGCGCCGCCCGGCTTTCGCCCTGGCTGCCGGTGCACAGCGCGACGACCTTCTCGGGCGGCAGGTAGCCGAATTCGTCCTCGCTGAGATAAGGCAAGTCGGAGGGCCAGTAGCCGGTTTCCTCCGAGGCTTCGATGATCCGGCGCATCGCGCGGCCGACGATCACCAGATGCCGATCCGCCACGCGGGCTGCCCGCGCGATCGCGATCAGCCGGGCGACATTCGACGCGAAAGTGGTAAACGCCACGCGCCGCGGCGCCTGCGCAACGAGCTTCGCGAGATTCCGCGCGACCTCGGCTTCCGAGGCGGTCATGCCATCCACCACGGCATTGGTGCTATCGCAAATCAGCGCATCGACGCCTTCGTCTCCCAGTTCCTTGAGCCGCGCAATGTTGGTCGGCTTGCCCAGCCCCGGCTCCGCGTCGATCTTCCAGTCGGCGGTGTGGACCACGAGCGCGCCGCCGGCGCGGATCGCCAGCGCGTTCGTCTCGGGGATCGAGTGCGCCATGTTGATGAA
>CAZYYQ010000224.1:0-2863 GCA_964651275.1 uncultured Hyphomicrobiaceae bacterium | reverse complement strand
ACCGTCTCGGCGGTGACGTAAAGCACTGTGCCCATGCGCGCCGGATCGGTCTTTTTCAGCGCCCATGGCTCCTGTGCAGCGAAGTAACGGTTTGCCTCCGCCACTACGGTCCATATTGCCTCGGCTGCGCGGTGAATACCTTGCGTCTCCAGCGCCTCCCGCACCTTGGCCAGGGTGCCGTCCGCCAGATCGAGCAGCGCGTGGTCCTCATGCATCAGGTCGCCCGGCTCAGGCAAAGACCCGCCGCAGTTCTTGGCGATCATGCTCAGGGAACGCTGCGCGAGGTTGCCCAGATCATTCGCCAGGTCGGCGTTGATGCGCGCGACGATTGCCTCGTGGCTGTAGCTGCCGTCCTGACCGAACGGCACCTCGCGCAGCAGGAAATAGCGGAGCTGATCGACGCCATAGACCGAGACCAGCGCGAATGGGTCAACGACATTGCCGACCGACTTCGACATCTTTTCGCCGCGGTTGAACAGGAAGCCGTGCGCGTAGACGCGCCCCGGCAGCGGCAATCCGGCGGAAAGAAGGAAAGCCGGCCAATAAACCGCGTGGAAGCGCAGGATGTCCTTGCCGATCACGTGGAGATCGGCTGGCCAGTATTTCTGATACGCTTCGCTGTCCGTGTTGGGATAGCCGATCCCGGTCAGGTAGTTGGTCAATGCGTCCACCCAGACATAGATCACATGCCCCGGCGCGTCCGGCACGGGAATGCCCCAGTCCAGCGTCGTGCGCGATATCGACAGGTCCTGCAAGCCGCCCTCGACGAAGCTGACGACTTCGTTGCGCCGTTCGGGCGGCAGTATGAAGCCGGGATTGACGGCATAATGCTTGAGCAGTTCCGGGCCGTATTTCGAGAGCCTGAAGAAGTAGGTCTGCTCCTCGGTCCACTCCACCGGCGTCCCCGTGGGTCCGCGCCGGACGCCGTCCTTGCCGACTTCGGTCTCGCTCTCGGCATAGAATGCCTCGTCGCGCACCGAATACCAACCGGCATAGGTGTCCAGATAAATGTCGCCGCGCGCCTCCATCCGTCTCCAGATTTCGGTGACGGCCTCGTAATGCCGCGGCTCGGTGGTGCGGATGAAGTCATCGTTCGAGACGTTGAGCGCGCGGCACATTTCCTGAAACCGGGGCGTGTTCCGGTCGCCCAGTTCGCGTGGGCTCAGCCCCTCTTTCTGCGCGGTCTGCTTCATTTTCAGCCCGTGCTCGTCCACGCCGGTCAGGAAATAGACGTCATAGCCGTCGAGCCGGCGGAAGCGTGCCAGCGCATCGGTGGCAATCGCCTCGTAAGCGTGACCGATATGCGGCGCGCCATTGGGGTACGAAATCGCGGTGGTGATGTAATAGGCGGGTTTCTCGGTCATTGGTGTTCGTTGGACTTATCGTTCTGGCAAGGCTGCAAACGGCTGCCGTCATGGGCTGCACTGCCAATTAAACCGGCTGATGTTGCTGCGCGGACCGTGCGGCGGCTTCGATCTCGGTGAACAGGCGCACGAGTGCTATGCCCCGGTCGAGATTGAGGGTCTCTGCATCGGCGCGCAATTGCCTCCCTGTGTCCCACACCTCCATCCAGCGCGCAAGGCCGTGGGTAGTAAAGACACCAGTTTGACGCCCCTGTTCGGCGGCCTCGCGTATCGCGCTGGTGAGCGCGTCCTCAATCAGATCAAACACCAGAGCATAATCCGTGAGCGACTTCGGCGCGGCAGCGGCATCAATCAGGCGCAGCACTTCATTGTCGTCCAGTTGCGGCAGCCCCGCGAAAATCCGGCGGACCGTGGCGGAGAGTTCGGCGCCGTCTGCCGAGATCAGCTCCAGCGCCCGGCGAGGGCGTCCGCGCGCGGCCTCCAGCACTTCGGCGAGGCGGTCCGGCTCCGGCAGTTCGGCTCCGGCGGCGTCACATACCGTCTCGACCACGCGGCGCGTTTCATCCAGCTCCAGCGGCGCGAGTTTCAGGCGCTCGCAGCGCGAGGCGATGGTCGGCAGCAGCCGTCCCGCGCTCGACGCAATCAGGAAGAACAGCGTGCGCTGCGGCGGCTCCTCCAGCGACTTCAGCAGCGCATTGGCGGAATTGGGATTCAGGTCATCGGCGCTGTCGACGATCACCACGCGCCAGCCCTCGCCTGCGGTGGTGCCGAGGAAGGACTTCAGGCGGCGGACATCGTCCACTGCGATGCGGGTCCGCAGCTTTTTCGTCTGCGGGTTGAAAGTGCGGCGCATCACCATGAGGCGCGGATGGGACTGCGCGGCGATCAGCCTGCGTGCGTGCTCCGGCGTTTCGGCGCCGCGTGCGAGCGCTTCAGCGGCAAAGTCATAGACGAGCGTGGCCTTGCCGATGCCGGGCGGGCCGGAAACGATCCAGCCATGCGCGATCCGGCCGCTTGTCAGCCGCTCGCTCAGCCGCCGACGCGCCGCCTCATGACCGATGAGTCCGGTGCTCTCGCGCGGATGCGGCCACGCTCCGAGACGGTCGGCCTCGGGCTGCGAGGGCTGGCTGGCAGCAACGGCATGTCGGGCGGAGACTTTGGCCATTCGCGGCTCATCTCATGCTTCAGGGGCGCAGCCGGGAGTTTCAGGGCCGCAGCCGCGAGTTTCAGGGCCGCAGCCGCGAGTTTCAGGGCCGCAGCCGCTCTTGGACGACTTTCCAGATTGCGGCCTCGACAGTGTCAGAGTCAGCCGATGCATCGACGACAGCGCAGCGCCAAGGCTCACACCGCGCGATATTCAGAAACTCCGAGCGCAGGTTCTGGTGAAATGCCAGCGGCATCTTCTCATACCTGTCCTGTTCCGTTCCCGCTAGCCGCTCCAGCGCCAGTTCCGTCGGCAGATCGAGGATCAGTGTCAGGTCCGGGCGCGTTGGCCAGAC
>CAZYYQ010000223.1:0-2889 GCA_964651275.1 uncultured Hyphomicrobiaceae bacterium | reverse complement strand
AGCTGCTCTGGCGCATGGCGGACGAGCCGGTCCTGTGCTTTGACGGCGACGAGGCGGGCGGGCGCGCGGCGTATCGCGCAGCGGAAAGCGCGCTGGCAATGCTCAGCCCCGGAAAGAGCCTGCGCTTTGCCTACCTGCCCGAGGGGATGGACCCCGACGACCTCATTCGGCGCGAGGGCGCAGGTGCGATTTGTGCCGTTCTGCAACAGGCGAAGCCGCTGATTGATGTGATCTGGAGCCGCGAGACCGGCGCGGGCGACTGGTCCACCCCGGAGCGCCGCGCGGCGCTGGAGGCGAGGCTGCGCGCACTCGCCCAGACCATCCCCGAGCCGACGGTGCGCACCTACTATTCACGCGCCTTCCGGGACCGGCTGTTCCAGAAGTTCCGCACCGCGCCGGCACGCGCGTCATCGCAGCGGTCCGGGAGTCGAGCGCCCGCACGAAACCGCCAATGGCTCCATCCGAAAGTTCCCGAACGGGCCGCGGCCAGCGAGGCGCTGACAAGTAGCGCACTCGTGCGCAGGCCGGCCACCGGCGCGCTCCTTCGAGAAGCGGTGATTGTCCAGACCCTGCTCCGCCATCCGTGGCTGCTCGATGAGTTCGCCGATGAAGTCGCGGCTTTGCGTCTTGAGACCGAGGCGGCGCAGCGCCTGCTCAACGGTTTGATCGCTGCGCAAGTTACGATAAATAAACTTGACACGAGTGTGGTGCGGCATCACCTGCAAAGCATGGGTTTGGACGACGCATTGAAGCAATTGGAAACCACATCGGCGCGGGCCATGGGCGCGCAGTTCGGCGCAGACGCTCCCCGCGAAACGGTCGAATCGGGCTGGCGCCACATGATTGCTTTGCACATACGAGCCTCCGCGCTAAAAGACGAGCTTACGGCTGCCGAGCAGGCTTATTTCGATGTGCAGTCAGAAGAAAACGAGTCGCGGCTGCGGGCGCTGAGCCAGGAACTGACAACGCTCAGCGATATCGGGAACGACATCGATGCGTGAAGCTGCCGTCGGTGCGACGGGAGATACTGTGTCGAACGCGCATTTTGACCGGGCTTTCTGGTGAATGTGCAGAAACGATACGAACTCTTAAGCGCTGATTAGCACTGATGCGGTAGTGCGTTAACCAGTGAGTTGTCTGGTAGGAATGCGGACTGCGAATTGTGTATCCGGATGGGACTTTTGGCAGGTGGCAGCAGCGCCTATGTTCCGCATGCGACCGGCCCCGTGCCCGGCATGGCGGTCTTTGCCCGTCGGTGTCCCACACTCGGCCCGGATATTGTAACCACAACACGACAACGCCACCGCGCGCAGCATCTGCGGCGCGTGCGGCACGGTTCGGAGTAGGCAATGGCGACGAGCACAGCGAAGAACAAGGATCAAGAGCCCGCCCAAGTCGAAGGACAGGACGGCCCGCTGCTTGATCTGTCGGATCAGTCCGTCAAGAAGATGATCAAGGCCGCCAAGGCGCGCGGCTACGTCACTTATGACGAGCTGAACGAGGTGCTTCCGTCCGCCGAGGTGTCTTCGGAAAAGATCGAGGACACCATGGCCATGCTCGCAGAGATGGGGATCAACGTGATCGAGGCTGACGAGGTGGAGGATCAAGCCGCCGACGGTAACGCCGGGTCGCTGACCGAAGAGCGCGCCGCCCCGGTCAAGACCGAGCGCGCAGCCGAGCCGTCAACCGACCGGACCGACGATCCGGTGCGCATGTATTTGCGCGAGATGGGGTCGGTCGAATTGCTGTCTCGCGAGGGCGAAATTGCCATCGCAAAGCGCATCGAGGCCGGCCGCGAGGCGATGATCGCCGGGCTGTGCGAAAGCCCGCTGACCTTCCAGGCAATCATCATCTGGCGGGACGAACTGAACGAAGGCAAGATCCTGCTGCGCGACATCATCGATCTGGAGGCAACCTATGCCGGGCCATTCGCCGGCGGCGGCGAGGCCGCGGCCGCGGCTGATGGCGAAGGCGACAGCGAGGATGGCGCGGCGAAGCACGCCCACTCGGGCGCCAATGGCAGCACGCCACCTTCAGATGCCGGCGCGGCGGCAAACGACAACGACCTCGAGACCGAGAGCGAAACCGCGGACGGCGCTACCGACGACGATGACGACGATTACGAGAACAGCATCTCGATGGCGGCCATGGAGGCCGAACTCAAGCCGAAGGTGCTGGAGACGTTCGACCGCATCGCCGACGAATACAAGAAGCTGCGCAAGCTCCAGGATCAGCTTGTCGAGAAGAAGATGCGCAACGAGGCGCTCAGCCCGCAGCAGCAGCGCCGCTACAAGAAGCTTCAGGAAGCCGTCATCGCCGATGTCAAGAGCCTGTCGCTGAACAACAACCGCATCGAATCCCTGCTCGAACAACTCTATGACATCAACAAGCGCCTGATGGGTTACGAGGGGCGGCTGCTACGCCTCGCGGAGTCTCACGGGGTCAAGCGCGACGAATTCCTGCGCGCGTATTACGGCGGCGAACTCGACCCGAATTGGCTGGACCGCGTGTCTGGCCTCAAGTCCCGCGGCTGGAAAAACTTTGCGCAGAAGGAGCGCGAGCGCAGCGAGGACATCCGCGAGCAGATCCAGCTACTCGCCTCGGAGACCGGCCTCGACATCGGCGATTTCCGCCGGATCGTGAAGATTGTCCAGAAGGGCGAGAAGGAAGCCGCAGTCGCGAAGAAGGAGATGGTGGAGGCGAACCTGCGTCTCGTGATCTCGATCGCGAAGAAATACACCAATCGCGGGCTGCAATTCCTCGACCTGATCCAGGAAGGCAACATCGGCCTGATGAAAGCGGTCGACAAGTTCGAGTACCGCCGCGGCTACAAATTCTCGACCTACGCGACGTGGTGGATCCGCCAGGCGATCACCCGCTCGATCGCGG
>CAZYYQ010000222.1:0-2900 GCA_964651275.1 uncultured Hyphomicrobiaceae bacterium | reverse complement strand
AGTGATTACATCACCCTGGACCTCAGAGGCTTCCCAGCATGAGGTGAGATAATCATGCCGGATGAATAACCATTCGTCAAACACCAATCATCAGGCGTTTTTGCCGCCGTTTTAACCGTTTTTAATCACCTGATACATTCTCCCCAGCTTTCGACGAGAAAACCCAGCCAGATGCCCGCACAGGCCGTCTCGCGGCATCATCCTGGCAGTATCCTAGCGGGGGTCTGGGGGCCGGCAATGAGGCCCCCAGGGGGTAGAGTTGACATTTTCCAATGTCGGGATGGCCCCGCGGCCGGGCGATAGCCCAAAGAGCGGCCGCCGTCAGGCGGAAAGCGCGCCGCAGGCGCGCGGATTTTGGCGCATAAGCCGTATACAGCCCTTGGCTTGCCGCGCCGCCAGCACCGAGATGATATCACGTCAAAATACTTGGCGTCTCGCCAGCGACTTGGTAATGTCTTGTGACGCAATAACAAAAATATCACGATGACAGCGAAAGTCTATACCGCCAGGATAAAACAGTCCAGTTATACATCGCGGGCCAAGGCCCGCGACATAGGGGCTTGCCGCCAACACCGCGCCACGAGCGAGCGGTGACAGCGAAGCCGTCTGTGTGGCGCTGTTTCGCATCGAGGCCCGCATCATCACCCGCGCCGCTGAGAGCAACGTGGTTGCCGCTGCGGCGTATCGTTCTGGCGAACGGCTTCATGATCGGGTGAGCGCCAGCCACCACGATTACACGGCCAAGGCCGGCCGGGTCGTCGCCAGCGAGATCATCGGGCCTGCAAACATGCCGGCGGGTCTGCGCGACCGCGCGCAGCTGTGGAACACGGTCGAGGCGGTGGAGAAACGCCGCGATGCCCAGCTGGCGCGGGAGTTCTTGTTGTCGCTGCCCCATGAGTTGAGCGATGCTGAGCGCATCGCCCTGGT
This sequence comes from uncultured Hyphomicrobiaceae bacterium, assembly GCA_964651275.1. Lineage (GTDB taxonomy): Bacteria > Pseudomonadota > Alphaproteobacteria > Rhizobiales > Rhodomicrobiaceae > Dichotomicrobium. The sequence goes on along the minus strand of CAZYYQ010000222.1, from coordinate 1,973 downwards.
GCGCAGCTTTGTGCAAGAGCAGTGCGTTGCCAAGGGCATGATCGCCGATATCGCCTGGCACCGCCCGGACACCGCGCGCGGCGAGCACCCGCACAACCACCACGCCCATGTGCTGACCACATTGCGCCGGTGTAGCGCTGCTGGCTTCGCCCCGGTGAAAACCCGCGCCTGGAACAGCCAGGCCCAGCTGCGCGAATGGCGCGCGGCTTATGCCGTGCATTGCAACCGGGCGCTTGAGCGCGCCGGTCACGCCGCGCGTGTCGATCACCGCCCGCTCACCGCCCAGAAAACCGACGCCCTGGAAAACGGCGATCTGCGCGCGGCTTTGCGCCTCAACCGTGTCCCTGAGCCCTATATCCCGCGGGCTGCGCTGCGCGCTGGTCATGCCGTAACGCCGCGCCAAAACGCGAACAGCTATCAGGCGAAGCTCGATATCATCGCGCGCAATGCCACGGCCACGCGCCAGGCCGGCGAGAGCTTGCGCGAATTGTTCATGCGGCTCGACGGCTCGCAGCCGCCTGAGCACGGTTCAGGGCACAACCTCTTGGAAGACATGCTGTTTCCGCTTTTTGAGGAAAAAGATGATGACACGATCCCGCGCGAATGGCTGTTGAAGAAAGTGCTGGCAGAACAACCGTTGCTCGCGCTTGTAACCTGGCTGATGACAGACGCCCAATTGCTGGAAGAATTGCGCCGCCAGCGCATCGCCGCGCTTGAAAAACGCTATGGCCGCGCGCAGGCCGGCCAGCGCCAGAACGCATCACATCGGGGCCGTCATCGCCAGCGGGCGCGGGACTGAGCGCTTGCGCGCGCCAGTCATCCCATTGCCCTGCGAACCGGCGCTCGAACCGGTAATCAAGCCGCTCAGCCTTGATCGGCGCATCGATCTGCCCCGGCATCATGATGAGCGCTTCATCGCGCCCAAGCCGGGTGATTTCAGACGCATCGAGCAGCCAGCGCCCGGTCTCCGAGCGCCCGTCACTGTCGCGGTGGCGGAACACCGCCTCGCTGTCCTGCGAATACCCGGCTGAACGGGTCTCCACCGTGGCCTGGCCGAGGCGCTGCGACAGCATCTTCGCGGTGGCCATGTCATTGACGCCGAAAGCGACATGACACCGGGCATTGGCAATCAGCGAGCGGGATTTGGGATAAAGCGCTTCCAGCTGGCCCAGATCCTGAAACACCAGCATGGTGCGCGCATAAGCGCGCAGATACCCCATGCCGGCTTCAAGCGGGGCGAGATAGCCAAGCGCTGCGGCCTCATCGAGCATGAACAGCGGCTTGACGCCCGCGCCGATACTTTTGCGCCCGGCGCGGTAGACCGCATAAAGCGCGCAGCCCACCATCACCCTTAAAAACCCGCGATAAAATTCCAGCTTTTCTTCCGGGATGATCAGAAACAGGCTTTGCGGCGCGTCGTAAAACCGGGAAAGCGGCACTGTGGTGGCACTGCACACCGTCGCAGCCGGCCGGCCCGGCGACCACAGCCCGGTGTTCTTCTGGATGTTGGACAAGATGTTGCGGCTTTCCTCTGAGCCTGCCGCCAGCTGGATTTGAAAGGCGATTTCCTGGATACGCGGCACGCCGGATGCCGCCATGCGCGCCAGCAGATCATCGAGCGCCGCCGGGCCGCTGGAGGCCAGCCGGTGCACCTCAGACAGGGTGCGCAAGTGAGGGCGCTCGGCATAGGCATGCATGACATAAAGAATGAACCCGGACAGCCAGTCCCGCGCCTTCACCTGCCAGTGGCTGTCGCGCGCGCCCTCATCGCCGACGATCAGCCCGGCGAGCATTTCCGCATCATCGCTTTCATCGCCCGTGCCGACCCGGATCATGTCGAGCGGGTTGAACCGGTCCGAGTTAACGGCATCGCTCAGATCAAGCCGGTACACCGGCCCGAATTGCCGCCTCTGGCGCGCGGTGATGGCGAAGTTCTCGCCCTTGATATCGGTGCAGATGACGCTGCCGGGATA
>CAZYYQ010000221.1:0-2939 GCA_964651275.1 uncultured Hyphomicrobiaceae bacterium | reverse complement strand
GAATAGAGCGTGAGATAGCCTGCTGGGCCGAGCGCGCCGCGCAGCCAGCCGCGGATCGGCGGGCGCACCGGCGCGATATGCGAGGCGAAGAAGGCCGCGAAAGCGGCGATCAACTCGGCCCACCCGGCGGCTGCGGCGATCATGATGCATGCTCCGGGTCGGCGGCGTCATCGACTGCATAGGCAATATCGGCGAGGGGCACGGCGTCCAGCGCGGCGAAGAACGCTTCGTGTGCGCGCCCAAGGTGGCATTGCAGGGCGCAACCGCGCGCCAGCCGACAATCGCCGCCATCGGCGCGGAAGCATTCCACCAGCGCCGAACCGGCTTCGAGCTGCCGCGCCACGGCCCCCAGGCTGATCTCCCGGGCTTTGCGGGCCAACATGAAGCCGCCGCCCTTGCCGCGTCGCGTCTTGATGAACCCGGCGCGCGCCAGCTCGCCCACGATCTTTACCATGTGGTTGCGCGAGACGCCCGTGCGCACCGCGATCTGTTCGGTCGTGAACGAGCGCTGCGGCTGGCCCGCGAGGATCATCAGCGCGCGCAGCCCGCAATCGGTGAATTGGGTGAGACGCATTGCCGCTCCATTAATCAGTATTTGAAATGCATGTTTAATCGGTGCATAGCTGTCGGGAAAGCGCAAAATCGTCGCGCCGCTGCGATCGGGCGCATCCGGGAGGGCAAATCATGGTCACATCCGCCGAGCGGCTTCGCGAGTATCGCGGCCCGGCGCTGTTCAGCTACGGGTTCCGGCCGTTCTTTCTCGGCGGCGCGCTGTGGGCGGTCCTGGCGATGGGCCTGTTCATCCCGGCGCTGACCGGCGCGCTGAACCTGCCGAGCGCGATGCCGCCGACCGCCTGGCACGCGCATGAACTGCTCTACGGTTTCCTGCCCGCCATCGTCGCCGGATTCATCCTCACGGCGGTGCCGAACTGGACCGGGCGGCTGCCGATCGCGGGCTGGCCGCTGGCGGGGCTGGCCGTGCTTTGGCTCGCGGGGCGTATTGCGGTGCTGTTCTCCGCCAGTATCGGCGCGAGCGTCGCGGCGGCAATCGACATGGTCTTCCTGCTGGTGCTGATCGGGGTGATCGCGCGGGAGATCATCGCTGGCGGCAACACACGCAACCTCAAGATCCTTGTCCTGATCGGCCTGCTCGCAGTGGGCAACGCTGCGTTCCACGCGGAGTTCATCGCGCAGGGCTTTTCCGATTACGGCATCCGGCTTGGCACCGGCGCGGCGGTGATGCTCATCATCGTGATCGGCGGGCGGATCGTCCCGAGCTTCACCCGCAACTGGCTGGCGCGCGAAAACCCCGGCGCGCTGCCCGAACCAATGAACCGCCTCGACGTTGCCGCAATCCTGATCGCCGCCGTGGCCATCGCCGCGTGGATCGGCGCGTCGATGAGCACGGTCACAGGCGCCCTGCTGGCGCTCGCGGCAGCGGCGCATCTCGCCCGGCTCGCGCGCTGGCGCGGCTGGCGCACGCTGCCCGAGCCGCTGGTGACGGTCCTGCATCTGGGCTATGCGTTCATACCGCTCGGCTTCGCGGTCATGGCCGTGTCGATTTTCGCGCCCGCGATGATCCCGTCATCCTCCGCCATCCACGCCTGGACCGCCGGCGCAATAGGTGTGATGACACTTGCGGTGATGACCCGGGCCAGCCTCGGGCATACCGGCGCTACTCTCACCGCTTCGCCCGCTCTCGTCGCGATCTACGCAGCGGCCACGCTCGGCGCGCTCGCCCGCCTCGCCTCGGGCTTTGGCATCGCTTACGAGCCGATGCAGCATCTGGCCGCATTCGGGTGGATCGCGGCTTTCGGCGGGTTTGTCGTCCTGTTCTCGCCGCGCCTGCTCCGGGCCAGGCATTGACCGGATCAGCCGCTGCCCCGCATCGGCTCCCCGCAAGGGCTGGATCGCCTCGGCAATTCGCTCCATGAGTTCGCCAACACGGCCTCTGATCGCGCCTTGAGGCCGGGCTCTGCCGCAGACTTTGGAGCGCATTCTGAAAAGTGGGAACCGGTTTTCGGAATAAAATGCGACCAAACAACGACTTGGAGCGCGCTCGCTGATTCAGGTTCAATCAGAACGGACGCTGCTCTAAGACGCACACGGTCATGACGTTATCTCCGGAATCAGGGCGATGGCACGCGGCGCAGCCGTGCTATCTGTAGTCCGGGTTCGGATGATCGAAACGGCACCCGGCTGCCCACTCCGAACGCTGGTTACCGTGAACCGGAATCCCGCCGGCATCCTTCAGGAGCCGGGCCATATGAATCAGGTTCCAGGTCATGAAGGTGGTGTTTCGCTGGGTGAAGTCGTTGTCGTATCCAGCGCCGTCATCTCCGTAAGATGGGCCGGGCCCCGCCTCGCCAATCCAGCCGGCATCGGCTTGCGGCGGGATGACGTAACCGAGATGTTGCAGAGCATAAAGCACTGTCATGGCGCAGTGTTTCACGCCATCTTCATTGCCGGTCACGATGCAACCACCGACCCTGCCATAATAATCCGACTGTCCCGCGTCATTCAGTTTCCCGGAGTACCCATAGAGCCGCTCAATGACGACACGGCATACCGATGACTCCTCGCCCAGCCAGATCGGCGTGCCGATGACGAGGATGTCCGCATCCATGACCTTTGCCTGGATTTGCGGCCAGTCATCACGCTCCCAGCCATGCTCGGTCATGTCGGGATAAACGCCGAAAGCAATTTGATAGTCCGTTACCCGCAACAGTTCGGTGCTGATGCCGTTGCGCTGCATGATCGTGCGGGCAACCTCGATGAGGTCGGAGGTATGGGACGGCTCGGGACTCCTCTTTAGCGTCGTGTTGAGAAAAAGAGCTTTCAGGTCGGTATAATCGCCCGGCGTATTGCTACAGGTCGCCTCGGCCTTGGGATGGAGTGTCATTGATCAAGTCTCCTTCGCAATATCACAGACAATCCAT
>CAZYYQ010000220.1:0-2950 GCA_964651275.1 uncultured Hyphomicrobiaceae bacterium | reverse complement strand
ATCTGTGGCCCTACAAGCCGTTCGCGCCGAAGGTCGCCACGCAATACGCGGTCGGCTACGTGTTCCATATCGGCCTGTTCGCGGTGATCCTGCTCTATGCGCCGCACATGCTGTTCTTCAAGAGCTTCCTTGGTTTCGGCTGGCCGACTCTGCCGAACGGCATCATAACCTTCCTCGGCATCCTGACGATGGTCGCGCTGATCGTCACGCTCATCAAGCGGCTGACCGACCCGGTAATGCGGCGCATCTCCAACTTCGATGACTACGCGACCTGGTTCGTGACCGTCGCGCCGCTCGTCACCGGCTTCGCCGCCAAGACCAATCTCTGGCCGATCTACGAGACCGGGCTGGCGGTCCATTTGCTCAGCGTCTGGCTGCTGCTGATCTATTTCCCGTTCGGCAAGCTGATGCACGCGGTCTGGTTCGCCTCGACGCGCTACGCCACCGGCACGCGCTTTGAACGCAAGGGAGGTCTGGCATGACCGACATCGCCATGGATTCCGCGCCCGTGTCGCGTTTTGACGCGCAGGGCGATTACACCGACGAACAGCGCGTCGAACGCGCGATGCGCAACTTCGCCAAGGATTTCGGGCGCACCGCCGCGCTTTACATGGAGGCCTGCATTCACTGCGGCGCCTGCGCCAAGGCGTGCCATTTCTACACCGCGACCGAAGACCCGAAATACACGCCGATCCTCAAGATCGAGCCGTTCAAGCAGGCCTACAAGCGTGAGGCCGGGCCGCTGGCCTTCTTCTATAAGGCCTTCAACCTGAAGCCGAAGGTGACGGCGGACGAGCTGCAGGAGTGGCAGGAGCTGCTTTATGACAGCTGCACCCTGTGCGGGCGCTGCACGCTGATCTGCCCGATGAGCATCGACATCGCCCATCTGGTGCGCATGGCCCGCCACGGCATGAGTGAAGCCGGTCTGGTGCCGCAGGACCTGTTCGACCGCGCCGAGGCGCAGGCCCGCCCGGCCGGGCTGCCCGGCGCATCGGCCGACGAGTTTATCGACCGCGCGCAGGCGCTCAGCGAGCAGTACGGCGTGGAGTTTCGCATCGACCGTCCGAAGGCCGATGTCATGGTCTGCACCTCGCAGGCCGAGTTGACCAAGTACGGCGACGCGATGGCCGCGACCGCGAAGATCCTCAACGCCATGGGCCTCGACTGGACCTACAGCACCAAGGGCTACGAGACCAGCAACTACGGCATCGTCTCGGGCAACGAGGCGTGGCAGCGCGCGGCAACGTCCAAGCTGATCGACGCGGCCAAGGAGCTTGGCGCAACGACGATGGTGCTTCCCGAATGCGGCCACGACTATCAGGCGATGCGCTGGGAAGGCGCGAATGTCTATGGCGAACGTCTGCCGTTCCGGGTGCTGCACATCGCCGAGCTTATGGCCGAGGGCGTCGAATCCGGCGCGCTGAAATTCCGCCAGCTCGATACCAGCGTCACCTTCCACGACCCGTGTCAGGTCTCCCGGCGCGGCGGGGCGGCGGAAGCGCCGCGCGTGGTGCTGGAGGCGCTCGGGCTCGACCTGCGTGAGCCGTTCAGCCCGGAAGAAATGAACTGGTGCTGCGGCGGCGGAGGCGGCGTCATCGACATCCGCCGGGCCGATGAGCTGCGCTACAAGGCGTTCGACATCAAGAAGCGGCAACTCGAAGCGACCGGCGCGGACAAGCTCGTCACCACCTGCGCGTCCTGCCGCCGGCAGTTCGACGACGCCGGCGCCCATTTCAAATGGGACAAGGACATGAACAGTCTCGTCGTCATGGCGGCGAACAACCTGATTGAGGAGTAGTGGCATGGCCACCGAAACAGCAGGCGAACGGCTCGTTGTCGATCCGGTAACGCGGATCGAGGGGCACCTTCGCATCGAAGCCGAGACCGGCGAAGACGGCACGATCAACAAGGCGTACAGCTCCGGCACGATGGTGCGCGGCATCGAGATCATCCTGCGCGGCCGCGACCCGCGCGACGCCTGGGCGTTTGCCCAGCGCATCTGCGGGGTGTGCACGCTGGTGCACGGCTTGGCCTCGGTCCGCTCGGTCGAGGACGCGCTGAACTATCCGATCCCGGCGAACGCCAACCTGATCCGCAACCTGATGATCGCCGCGCAGTATGTGCACGACCACGTCATGCACTTTTATCATCTGCACGCGCTCGACTGGGTGGATGTGGTCTCCGCGCTCAGCGCCGACCCGAAGGCGACATCGGAACTTGCGCAGTCGATCTCGTCTTATGAAAAATCCTCGCCGGGCTATTTTGCCGACACCCAGAAGCGGGTGAAGGGCCTCGTGGATTCGGGACAGCTCGGCATCTTCGCCAACGCCTATTGGGGGCATCCGGCCTATAAACTGCCGCCGGAAGCAAACCTGATGGCGGTTGCGCACTACCTGGAGGCGCTCGCCTGGCAGCGCGAGGTGGTGAAGCTGCACGCTGTGTTCGGCGGCAAGAACCCGCATCCCAACTTCGCCGTCGGCGGCGCGCCCACGGCCTTCAGTGGCGGCGCGGGCGGCTCCGGCGCAACGGCCTTCAACGATGTCGGCCTTCAGCAGGTGCGCACGGTCATCGAGCAGATGCAGAAATTCGTCGATCAGGTCTATGTGCCCGACACGCTGGCGATCGCGGGGTTTTACAAGGACTGGTTCCAGCGCGGCGAGGGCGTCGGCAATTTTCTCACCGTCGGCGAGTTCCCGGAAAAGGGCGGATCCGATCCTGGCAGCTTCCTGATCCCTGCGGGGGTGATCCTCGATCGCGACGTGTCAAACGTGATCCCGATCGACCTTTATGATGAAAACCAGATTCAGGAATTCGTCTCGCACTCGTGGTATGACTATTCGGTCGGCAAGGATACCGGGCTGCACCCGTTCGCTGGCGAGACCGCGCTGAACTATACCGGCCCGAAGCCGCCCTACACGCAGCTTGATGTCGAGAAGGAATATTCCTGGCT
>CAZYYQ010000219.1:0-2954 GCA_964651275.1 uncultured Hyphomicrobiaceae bacterium | reverse complement strand
GCGAAGCAGCCCGCCGAAAGCTTCGATCAGGACCTCGACGACGAAATCCCGTTCTGATCTCGTTTCGCACTACCAGTTCGCGGTGCCCTCAGCGAGAAACGCGGCTTCTTCCGCAGTAGACACCCGCACCAGCGCCGCGTTGCGCTGCGGAAAACGCCCGAAACGGTCAATCACCGCCTTGTGCTCCAGCGCAAACGCGGTGAAGTGCGGGTTGCCGAGCGCCTCGATCAACGCCACAGCGCGTGCCTGATCCGCCGCATCTTCGCTGTGCTCGAACGGCAGGTAAAGAAACAGCCGCTCATCCACGCTCAGCCCGGCATCGAACCCGCGAGAGACAGCCTCATCCGTCAGCCGCCGCGCCGCCGCATCCGTGGCAAATGCCGCCGCCGTCCCGCGAAACATGTTGCGCGGAAACTGATCGAGCACCAGCACCCCCGCCAGCACTCCCGGCGCGGACGCCAGCCAATCGCTCGGCACGGCGCGTCGCAGCTCGTGATAGACATCGAGAAACCGACCGGCGATCCACTCATCCAGCGTCCGGTCGCGCCACCACTGTTCGGGCGTCAGCACCTCGAACCAGAAGCTCAGCACCTCGGCGGCTTCGCGCGGCAAAGCTGCATAGTCCAGATTGGCATCGTTCATTCAGCCGCTCCTCACAGGCCCAGGGTTGCCAGCGTCCGCGCCACGGTCGCATTGAGGTCAAATTCCGCAGTGGCGATCGCGCGGCTTGCCTTGGCATAGCCGGGGATCAGGTCCGGACGGCGCAGCAGGTCCGACATTGCGCCGGAAAGCGCACTGGCATCGCCCGCCGGAACGCACCGGCCGTTCACACCGTCGCGCACCGCGCGCCGCCGCGCGGCCATGTCAGCGGCGATGACAGGCCGCCCAATCGCAAGCGCATGACCGATCTCGGATGGCAGACAGGGCTCCTCCCCGGGAAATACCACCGCATGCGCGCGTGCCAGCAACCGGTCCATCTCCTCGCGCGGACCCAGGTAGCGCACCACACCGCGATGCGCCTTCATCAGCCCAACGAGTTCAGCCGACGGCTGCGCGCCAGGCGGCGAAACGGTTAGATAGATCGCGCTGCCGCCTTTTTCGCTCAGCCGCCGCGCGCTCTCGCAATAGACCGCGATGCCCGGCTCGCTTCCCGGATGCGCGATCGCAAGAAAAACCATACCCTTGGTAAGCGCCGCAAGCGGCACATGCCCTATTCGGGTCAGATCCACGCCCGGCCCGGCAATGAACGCCACGTCCAGATCGGGCGGGATGATACTACGCCCGCGCACCACCGGATCGCGTTCCAGGCCCGGAACGATTGCCGCATGGCAGCGGCTGAGAAGCGCTGCACATTCGCGCCGCACATTCATGCCCGTCTCGCCCGTATCAGGCGCAAGTGCAAGGGCGAGTTCGGGGAATGCCGCCACGATGCGAGCCACTTCAGCGCGCGCAGCCGCGGCAAGCCCGGTGCGTGCGAGCGGCCACGACACGGCCATCACCACGTCCGGCGAAAGGCTGTGCAGCGCAAGTGCGAGTTCGCGGACCGCATGTTTTTCCTTGCCAATTCCGATGCCCGGCAGGGCAGCGGGCTCGGCCCCTAGCGCCGACAGCGCACGGAACCCGTCACCATCCTGCGGCGTGAAACAGAACACCTCGTGCCCGCGCGTGCAGGCTTCGCGGATCAGCCGCGCATGCCCGCCGATCAGTTCGCTGACAGATTGCGCGATGAGAACCAGGCGCTGGCGTGGCCGGCCTTGCGCAGGCTGCGCCGGCGCGGGGCTCAACACTTCGTGCAGCGCCTTGCGGACAGCGGCCTCCTCAAAGCGGGGCATTTGATGCGTCATCAGTTTCGCCCTCCCCTGCGCGCTGGCGCATCGATGCATTCATTCGCTTCACCGAGCAGCGAGTCCGAGCGCGAATGAATGCGTCAAAGATGCATTAGCGCCATAACATCCGGCACGTCTGCGCGCCGGGGGAGGAAGTCTAGCCGATTCGCCAGACGCTACTGCTTATTCGCATACTCCGCCGCTACCCAGATCGAAATGGAAATGGTTGGCATGCGCTTCGTTCGCGCGCGGCCCGAGCACGGTATCGAAAATCTGGCAGGCTCCGGTGTGAATGTCCCGCAGGAAGGCGGCGCGCTCATCTTCGCCCGGCCAATGCTCCAGCACAGAGACTGTCTGGCCGTCCTCGGTCTGGAACGCCGCAATGTCGATGGCCTTGGCGCGCGCATGCTGGCTGATGCGTGTGTCGGGCGCGTTGTAGCGGCGGCGGCAGCTGTATGAGCCCATCAGCCTGATACGCACGACCGGCGCATTGAGCCGCGCGCGCGCGGTGGGCTGCATCACCCGATCCACCCACTCTCTCAGGGTCGCGGCAAAATCGCAGGTCACCGTAGCCGGCGGGACGATCTCGACCCCTGGATCGCCGGGTAATCCGCTAAGCAGAACCGGCGCGGGCGCGCCGCACGGTCCTTTACGGACTGGACCGGCCGCCTCCAAATCGTAAGCTGCGCGCGCGAGCATCTGCATGCAGGCCCGCTGCTCGGTCATGATGTCCTCCTGGGACCAGATGCGCGCCGCATCCGGGCCAGCGAGCGCGCCCCAGGCAGGCGCCGCAGTCCGCTTCTCCGGTAACGGCGGCATAGGGTCTGGCGTCTCGGCCCACCCAGCCCCCGCCGGATACAGCAGGACCGCCAGAAGGATCATCACCCGCACCACTGCTCGCCTCCTCAAGATTTGGTTTGTCTGCCCGCTGTGTTATGACATCGCGGACCGCATCGCCCACCAGAGCGGCGTGCGCGAACAGCCGTATAACGCCACCATCCACAAAAGTCCCGCCCTCATGACCACGCATCAGGACAGCCAAGCCAGCGCGCCCACAAGCGACGTGTTTTGCTCCAAGGATAACCGCGCCGGCCTCGTCATCCTCAATCGTCCAAAAGCGCTCAACGC
>CAZYYQ010000218.1:0-2991 GCA_964651275.1 uncultured Hyphomicrobiaceae bacterium | reverse complement strand
TTATCCCGCGATCATGGCCGTCCAGCCCGATCTTGGCGAGCATGATGCGGATCGGCGCTTCGCTGTGAGCACTCATTCTCGTTTCCTCCCTGTGCCGGCACGGTATCTTGTTATGCTGCTGAAGCGCCGGCCATGCTTGTCTGGACCTTCTGCGAGGCCGCCCCGACATGTTCGCGCGCCCGCGCCCCCGCGGCTGGCCCATCACCATCGCGGATGGCTTCGAGGATTGCCGCGTGTTCGCGCCAGAGCCGGGTGCGGTAGTCCTTGCGCTCGATCACAGCCGTCATGACGCGGCGAAGCTGGTGCAGATGCGGCTCCAGCGCCGGACGGATCAGCGGGTTGCCCGATAGCTCGTAGATGTATTCGTGAAAGGCCATATCACATTTGACAAGCTTGCGAATGCTGCCGCTGGCCACCAGCCGCTCCCCTTCCGCAAGAATCTCCCATCCGCGCGCAAGATCACCTGCGTGCGCGCGTTGCGCCGCGAGCGAAGCAGCGGTCTCGTCCAGCGCGGCGCGCAGCTCGTAGATCGCCCGCACTGTCTCGGCGCTGACCGGCGTGACGATCAGGCCGCGCCGACCATTGTCGGACACGAACCCTTGCGACTTCAGCAGCACCATCGCCTGAACGACGGGCTGGCGGGAGACGCCAAGCCGCTCGGCGATGTCGTCCTGCGTAATGCGCGCGCCCGGCGCAAATTCACCGTCGCAGATGGCATCGCGAATCGCGGCATACACCGTATCGAGAACGCTGGCTTGCCTGGGAAGCATTTGCATGCGTGCCGTCCTTTTCGTATTCCGTATACGGTATTCGATATTGCTGTCAAGCCTTGGGAATCCGCCCGGTCATCATCTGGTCCGATCACGGTGTTCCTTGCTCCCTGAGCAAGCGTCATACGAGGAAATGAGCGTGAAAACCATTGGGCTGATCGGCGGGATGAGCTGGGAAAGCACCGTCATCTATTACCGCTTGTTGAATCAGATGGCGCGAGAGCGGCTCGGCGGGCTGCATTCGGCGCAACTGCTGCTGTGGTCGTTCGACTTCGCGGAGATCGAGGCGTTGCAGGCTGCGGGCGACTGGGCGGGCGCGAGCGACGCGATGGTCGAAGCGGCGCGCCGGCTGGAGCACGGCGGGGCGGAGTGCATCGTCATCTGTACCAATACAATGCACAAGATGGCCGATGACGTACAGGCCGCCGTGGGCATTCCGCTCATCCATATCGGCGATGCGACGGCCGCCGCGATCAATAGCGCGGGAGTGACGCGGCCGCTGCTGCTGGCGACGCGGTACACCATGGAGCAGGATTTCTATAAGGGGCGGCTACGGGATCGGCAAGGGATCGACGTGGCGGTGCCGGATGAGGCGGGTCGCACGGCCGTGCACGACATTATCTATGAAGAATTGTGCCAAGGGATCGTCTCGCCCGAGTCGAAGCGACGCTATCTGGACGTGATCGCGAAGGCAAGGCCGCAGGGCATCGACGGGGTGATCTTCGGCTGCACGGAGGTCGGGCTGCTGCTGTCGCCGGATGATCTGGAAATTCCGGCCTTCGACACCACCGAACTGCACGCGCGCGCCGCGCTGGACTACGCGCTGAGCGAGGCCTGATAGCTCCAGGCTTGAGTCCGGGCTCCATGACAGGTGCTCAACATGCCGCCCGATATCGACGCGCCGGTGGCAAACGCCCAAAACGGGCGTGCATTGTCTTCGCCGATCTCCCAAAATATGCTTCGCTCATGGCAGGCGGGCCGGTCGTGGCGCGAGGTTCAAGCCGGGGTCGAGTCGGCGAGCGCCTGTTCTTCCGCGCTCATATCCGCTCCGAACGGCTCGAACAGCGGGGTGGACAGGTACCGCTCGCCAGTATCCGGCAGCATGCAAAGGATCACGCTGCCTTCCGGCGCACTGCGCGCGATGTCCATCGCGATGGCGAAGGTCGAGCCGCCACTGACGCCGGTCAGGATGCCCTCTTTTGCGGCGAGTTCACGGGCCCAGTGAATGCCGTCCTCGCCGGCGACCGGACGAAGCTCGTCGTAAAGGCCATTCTCCCGCGCTTCTTCCAGCACCCACGGGATGAAATCCGGCGACCAACCCTGAATTGGGTGCGGGGTCCACGCCGGATGAGTCGCGGCCGGGGCATGCTCGGGCCCACGCTCCTGCGGCGTGCCGCTGCCCAGCATCTGCGCGTTCGCTGGCTCGCTCAGCACGATGCGCGTGTCCGGGCGTTCGCGCCGCATCGCGCGACCGACACCGGTGACCGTACCGCCGGTGCCAAAGCCGGTCACGAACCAGTCGAGCCGCTCGCCAGCGAAATCGGCCATGATCTCCCGCGCGGTGGTGTTCTCGTGGATATCGGCATTAGCCTCGGTCTCGAACTGGCGAGCGTAGAACCAGCCGTTTGCGTCGGCCAGTGCCTTCGCCTTGCGGTACATGCCGACCGCGCGCTCGCTTGCCGGGGTGAGAACGACCTTGGCGCCCATGAAGCGCATCAGCTTGCGTCGCTCCACGGAGAAGCTGTCGGCCATCGTGACGACCAGCGGATAGCCCTTCGCCGCGCAGACCATGGCTAGCCCGATGCCCGTGTTGCCGCTCGTCGCCTCCACCACGGTCTGGCCAGGTTTCAGCGCGCCGGTGGCCTCGGCGTGCTCGATGATGGCCAGCGCCAGCCGGTCCTTGACCGACGCCGCCGGATTAAAGAACTCAGCCTTGACGTAGAGCCGAACGCCCTCAGGCGCGAGGCGGTTTATCCTGACGCATGGCGTATTGCCGACCGTCTCAACGATGCTGTCATAGAGCCGTCCCCGGCCCTCGGTTTTTGTGAGTGCGGCTGCGGGCTGATTGCTATCGTTCACGGACCGGCTCCTTTTCTTCAGAATGCACGACAGGGATAGGCCTATTGCCTTGCATTGTCATGCCCAAAACGAAAAACTCAATTCATTGGCAGCGGCGAAACGCCGAACAATGTTTGATGCAAGGCCAGCAGCACGAACCACG
>CAZYYQ010000217.1:0-3005 GCA_964651275.1 uncultured Hyphomicrobiaceae bacterium | reverse complement strand
AGGCGAGACATCTGTCGGGACAGTCTTGTTTCCCGCCTTCGCCAATGTCTGCTCTTCCTCAAGTTCTTGGGCGCGAAAGGCGTAGTGTCAGCTACCGTATTTCACCGAGCAGCCATATGCGCGCGTCACCGGTTGGCTCAACGTCTCGCCTTCTGCCAGCGCACTCAGCGCCTCTCGCACATAGTTGCGCGCGCCCTCGACGTCGCTGTGCCGTGCGGTCGGGCGGTCGTCGATCGCGCCCATATACACGAGTGTGCCCTCAGGGTCGATGACGTACATGTGCGGCGTGGTGCGCGCGTCATAGGCCTTGCCGATCTCTCCTTCAGGGTCGAGCAGCACCGCGGTCGGGGCAGCGTCGCGCGTCTCGGTCAGTTCGTCGGCGCGCTCCGGCCCGACGTGACCTTGCGCCCCGGGTGCCGAAGAGATGACGGACAGCCAGACGATGCCCTTTCCGGTTGCCTCCTTTTGCAGCGCCTGCATGTTGCCGGTTTCGTAATGTTTGCGCACATAAGGGCAGTCGTGGTTGGTCCATTCCAGGATCACCGTTTTGCCGCGGAAGTCGCCCAGTGAATGTTTCTCGCCGCGGCTGTCCGTGGCGGTGAAGGCGGGTGCGGGCGCGCCGATTTCCGGCATTGCGGCGGCGGCGCTGGCAAGGGCCGCCGCGATGAGCAGGGTTGCTGCGCCTGTTAGAAGCGTCGTCAGTCTGGCTGGCATGGGTCGTCCTCTGTGATGGAAGCGGAGTTTTGGGCTGCGAGCGGGTTTATTTCCGCGATGTCCGGCGCTCGCTGACCTCGGCGAAGCGGCGCAGCATCATGCCTTCCGTAAGTATTTGCGGCAGGACCTCGGGCTGCCCTCCGCCCGGCGGGTAGAGCAGATAAAGCGGAACGCCGGCGCGGCCGAACCTCTCCAGCATTCGGGAGATTTCCGGGTCCTGGTTGGTCCAGTCGCCGATGAGATAGGCGATGTTGCCGCGCGCCAGAGCTTGCCGGAAGCCCTCGGACTTGAGCGCGACCTCCTCATTGACCTTGCAAGTTATGCACCACGCCGCCGTCAGGTTGACGAATACCGGCCGCCCCTCGTCGCGCAGCGCTTCCAGACGCGCGAGCGAGAACGGCTCGCCGATTTTCCCGGTTGTGGTTGCGCCGCGATCATCTGGGGAGGCGGTGATACGCCCGGCCTCGATCGCGGGCGCGGCCAGGATGAAAGCGACCGCGATGATTGCGGCAGAGCCTGCGTAGCGCCACATCGGCGCACCGCGAAAGCCGCCGACGAGCCAGGCTGCAAAACCGATCGCCACCATCACTGCGCCCGCTGCCAGAACGCCGCTTGCGCCCGTCTGGAGGCTCAGCACCCAGACCAGCCACACCGCCGAGGCATAAAGCGGGAAGGCAAGCGCCTGTTTCAGCGTGTCCATCCACGGCCCCGGCTTGGGCAACAGCCGCGCGAACGCGCCGGACAGGCTCAACAGGGTCATGGGTAGCGCGAAACCCAACCCCAGCACCATGACGACGGTGGTGGATTGGATGGCCGGTTGGGTCATCGCGTAGCCCAGTGCAGCACCCATGAACGGCGCGGTACAAGGCGTGGCGGCGATGCTTGCCAGGACGCCCGTGAAGAACGAGCCGGATGCGCCGCCGCGACGGGTCAGGTGGTCGCCCACGCCCATCAGCGCGCCGCCGAAATTAAAGACGCCGGAGAGGCTCAGGCCGAGCGAGAAAAACAGCGCGGCCATCAGCAGCACGAACCACGGCGACTGGAACTGGAAGCCCCACCCGAACGCCGCCCCGGTCGCCCGAAGCCCGAGCAGCAACGCTGCGAGCACGGCGAAACTCGCCATCACGCCGACGAAATAGGCGAGCCCATGGTTGCGATTCGCTCGCGCATGGCCGCCGCGCGCAAGGCTCATCGCCTTCATCGAAAGCACCGGGAAGACGCAGGGGAAGAAGTTCAGGATCAGCCCGCCCAGAAGCGCGAAGCCTGCCGCTTGCCACAGACTCAAGGCTCCGCCAGGCGTGGCTCCGCTGCTCGCGGCAGGGGGGATCTCGGAGACGGATTGCGTCGGCTTCACCGAGACCTCGTAGGCGCGGCGGGTGCCATCGGCCGCGGTGACAGCTAGCAAGCCTTCGAGCCGGTCAATCGGCTGCCCCTTGAGTTCGCCCCGCGTCAGGGTAAGCCGTGGCCTGCCGTCTTCCCACGCCAACGGCTGCGGCTCGGAATTTTCCAGCATGCCCCACTCGCGCGGGAAGAAGCGCAGCTTTTCCACATCCGCCTTGCGCAGGGCGTCATTCGCGATGGACAGGGCCAGTTTGTCTGGTGCAACGGTCAACGCGACGGGCCATGGTGCCGGCTTGGGCAGGTCGCGCAAGACACGCGAAATTTCCTCCCCGCCGGCGCCCGGCTGCGGCGGCGCACCTTCCGGCGCGACGGCGAGTGCGACACTGGCGTTTCCCTCTTCGGGAATGCAGATTTCCTCGCAGACCAACCAGCGCGACTGCGCGCGCAAGCGCACCCGCTCAGTGGAAATCTCCCTGGGCGGTGTGATCCGCACCAGCAGCAGTGCCTCGCCCTTGTAGCCATAATTCATCAGGCTGGAGACGGGGATTGCTTCCGGCGCGGGCCAGTGGATATCAGATGCTTCGAAGCCGTCGGGTAGTGTCCAGTCGATGCGGGTCGGCTCGCCGGAGTCGCCTGGATTTTCCCAATATGTATGCCAGCCGGGTGCGATTCTTTGGCGCAGCGCCACCCAGAACGTCTGGCCGGGGCGGATCGCGGCGGTTTCGGAAAGCAATTCTATGCTGACCATCCGCTTGTCGGGAGCGGGCTCACTGCGCGCGACCCGCGCACTAACGAGCGATTCCAGCGTGCTGCCCGACGCCGGGGGTGCAGATGACGACTGCGCCATCGCGGCACCCGACAGCGCGGCGGCGAAAAGTGCCGCTGCGAGGGTGCCAGCAAACCGTGGCATCCGGCTTTTGGAGTCTGATCTTTGTGCCATGCGTCCCGAT
>CAZYYQ010000216.1:0-3010 GCA_964651275.1 uncultured Hyphomicrobiaceae bacterium | reverse complement strand
GCTTGCCCAGCCCCGTCAGTTCGTCGCCAGCATAGACCACCACGCCGTTTTCCGCAGCTTTCACCGGCGTGCCATGCGGCACCGAAATGTTGATGCCGTCATTACGGCGGCCGTCTGACTGCGGGCCGAAGCGCGAAACGATGAGGCCATGCGCCGGCCGGCGGAAGTTCGCGCCGCTGCGCGCCGGCGGGTTTTTCATCATTCCGCGGCAATCCGCGGTTTGCGTGCGGCCAGACGTGGCCGAGGCGGCCCGGTCCGGGCGCACTTCAGGGACTTCGGCCTTGGCGATTTGCGTCGGATCTGCTGCGTCAGGCCGCTGCCTCGGTTTTGGAGGCCGCGTGCTGCGTGCCGGTTCTGTCCTGCGCGGCGGTGCGCTGCTGATGCGCGCCTGCCGCCGCGCCTCGCGGGTTTCGTCGGGTCGGGATTCATCTCGGCTGCGCTCACGACGCGGGCGCTCCGCCGTCCGGCGCGACGGCTCTCGACGGCCGCGCTCGCGATCCCGGAGCAACGGGTCTGAATAGAGTTCGCCACGCGCGGATCGCCGGCTGCGAGCGTCGGAATAGCGGCTTTCGCGGCGCGTGACTTGACGCGGTGCACCCGCGCGCGGGATCGCCAGTTCCTGGCCGATACGTATGACGCTGGGATCGCTGAGATCGTTCGCCCGCGCCAGCGTGTTTACGTCGACGCCATATTGCCGGGAAATGCTGAACAGGGTTTCGCCGCGCTGCACCTCGTGCGTCTCGCGACTTGCGCTGCGCGGGCGCTCGACATTCGGCTCGCGCGAGCGCTCACGCCAGCCGCGATCGCGCCTGCGCTCATCTACGCGCGCGCTCATCGGCTCGTGGCCGGCATCCTCCGGCGGTAGACCGCCGGTCACCTCGTCGCGATAGCGGGGCTGTGTGTAGCGCCTGTCCTGATCGCTGAGTTCGCGGCGCGCCGAATATCGCCACGAGCGCACGTCTTCATGCCGGAGGATTCGGGATTCGTCGCGAAAATCCGCGGCGCGGGCCTCGCGCGGGGTATAATCGAAGCGCGAGCTCTCCTGACTGCAACCCGCAAGCGCGAGCGCCAGCGCCGCCATGCTGACCCAGCGAAGGGCAGGGGTGGTGCCACTCATCTTGAACGCATGATCGCGGGGGCTGCGCGTAACGCGCGCTACCGGACGCAACTGGAACGAAACTCCACTCATCGCCGCACTCCATGACAGGATGTCAGTAAAGCGGCGATTGGTTAAATTCGGCTTAAGCGGATGTGAACTTTTGTGCCGGATCGGGCCCTCAATGCCCGGCGGTGTGGTCCCGCAACATCGGGACGAACTGTACGCGCAGCAGCCGATTGTAATGCAGCCCCGCGCGGTCGCGAGTGACTTCGGTCAGGAACTGGCCTTCCCCCGGCATCGCAAGGGGAATGATCATGCGCCCACCCTCGGCGAGTTGGTCAATCAGTGCCGGTGGCACTTCTGGTGCAGCGGCCGTTACGATAATCCGTTCGCACTCTCCGCCATCCGGCCAGCCCTCCCAGCCGTCGCCGACCATCGCGGTAATGTTCTTGAGGCCCAGCGCCTGGAAACGCGCATCGGCGGCGCGCAGCAGCGGCTCGTGATATTCCAGCGTGAACACCTCGCGGAACAGATGGGCGAGGATCGCGGTCTGGTAGCCCGAGCCGGTGCCGATCTCCAGCACGGCGCGATCCGGATCGGGGCCGAGCTTTTCGCTCATATAGGCGACGATGAAGGGCTGAGAGATGGTCTGACCGCAGGCAATCGGCAAAGCGGTGTCGCCGTATGCGTCTTCGGCGAAATCGGCTGGCACGAACATCTCGCGCGGCACCTTCTCGAAAGCGCCGAGCACGCGCACATTGGTGATCCCGCGCCGGCGCAGGTTCAGGATCAGTTCCATGCGGGTCAGCGCGTCACTCATGCGCCGTTTCCTCGGGAAGCCAATAGTCCAGTTCCGCCTTGAGCGTCCTCACAAGTCTCCGCCGCCAAAGGCCGCGCGCAGCCGCTCGGTGGTCGGCTGATCCGTCATGTTGACGTTTAGCGCGGTGACGGAGATATGACCAAGCTGGATGGCGCGGAGATCGGTGCCGCTGCCCGGCGGCGACAGCCGTTCCTTGAAGCCGAGCCAGTAATAGGGCGTGCCGCGCGTGTCCATCCGGTCCTCGATCTGGAGAAAGTCGGCGTCGCGCTTGCCCTGCTGCGTGATGACGATCTCGCCGGTATCGTCCGGGTCGCGGTCGGGGAAGTTGACATTCAGCAGGACGCCCTTGGGCCAGCCGATTTCCAACAGCCGCTTGATCAGCCCGGGGCCGAGTTCCATTGGGGTCTCCCAATGGGCCAGGTCGCGCGCGCGGTGGTTGAGCGACTGGCTTAGCGCAATGGAGGGGATGCCGAGCAGCGTGCCCTCGATGGCGCCGGCGATGGTCCCGCTATAGGTCACGTCATCCGCGATGTTGTGGCCGGAGTTGACGCCGGACAGGATCAGATCCGGCCGGTGGTCGCTCAGCAGGAAACGCACCCCCATAATCACGCAGTCGGTCGGCGTGCCCTTCACGGCGTAGACGCGGTCGCTCAGCTTGCGCATCCGCATCGGCTCGTGCAGCGTCAGCGAATGCGCCGAGCCGGACTGGTCGGTTTCGGGCGCGACGACCCAGACATCATCGCTGAGCGCGCCCGCGATGGATTGCAGCACGTCGAGGCCCGGCGCGTTTACGCCGTCGTCATTGGTCAGCAGAATGCGCATTCAGTCTCCGGCGGGTGCGTGGCTCAGGCCGCTTCGATTCGTGTCCGGCCATTCATATAGGGCTGTAACGCCTCTGGCACACGCACGGACCCATCTTCATCCTGATAATTTTCCAGGATCGCAACCATCGTGCGCCCAACCGCGAGGCCGGAGCCGTTCAGCGTGTGGACGAATTGCAAGTCCTTTTCGCCGGCGCGGAAGCGTGCGTTCATGCGCCGCGCCTGGAAATCCCCGCAGACCGAGCACGACGAGATTTCGCGGTAGCGGTC
>CAZYYQ010000215.1:0-3035 GCA_964651275.1 uncultured Hyphomicrobiaceae bacterium | reverse complement strand
AGGTCCGGCCACAGATAAACCAGATACAGCATTACGATCTGGATCAGCAGGAACGGCAGCGCGCCGCGTGCCAGCGTCCATAGACCGATCCGCGAAATACCGTTGATTGTGAAAAGGTTGACGCCGATGGGCGGGGAAATCTGCGCGATCTCCATCGCGATGACCGCGAAGATACCAAAAACCAGCGGGTCCATGCCAAGCTGCTGAGCGACAGGGAAGAAAATGGGAATCGAAATCAACAGCATCGCCGCGCTTTCGAGAAACATCCCCAGAACGATGTAGGTCAGGATCATCAGCGTGACGGCCCAGATACCGCTGGCGTTCTCGATGATGGCGCGGGCGATGGACTGCGGAACCTGCTCGAAGGTGAGGAAATGCGCAAAGTATTGGCCGAACACGATCAGCATGAACAGCATCGAGGTCGTGACGGTTGCAGAGCGGGCGGCGGCGATCAGCTTGGTGCGGTCGAGTCGGCTCTGAAGCAGACCGAGGCCAGTGACATAAAGCACTGATAGGGCCCCGACCTCTGTGGGCGTAAATACACCGGTATAGATCGCCACGATAATTACGACAGGCAGGATCACCACGCCAATGGCCCGGCGCGTGGTCGCCATCTGCTCCGCAAAGTCGATCTGGCGTTGGACGGTAACGCGCGGGCGGGATGTAAAGACATAGAGGGTAAACAGCGTCATCATGATCACGCCGGGCACCACGCCAGCGATGAAGAGCTGGCCAATGGACGTCTCGGTGATGACGCCGTAGAGGATCAACGGGATTGATGGCGGGATGACGATGCCAAGTGTGCCACCGCCGGCGACAAACCCGCCGGCTCGCCGCTCGCCGTAGCCCTCTTCCAGCAGCAGCGGGATAGCGACCAGCCCCACCGTCGCCGCTGTGGCGACGCTCGACCCTGAGATCGCGGCAAAAATCCCGCACGCGATAATTGTCGCCACGCCGAGCGAGTTCGGCACCCCGCCCGCCCATGCCTTCGTCACTGCGAACAGGTCGCGTCCGGCATCCGTGCGCTGCATGATGGTGCCGGTGAGGATGAACAGCGGCAGCGCAATCAACTCGAAGATCGACGCGCCCTGCCAGCTTATGTTTATGAAGCTGCGAAAGGCGAGAAACGGGTCTTCAAGCAGCAATGTCGCGGCAAAGGCGGACAGCCCCATGGCCACGAACACCGGGACCGACAGCACCATCAGAAAGAACAGAAGGAAGATGGCGATATAGCCGCCGTAATCGTAGACGAACTCGGCCCACACCGCCTTACTCTCCCATAATGTGCAGGTTGGCCTCGTCCTCGCCGCGCGCCATGACCACGAGCGTCTGGAGGAACAGGCCGATGCCCCCGATCGGGATGGCGAGCTGAGGTATCCAGAGCGGGATTTCCAGCAGCGTCGCTGAGAGGATGGCGTTGGTGTAGGAATACCAGACGAAATAGCTGCCCGCCGTCATAATCAGCACGGCCATGATCAGCGTCGCGGTATGCGCAATCAGGTCGAAGAACCGCTTGTAACGCGGAAATGCCTGGATCAGCAGCGTCACGCGGAAATGTGCGCCCGAGCGCACCGCCAGCGCATTACCCAGAAAACCCAGGAAGATGAACGCATAAAGCGTGGTCTCGAACACCCAGATGGTCGGCGCTCCGAAATAGCGCGCCACCGCCTCGTAAGTGATCGGGATGCACAGCACGAGCATCAGGGCGATCGAGACGCTTGTCATCGCGCGCCCGAGCGCATCGGCGAGGCGGAGCATTGACGTGACCTCAAGAAACGAGATGAAGGGATCAGTGGCGCAGCCGGCGTCCTTGCCGGCCGCGCCGCGCAGTGGGTTAATCAGCCGCGAGCAGGCTCACGACCTCGGAGGAATAGTCCTTGCGCGCCTGGGCGGTCAGCGGCTCCAGCTTCGCGGCGAAAGTGTTCCACATCTCGCCTCCCTGTTCGACAACCGTGACGGTGTTGCCCGCGTCGCGCACGGTATCGAGCAGGCTGTCATACTTGTCGATCGCAGCCTGCTGCATATGATCGCGCGCCTCGTCCGCCGCTTCCATCACTGTCTTCTGAAGGTCGGGTGACAGAGCCTCGAAACGATCCTTGTTCATGACATAGGCGTGGATCAGCGTGCCGAGGACACCGTTCGGCACGAACATGTGGCTGGTCACTTCGTAATGCTTCAGGCCCACCGCGCCGCCGAGGCCTCCCATCGCGCCGTCTACCGTGCCGCGCTGCAGGGCCGAATAAACGTCACCCACACCGATAATCGTTGGCGCCGCGCCGAGCGCCTCCATGATCAGGCCGGAGCCCTTGGAATAGACCCGGATCGACTTGCCCTCGAAGGATTCAGGGCCGGTGATCTCGAAGCTGGTCGAAACAACGGGGGGGCCGATGTCGAACATGGCGATGATGATTGCGCCTTCGTCACGCAGCTTGGCGTCGAAATAATCAAAGATGGGGTTACCCGGCTCAAGATTGTCCCTCGTCCAGGACATGGACTTGGTCCACAGCGGGGTGGTGAGAATCGAGACATCCGAGATGCGGCCCGACCAGTTGTCGAGCGTAGTCAGAGAAATGTCGACGGTGCCCTGCGGCACCGCAGTCGACACGAATTGCTGCTTGACCATCTCGCCGCCCGAGAAAGATCGGGTCCTGATCTCGCCATTGCTCTTTTCGGCGAGCAGCTTCTCGAACATGGGGACGAACTCGGTGACCTGATAATGCTGCGGGCTGCCCCATGTGGAGATGGAAAGCCGTTCAGCCGCATGCGCGGCTGTGGCGCCAAACCCCATGGCAATGGCGATGACGGTTGCGGCCATGGCCGCGCTCACTCTGTGCAACATCGGATTCCTCCCTTGCAGTGCGACTGCTCATTATTTGCGATTAGACTCTTAAGTCTCTATATAGTGAATAATACATAGTGCTTGGCTTGAGTCAATGTGCCGAGGCCGCCATACAGATGAGCTCTTTTCCGTCTTCCGAGGGGAGAACGCACGGCATGACTGATGTATCCCACCAGCGAGGCACCACGGATTTCGT
>CAZYYQ010000214.1:0-3038 GCA_964651275.1 uncultured Hyphomicrobiaceae bacterium | reverse complement strand
GAACCCACTCTTGCTGAAAATGCTCTAGTGCAGTGACACAGACACCTGATCCACGCTTGCAGCACGCTCGCCTTCAAGTGTCTGTGTCGGAAACTGCACTAGAAACAATATCTTGCTAGTGCATCTTTGACGCATTCATTCGCCCTCGGACTCGCTGCTCGGTGAAGCGAATGAATGCGTCGATGCACTAGCTTCTGGCTCTGGCAGCGCCTGACACACGAGCGCGCGAGAACGCCATCTCCTGGTGCCGCAACTCCTCCGGCGGGCCGACCCAGCAATAGGCCAGCAGGCTCGGCTCGCGGTCGGCGGTGGTGATGCGGTGCATGTGCGCGGGCGGATTGAAGATCATAGAGCCGGGCGCGTAGACACCCGCGTCGTTCTGCGAGACCGCGCCGCTCAGGCAGATGTAGGATTCGGTAATGCCCGTATGCCGATGGGTTGGGTAGACCGTGCGCGGCGCGAACAGCACCAGCCCGACGATGAGCTCATCCGACACCACCGGCCCGCCCGGCCCCATGATCTCGGCATAGGCATATTTGTCCGCGAGCGCGCGCGGCATCCGGTCATAACCGTGACGCCATGACAGCAGCGGCACGACGGTTGCGATCGAGCGCACAAGCTGCGCAACCGGCGGCTGCTCGCCGCGGCTCAGCGCGCGCGGCAGGAAACGGCAGACAGGCAGCGATAACGGCTCGGAGAAGCGGAACGGCGGGTTGGTCTTGAGCGTCCGGCTCAGGCGCTCGCGGACGTGGCGCTGATGGGTGCGGATACGCGGGCTACCGCCGGCCGATCCGGTGCGATAGCATTCGTAGATGTCGCGCAGCACAAACGCCCAGTCGGCGCGCGCGTTCAGCCGCTCCTCGCTCACGGCGCGCTCTCCGCGCCGTTCTCTAGGCGAGCGCGCAGACGCTCACGCAGAACGTCGATGGGGCGGAGATCAGCCCCGTCGCGAAAATGCCAGAAGGTCCAGCCGTTGCAGGCCGCGCGGCCCTGCACCTGCGCGCCGATCTTGTGGATCGAGCCTTGCGCGCCGGCGCAGGCCAGCGTGCCGTCCGCGCGCACCTGCGCCTTGATGGTCGCGCGCGCGTCGTACAGCGGGGTGCCGGGCGTGACGAGGCCGCTCTCGACGAGCGCGCCGAAGGGAATGCGCGGGGCTTCGCGTTTTGGCTTCAGCGTCTCCAGGTCCTGCGGTGACAGCCGCGTCACCTCCGCAATACGCGCGCGCGCCGCCTTCACGTAATCATCGTCCCGCTCTATGCCGATAAAGCGCCGCCCGAGGCGCCGGGCGGCTGCGCAGGTTGTGCCGGTGCCCGCGAAGGGGTCGAGCACGACATCGCCGGGCCGGCTGGTCGCCAGCAGCACGCGATGCAACAAGCCTTCCGGCTTTTGCGTGGGGTGCGCCTTGCGCCCGGTGTCGTCCTTCAGCCGCTCCGGCCCGGAGCAGATCGGCAGCAGCCAGTCCGAGCGCATTTGCAGGTCGTCGTTGAAGGCTTTCATCGAATCATAGTTGAAGGTGTAGCGGCTGCGGGGCCCCCGCGCCGCCCAGATCAGCGTCTCATGCGCGTTGGTGAAGCGCCGCCCGCGGAAGTTCGGCATCGGGTTGGTCTTGCGCCAGATGACATCGTTGAGCAGCCAGAAGCCCGCATCCTGAAGTGCCGCGCCGACGCGGAAGATGTTGTGATACGAGCCGATCACCCATAGCGCGCCGTCCGGCTTGAGCACCCGGCGGCAGGCGGCCAGCCACGCGCGCGTGAAGCGGTCATAAGCGGCGAGATCGTCGAAGCGGTCCCAGTCCTGATGGACGCCGTCGACGCGCGTGTTGTTCGGGCGCAGCAGGTCGCCGTCGAGTTGGAGGTTGTAGGGCGGGTCGGCGAAGACCAGATCGACGCTGGCTTCTGGCAGTCGGGAGAGCGCGGCGAGGCAGTCGTCGTGGGTGATCTGATCGAGGACGCCATCGAGATCAGCACGGGGACGAGACGCAGAAGGAGAAGAATCACAAACACGCATGAACGCACTCAACGCTGACAAAAACTGACACGGATGGCCGCCGCCGCGCGGCCTCTGGCATCGCGGCGAACCGCCATTCTAATCACAAGCACGCGCGCGGATGGTTAACAAGCGGGGAAAACTGTCGTTGCTGCCAAGGTCCGACGCTTGATGTGCGAGGCGGATTGCCAGACAAGTGAAGGTCAGTATTCGCCCAAAAGGTACTCCACAAATTCTTCTGTGAAATCGTATCTATCCACATCGTTGAACCGGGCATCGCGTATAGCACCATAGTGCTCACATATTTTTAGTTTTGACAAAATATCGCTGTGATCTTCAAAATAATACACAAAGAATGGCTTTCTTCCAGCGTTATATGACCATTTTCTTGAAAGCACTAATATCTCTCGCGTAAAGTTATTTCTTCTGAGGTCGTCGCGCATCTCGTTAACAAGTTCAGGCATCTTCTTTTCCAGCGAAGCGAAGTTTCTCCCCTTCACCACATCGAAACCACGCAGTTCAAGAAACGCCACCGCTTCAGCAAACTGCTTCCATTCCAACAGGGTGTTTACAGGGTAAGCGGTATGATCCGCGTCAATCAATCTACTGCATTGCTGGCATAACCATATTCCGTTTTCGATAGCAGCCCTGCTGTCCGCTGAGAGGGATGGGTCGTACCTGCTTCCGCCAGGTGCTGCCGCAGTGATGTGAGCAGCGACTCCGACGTTCACCGCTTTTTCTTGATTAGAGGCGGGTCCGCTTGTCGGTTTCCTGCAATCTGGGTTCGAGCACCTATAAGCGGCACGCTTTGCCAGAATCTGGACAACGGATTGCGGGAAGTCATCCCTCGATGTTTTGGACAATGGTCCAGCCTTTCTCCCCCATACCTACACTGGATTGTGACTGAGACAGCATCGCAACTGAACCCACCCAGCGATCACTCCGCCGCGGCCTCGCCCGGCTCCACATACCCCGGAAAACGCCGCTGATACGCCCGGATCATCCGGTTGCGGAACGCCAGCGTCAGCATCACCAGCACCCAGGCCAGCCCG
>CAZYYQ010000213.1:0-3072 GCA_964651275.1 uncultured Hyphomicrobiaceae bacterium | reverse complement strand
ACGCGCGGCGAGGCCGATGAGATCGTGGGGGCGACGGCGGAGGCGGTTGAAGAGGTTCTGCCCCGCGCATGACGGATACCACCTCGCGAAAAGGAAAGACACGGCGCTGAAGTTTTCCTGTAAGGTGAAAGCAGCCATATTTCTGATTTATTGGTATACAACTCATGCCTGACTTGTGACCGGTTTGCGCCGCCATGGCATTCCGGTGTCAAAAAACCACTTGCTCTAAAAACGATAAAGTTTTTTGGGAGGGGCGTCCGTGGTTCACGTCATACGTACCAGGCACCAAGGTGTCCCGGACATCATTCATATACGCCCGAAAGAGTTGCGAAGAGTCACCTTCGCTTCTTCCCTCGGAACGGTTTTTGAATGGTATGACTTTTTCCTCTACGCCACGCTTGCCCCGTTCTTTGCAGTCCTCTTCTTTCCGCCTGGCAACGACACCGCGGCGCTGCTTGCCGCCTTCGCGACCTATGCCGCCGGGTTCATCGTCCGGCCATTCGGCGCACTGATCTTCGGGCGCTTCGGCGATACCATCGGGCGCAAATACGTGTTCCTCGTCACGATCCTGCTGATGGGTGTGGCGACCTTCGCCGTCGGTCTGCTCCCGACCTTCGAGCAGATCGGCTGGCTTGCGCCGCTGTTGTTGATAACGCTGCGCATTACACAGGGTCTGGCGCTTGGAGGAGAATACGGCGGCGCGGTGACCTATGTCGCTGAACACACCGTCAGCGAGCATCGAGGCTATGTCACCAGCCTGATCCAGACCACCGCGACGGGCGGCTTTCTGCTCTCGCTGCTGGTCATACTGTTTTGCCGCATCGCCATCGCGGAGGACGATTTCGCACAGTGGGGATGGCGTATTCCGTTCCTGCTCTCGCTCGTGCTGCTTGTGCTCTCGATCTACAT
Organism: uncultured Hyphomicrobiaceae bacterium; assembly: GCA_964651275.1. Taxonomy (GTDB): domain Bacteria; phylum Pseudomonadota; class Alphaproteobacteria; order Rhizobiales; family Rhodomicrobiaceae; genus Dichotomicrobium. The sequence goes on along the minus strand of CAZYYQ010000213.1, from coordinate 2,163 downwards.
TCGGCTGCGCCTGAACGAGTCGCCGCTGTTCCAGTATATCAAGTCACGCGGGCTGGCCACAAAGCGCCCGATCTTCGATTCCTTTTTCCGCTATCCAAACAACAGGAACGCACTAATTGTCCTGCTCGGCGCCGCCGCCGGGCAAGGCGTGATCTGGTACACGGGGCAATTCTATGCGCTGTTCTTCCTGCAGATCACGATGAAGGTCGATTACCTGATCGCCTACGGCATCATGATCTCGGCGCTGCTTATCAGCCTGCCATTGTTCCTGATTTTCGGCTGGCTGTCGGACCGGATAGGCCGCAAGCAGGTCATCATGGCGGGATGCATACTCGCCGCGCTGACCTATTTCCCGCTATTCCAGATGCTCGCGCAGGCGACCAATCCGGCGCTGGTCGCGTTCCAGGAGCGCACCGAGGTCACGCTCGCGGCCGACCCGGCGCAGTGCAACATCCATATCTTCGTCGGGCCGTGGTCCGATTTCACGGATTGTGACAAGGCGCGCGACTTCCTCACCGACAGGGGCGTATCGTTCAACATCGTGGAAACCGCTCCGGGCGCGCCGCAGACCATCACGGTGTCCGGGGCCACGCCAATCCCGATTGAGAACTGGCGCCGCGACCGTGCCGGTGAAGCCGTCGTCGAGGCGCTGCGCGACGCCGGTTTCCCCGAACGAGCCAACCCCGCGCAGATCAACCTGCCCCTCGCTGTGTTCATCATCGTCGTGATGATGAGCTACGTCGCCATGGTCTACGCGCCGATCGCCGCGCTGCTGGTGGAGATGTTCCCCACACAGATCCGCTATACCTCCGTCTCGCTGCCCTATCATATCGGCAATGGCTGGTTCGGCGGAATGCTGCCGCTATTATCCACCGCGGCGGTGGCGGCGACGGGCAACATCTATAACGGATTGTGGTATCCGATCATCGTGGCGCTCATCAGCATCGTGATCGGGGGGCTGTTCCTGCGGGACACGCGAGGCCGCGAACTCACCGAAGCGGCGTGACCTCGCAGGCTCTGAAAGGCCGGTCGCAACGGCTAATCGCTCGGAAAGGACGGGATGGCTGAATTTCAGGCTTGGGCGGCAACGGGAACCGTAACGCGCCTCAAGTCGTGGCTAGAGGCCTTCGCAAATTCGTCCGGCGAACCGGCGCACGCGAAAGGTGGCGTGGTCGTGGCCGAGCGCGTCGTGGAGCACCTGCAATTCGCGCTGCAGCAGGATGACGGTCCGGCCATCGATGTCAGCCTGAGCAGCCCCGGCTTGTCCCTGAAGGATGGCCACAAGGTAACCATCGTCTGGGTCGCGCCCGAGGACAAGCCGCAAGGCAACACGCACTGCATCTGCGTCGTCAACCAGTCCACCGGCACCGTCGCACGCATGTCCCATGTGCTGCCCCGGCTGCGAGGTGAGCCCGACCTGCGCACGGCCTTCGGCTTCGGCGTGGTGGCGACGCTCCCAGCGCTGTTTGCTGCGCTGGCTTGGCAGTTCGTGCCGGAAGCCGAACGGGTCCTCGATCCCGGTACGCTGATCATGTCGACCACGGTAGGGGCGATCCTGCTTTTCGGCCTTGGCGCGCTGATCGCGCGGTGGATCATCACCGTGCGCACCGAAGACGACGACCGCAAGATCTGGGGCGCGGTGCGCGAGGCGCTGGAGAGCGTAGGCGCGGAGCGGTATGCGTTGGTCCTCGAAAGGTCTGGCTAACCCGCCACGCGGTCGAGAATCTCGAAGGTGAAGTCATATTCGTCGCGCGCGCCCGCGCCATAATGTTCGCTCAGGGTGACGCGCCATTCCTCCGGCGGGATCGCGGGGAAGTGGGTGTCGCCGGCAAGCCGGGCATGAACGCGGGTTAGGTAGATGCGCGAGGTCTGCGGCAGGAATGCCTCGAAGATTTCCGCGCCCCCGATCACCATGATCTCCTCCGCGCCGCGCGCTCGCGCAAAGCCGCGTGCGAGCCATAGCGCCGCATCCGGGTTCGGGGCGACATCGACGCTCTCCGGCGCGAAGTTGCGATTGCGTGAAATCACGATGTTGTCGCGCCCTGGAAGCGGCTGACCGATGGACTGAAACGTCCGTCGGCCCATGATCAGCGGCTTGCCCATGGTCAGGCGCTTGAACAGCTTGAGGTCCGACGACAGCCGCCACGGCAGCGCGCCGTCCCG
>CAZYYQ010000212.1:0-3092 GCA_964651275.1 uncultured Hyphomicrobiaceae bacterium | reverse complement strand
TCGGACGCTTCGATCGCATCCTTCGTGCCGTGGCCGGCGTCGTGCTGCTTGCGCTGGGGCTTGGCTATCTCGGCGGGCTGGCCGCGCCTTGGGACTGGGTGCTCGGCATCGCCGGCTTCGTGCTGCTCGCCACCGCGATCCTCAGCATCTGCCCGGCCTACGCGCTGCTCGGTGTGCGCACCTGCGAGCGGTAGAAGCGGGATCCGAAAAGTGGAGGCCGGTTTTCGGACAAATCGCGCGTCAAAAGCGCGTTACGGAAAAAGCCCGTCCCCGACGTAATCCGGGATGAGAACCGGTTTTCGGTCAAGAACGCGCGCCAGCAAGAAACCCCGCGCCCAGATCGACCACAACCGTAACAATCGCCCGCTGTCCAGCCGCCGTGCTGACGGGTCATTTGCGGATCACGCCGCCCGTCGCCTTCTTCACCGCCGCGATAATCTTCGCGGACACCGCATCGATCTCGCCGTCGGTGAGCGTCTTGTCCTGCGGCTGGAGCCGTACTTCCAAGGCAAGCGACTTGCGCCCCGCGCCGACATTTTCGCCTTCATAGACATCGAAAATATCGGCTCCCGCGATCAGCGCCTTGTCGGCAGCACGCGCCGCGCGCAGCACATCGCCCGCAGGCACATCCCGGTCCAGCTCAAAGGCGAAATCGCGCGTTACCGGTTGCAGGTCGCTCATCTGAAGAGGCGGGCGCTGCGTCCCTTTGCGACGCCGCTCCGGCAGCGCCTTCAGATCGATCTCGAACATCACCGCCGGAAGCGCCACGCCTAGCTTGCGCGCAACCAGCGGGTGGACCGGGCCGAAGCAACCCAGCCGCGTCTTCGGCCCAAGCTGGATCGCCGCTGACTGGCCGGGATGGTACCAGTCCGGTACATCGCGCGAAAACTGCACGCTCTCCGGCGCCACCCCCAGCGCCTGCAACAGCGCCAGCGCATCCGCCTTCGCGTCCGCCCACGACACCGGTGCGCCGGACCCATCCCAGTGCCGTCCCGCGCCCTCGTGCCGCGCCGTGCCCGTGCGCACGCCCGCCACGCGCATGACCTGGTCCTCCGGCCCGTCGCCGCGATAGGTGTTGCCCATCTCGAATACCGCGCAGTCGCGAAAACCCCGATTGGCGTTGTTGCGCGCCGCGGCGAGCAGCCCCGGCAGCAGGCTCGGGCGCATGTCGGACATGTCGGTGGAAATCGGGTTGGCGAGTTCCAGTTCTCGCGCGCCGCCGCCGAACATCTCTGCCTGCGCCTTGGGGATAAACGCCCAGTTCACCGCCTCGGCCATGCCGCGCGCGGCCAAAAGCCTGCGCGCCCGCGACACCCGGCGCTGTTCCACCGTGAGCACCGGCTTCGCGACGCCGGAAAGCTGCGGCAGCGGCGTAGACGGCACCCGGTTGACGCCGTAGATGCGGATAACCTCTTCAACGAGGTCGGCGCTCCCGCTGATGTCTGGCCGCCATCCGGGGGCCTCCACCTGGAGGGCCGGCTCTTGCCCTTCGGTCTTGAAACCGAGCTTTGTCAGCGTCTTGATGATCTGCGCAGACTTCAGGTCGACGCCCGTCAGCCGCTTGACTTCGCGTGTATCGAATGTGATCGGGCCGGGCGGCGGTGGCGTGCCGCCCGCCTGCTTCAGCCGGCTGGGCTCACCCCCGCAGAACTTCAGGATCATGGCGGTTGCGAGGTTTGCGCCCATTGTGTTCGAGGTCGGGTCGATGCCCCTCTCGAAGCGGAAACGCGCGTCGGACAGCACACCGGTCTTGCGCCCGGTCATGGCGGTGCGCACCGGATCGAAATAGGCTGATTCGATGAAGACGTTCGTCGTGGCCTCCGTGCATCCGGTGTCCGCGCCGCCGATCACGCCGCCGAGGCCAAGCACTGCCTTGTCGTCGGCAATGACGCACATCGTGTCATCGACTTCGTATTCGGCGTCGTCGAGCGCCAGAAAGGTCTCGCCCTCATTGCCGAGCCTTGCGCGGATCGGGCCGCGCAGCTTGTCCGCGTCGTAGACGTGCAGCGGCCGCGCGCGGTCGTAGGAGATATAGTTGGTCACATCGACAAGCGCGTTGATCGGGCGCAGCCCAACCGCGCGCAGGCGCTTCTGCAGCCATTCCGGGCTCGGTCCGTTCTTGACGCCGCGGATCAGACGGCCCGTGAACACAGGGCAGGCATCAGCGGTGTCCGGCTGGAAATCGAGATCAATCTCGACCGGGCAGTCGAATTCGCCTTCGTCTTCATAGCCGCGGTCGGCGCGCTTGAGCTTGCCGATCCCCGCCGCGGCCAGATCGCGCGCCACGCCGCGCACGCCGAGGCAATCGGGCCGGTTCGGCGTGATCGCAATGTCGATCACCGGATCGTCGAGGCCCATCGCCGCGGCATAAGGCTCGCCAACCTGCGCGGCCAGCTTTTCGGGAAGTTCGATGATGCCCGCGTGCTCATCGGAAAGCTGCAACTCGCGCTCCGAGCACAGCATCCCGGCGGATTCGACGCCGCGGATCGCCGCCTTGGTCAGCGTGATGCCGGTCCCCGGAATATACGTCCCCGGCGGCGCGAATACGCCGATCATGCCGGCGCGCGCGTTCGGCGCGCCGCACACCACCTCGACGGTTTCCTTGCCGGTGTCGACCTTGCAGACCTTCAGCTTGTCGGCATTGGGGTGTTTTTCCGCTTCCAGCACGCGCGCGATCGTGAACGGCGCGAGCTTCTCCGCTGGGTCGGCGATCTCCTCGACCTCCAGGCCGATCAGGTCCAGCGTGCGGCGGATGTCGTCGAGGCTGGCTTCGGTCTGCAGGTGGTCCTTCAGCCAGGAGAGCGTGAATTTCATTGGCTCAGGCCTCCGGCCAGCGTCGGCGTGTCGAGCATGGAGAAGCCATAATGGCGCAGCCAGCGCAGGTCGCTGGCGAACATCGTGCGCAGATCGGGAATGCCGTATTTCAGCATGGTGATACGGTCCAGCCCCATGCCGAACGCGAAGCCCTGATATTTCGCCGGGTCCAGCCCGACGCCGCGCAGCACGTTGGGATGCACCATGCCGCAGCCGAGGATTTCCAGCCAGTCGTCCCGCTTGCCGATCGCCTCCGCGCTGATATCCACCTCCATCGA
>CAZYYQ010000211.1:0-3100 GCA_964651275.1 uncultured Hyphomicrobiaceae bacterium | reverse complement strand
CCATCGCGCCGGTCTCGTTGGACACCGCCATGAGGATGGTGCCGCGCGTGCGCGATTGCAGGTTCTCGATCGTGACGCCGTGGCCGCCGCCGTCGAGTACCGCTTCCAGCGCCGTGATGAAGCCCTCGACCGGCGCAGAGATCGGCACGGTATCATAGCGCACGCCGAGCGCCTCGGCGCAGGACGCCGCGTCGGAGCGGCTGATATCGGAGGTGTATTTGTAAGGCAGCATGATGCAGTGCACCCGCTCCGGCCCCAACGCATCGACAGCGATGGCAGCGCACAGCGCGGAGTCGATACCGCCCGACAAGCCTAGCACAACGCCGGGAAAGCCGTTCTTGCCTACATAATCCTGCAGGCCCAGAACGCTCGCCTGATAAGCGGCCGCATCGCCCGTGCAAAGCACCGCGCGCGCCCCCGGCGCGCAGGTCCATCCATCGGCCCCGCGTTGCCACTGCGTGATCGCCACGTATTCGCGCCAGTCCGGCATCTGCACTGCGAGCGCGCCGCCCGCGTTCAGGACGAAGGATGCGCCGTCGAACACCAGCTCGTCCTGTCCGCCAATCTGGTTGAGATACGCAAGCGGCAGGCCGGTCTCCGCCACCCGCGCGACAGCGACATCCTGCCGGGCTGCCTGTTTCGTGAGCGTGAATGGCGAGCCGTTCGGGACGATCAGCAGTTCCGCGCCGGTCTCGGCCAGGCACTCGCATACATCCTCGATCCAGATATCCTCGCAGACCGGTACGCCGATGCGCACGCCACGGAAGCTGATCGGTCCGGGCATTTCGCCGGGCGCGAAGATGCGCTTCTCGTCGAAGACGCCGTAATTCGGCAATTCGACCTTGTGGCGGACATCGCGCACCGCGCCGTCATCGAGCAGCGCGACGCTGTTATGCGGCTTGTCCTCGCCCGGCCAGGGCGTGCCGATCAGGATCGCCGGGCCGCCATCGGCAGTCTCCGCCGCGAGCGCCTCGACAGCCTCACGGGCCGCGCTGATAAAGGCCGGCTTCAGGATCAGGTCCTCCGGCGGATAGCCGCAGATGAACAGTTCCGGGAAACAGACGAGATCGGCCCCCGCCTCTGCGGCTTCTGCGCGTGCGGCACGGGCACGCGCAGCGTTGCCAACGATATCACCGACGGTCGGGTTCAGCTGCGCCAGGGCGATGTTCAGATGGTCGGTCATGACTTTAGGTCTCGTGTGCGTCGCCGTGGCGCGAAGGTCAAGCGTGGAGGATGAAGGCGCGCGCGTAGCCGTGGCCCGTTGTCGCGCCTGCTGGCAGGTCAGGCGTCGCGAATTGCGCGCTGTTTGTGTTGTTCGCGGATGCGCGCCAGCAGGTCGTCAACCTGCTCGGTGCGCTCAACCTTGTGCACCTCGCCGCCATAGATCAGGTATTTCCAGTCAAGCCGGTCGCTGCGCGCAAGCTCGATCGGGCGCACCCCCATGAGGTCTTCCATCGTCGTGTCCTGTCCGATCCAGTCGGCAAAGAGCACATCGCGCCAGACGTCCTCGGCGATGTCCCTCGGTATTTGCCCGCGCTCGACCGCCTCGCGCACCATGTCGACAAAGGCGAACTGCACGAAGCCGGAGCAGATGAACTCGGCGGGGGCGTAAGAACGCCGTTTGCGTACATATTCTGCGAGCGAGGGCGCGCGCCCGAACAGCAGGCTGCGCAGGCGGAACCAGAAATGGGTGTTGCGCGCGGCAAGCGCGGCCAGCATGGAATAGTCGTAATCATCGATATCGAGGAAGCGAAGCATCCGGCCCGATACCATCGCGCGCAGATGAGGAGATGCCCAGTGCCGCTCCAGCCGCTTTACGCCGACGATGTATTCCGGTGGGCGCCGGGTGTCCTCGTAGACCTCGGTCGGCTGGATGATTTCGCCGAACGCGCCAAGCTCGACCCCGCCGAACGTCGTCTCGATCAGGTAGGTCTCGTCGATTCCGATGCCTGAGCGGGGTGTGGCGAAGACCAGCGCGGCATGGGCGAAGTCCGAGGCGTCGAGCACGCGGTTGAAGAAGGAGAACAGGCTACCGAGCTTGGTCGTCAGCACGACATCGCCGGTGTGCAGGTGCTGGCCGCGGCGGAATTCCGCGATCGGCATTGGCCAGCTGGCGGCGTCCTCGGGCACTGGAACGGGCTCGGGCTCGGCCGCAGCATGTTCTGGCGCTGGCCATGGAACTGCGTCCGGCGCTGTCGCCTCGGCCAAAGACTCGGCAGGCGCAGGCTGGCTGCGCAGGTTCGCGCCGAAATCGGCTTGAGCGCGAGCTGCCTCATCAATCACATCCGCGATCGACCGCTTGAAGATCGGGTTGGTCAGCTTCCGCCGGTTCCGGTCTTGCCGGGACATGGGATCCTCAAAAAAGCGCGACCCTGCGCGGTGTTAGCCGACCTGCGCCACCCGCTGGTCCTGCTGCTGATGGTCCCGGCGCAGCCGCTCCGCTATCAGGAATGCAAGCTCCAGCGCCTGATCGGCATTCAAGCGCGGATCGCAATGGGTATGGTAACGGTCCGAAAGCTGCGTTTCGCTGATCGACATCGCGCCCCCGGTGCATTCGGTGACGTCGTTGCCGGTCATCTCGACATGCACGCCGCCGGCATGCGTGCCCTCGGCCCTGTGAACGTCGAAGAACTGCTCGACCTCGCGCATGATTGCCGCGAATGGCCGCGTCTTGTAGCCGCTCGCCGCCTTGACGGTGTTGCCGTGCATCGGGTCGCACGACCACACCACCATGCGGCCCTCACGCTCGACGGCCTGGATCATGCCTGGCAGATGCTCGCCCACCTTGTCCGCGCCGAAACGGGTGATGAGCGTCAGCCGGCCCGGGATGTTGTCCGGGTTCAGCTGGTCGATCAGGCGGAGCAGATCGTCCGGCTTGAGGCTTGGTCCGCATTTCAGGCCTACCGGGTTCTTGATGCCGCGCAGATATTCCAGATGTGCGTGGTCTGGCTGGCGCGTGCGGTCGCCGACCCAGAGGAAGTGGCCGGAGGTCGCGTACCAGTCGCCGGTGAGCGAGTCGACGCGGGTGAACGCCTCTTCGTAGCCGAGCAGCAGCGCCTCGTGGCTGGTGTAGAAGCTGGTGCGATGAAGCTGCGGCTGG
>CAZYYQ010000210.1:0-3103 GCA_964651275.1 uncultured Hyphomicrobiaceae bacterium | reverse complement strand
TGCCGCCGCATCGCGATAGCTGGGGCGCCGGGCTGGACTGCCAGATCAACTGGTGGCTGCCGATCTTTGACCTCACCGCGGACCGCACGATGGCCGTCTTTCCGCGCGCATGGAACCAAAAGGTCTGCAATGACAGCGCCGGCTGGGACGCAGGCCGGGCGCGCAAGGAGCCGGGCTATCCCGATCTGCCGACCGCGCGTGAACGGATCGACTGGGACGACGCGCTGCCGCTGATGGTGCCAACCGGCACGCTGATGGCCTTCTCCGCCTCGCATTTGCATGCCACCGTGCCCAATACCAGCGGCGAGGCACGCATCTCCAGCGAGACCCGGACCGTGGACCGGAGGCATCTGCTTCAGGGGCGCGGCGCGCCGAACCTCGATCGCGCGCCGGGCGAGCCGGCGACCGCATGGTTCCGCCGGCTGGATGGGGCGTCGCGCCTGAGCGATGATCTCGGCTGAGTGGAGGCCTGGCCTCTCCCGCCCGAGGTTCGCAACTCAGCAACGTTTTGCAGCGCAGCACACACTCTGGGCCGTCTGCTCCGGGAAGCGGCGCTCTGCACCAAAAAGCGCCAGACAGCCCACTATTCAGGCGCTGCTTTTTTAGCCGCAACTCGCTGAATTTGCGCTTTTTTTGTACATATGTGACGGCTTTGCGACGCCGCTGCGGAACGGCTTTCCGCAGTGCAGAATCACATTGCCGATGCGCTGGCCTCTGCCTTTCATTGGCGTCGTGATGGCTGCCGAAGTCATGGGGGCGCATGTCCAGTCTCGGACCGGCGTCGGAGCGGAGGGAAAATCCGCCGGGTCGCAGCCACGAGTACGGGTAACAAGTTCGAGGGAAAGGTTGTGACGATGCGTAAGATCACTGGATTGGCGAAATTGGCCTGCTTGGCCGGGGGGGCCGGCTTGGCTGCTCTTGTGAGTGCTGGCGGGGCAGGTGCGGCGGACCTGTACGGCGATAGCTTGAAGGATACGGCCCCGGCCGGAACGCAGCTTGAATTTTCGTTCAATGCGGGCGGCACGACGGATTATGTGTTCCGCGGCTTCTCGCAGTCAGACGAAAAGCCGGCATTCTTCGGCGGGATCGATCTGACCTACGGAATGTTCTACGCGGGCATCTGGGCATCAACCATAGACTTCGGCAAGGATGACTCCGGCGTTGGCTTCGACGAAAGCGTCGAGGTCGACTTTTATGGCGGCATCAAAAAGTCGTACAATGGCGTCGAGTTCGATCTTGGCGTGATTTACTATCACTACCCCAATCAGACCAAAGATCTTAATGATGCGGAATTGGATTATGTTGAAATCAAATTCGGCACCAGCGCCAAGGTATGGCATGAAATCACCCTCGGAGCGACATTCTACTACTCGCCGGAGTTTTTTGGCGAAACCGGAGAAGCCCTTGCATCGGAAGCCAGCTTCTCGGTTCCGCTTCCCTCAATCATGGGACATACTTTCGAACTCAGCGGCACGCTTGGACGTCAGGAGTTTTTCGAATCTGCGTTCGAGGATGACAGCTACACATACTGGAACGTCGGCGTGTCCAAGACGCTGATGGAACATTTCACGCTGGATGTCCGCTATTGGGACACTGATGTCAGCGGGGATGGTCTCGCCGACGAACGCATTGTCGGCACCTTCACCGTCGCTAACTAACGCAGGCTCCCCCATCCGCCGAAATCTCCGGCCCTGACAGCCGGGTGGCCCTGCGCCGCCCGGCTTTTCTTTTTTCAGGCGAACCCAAACCATGCGAACCGAGACGAGTTCGCGCTCGCCGCAGCGAAACCTGATCAGCGTCGCAATCGGCCAAGCGCATGTCGCTCTCTGGGCGTCGGAAACGCTCCACCGGGCGCATTCTGCGCCGTTAATGTTCCGAGCCCGCGCCCATAGCGCGGCGGTTGGGCATTGGCACACGCAGGGCAACTCAACGAAACAGGGCAGGCGGCGATGAAGACACAGGCACGGGTCGTGGTTATCGGGGGCGGCGTCGTCGGCGTCTCGACGCTCTATCACCTGGTCAAGAAGGGCTGGTCGGACGTCGTTCTCGTCGAGCGAAAGGAGCTGACCTCCGGCTCGACCTGGCACGCCGCTGGCCTGCTGCCGCTCTTCAACATGAGCTACAGCGTCGGTCAGATCCACAAATACTCCGTCAACCTCTACAAGACGTTGGAGGAAGAGACCGGTCAGCATGTCGGCTTCTCGGTCGTCTCCAATATCCGGCTTGCGCGCACGCAGGACCGGATGGACGAGTATCGCTACTATGCAGGCGTGGCGAAGACCATCGGGATCGATGTCCGCTTCCTGACGCCCGAGCAGGTCAAGGAGATCTGGCCGCTGTGCAACACAGACGGGCTCCTCGGCGCGATCCAGCACCCGGATGACGGCTACATCCAGCCCGCCGACCTCACCCAGGCTTTCGCGCGCGGCGCCCGTGCCGGCGGCGCGGAAATCTATCGCCAGACCAAGGTAACCGGCCTTACGCAGCAGCCCGACGATAGCTGGATCGTCCACACCGACAAGGGCGACATCGCCTGCGAGCACGTCGTCTCAGCCACTGGCAACTTCGCGCGGCACACCGGCGCGATGGTCGGCCTCGATATCCCCGTCATCCCGGTCGAGCACCAGTTCATCGTCACCGAGCCGCATCCGGATATTCAGGCGCGCAAGGCACAGGGTCTTCCCGAAATGGGCGTGCTGCGCGAATCCGACAGCGCGTGGTACATGCGCGAGGAGGCAGGCGGGCTGCTGCTCGGGCCGTATGAAAAAGGCGCGCCTGCCTGTTACGTGGACGGCCCGGACCCGGAAGCCGAATACGAGTTGTTCCAGGAAGATCTCGAACGGCTGGAACCGCATATCGAGACCGCGATCGAGCGCGTGCCTGCCTTCGGCGAGGTCGGCATCAAGCAGGTCTATAACGGCGCGATCGCCTACACGCCGGACGGCTCGCCGATCATCGGGCCGGCGTGGGATGTGCGCAACTTCTGGCTGAACGAGGGCCATAGCTTCGGCGTCACGGCTGCGGGCGGCGCGGGCTGGCAGCTTGCCGAATGGATCGTCGAGGGCGAGCCGTCCATCGACATGATGGGCGTCGACCCCCGCCG
>CAZYYQ010000209.1:0-3119 GCA_964651275.1 uncultured Hyphomicrobiaceae bacterium | reverse complement strand
GCCGGATCATGCTCCAAAAGCTGCCCGTCTTCAAGCCGCACGACCCGGTCCATGCGCTCGGCGAGTTCCAGGTTATGCGTAGCGATGACCGCCGCCAGCCCGGCCTTGCGCACGAAGGCCAGAAGTTGCTGGAACACGCGCTCGGCGGTGGGCGGATCGAGGTTGCCGGTCGGCTCGTCGGCGAGGAGCAACTTCGGCGCGTTGGCCACCGCTCGGGCGATGGCGACGCGCTGCTGTTCTCCGCCGGACAACTCCGCGGGACGATGCTCGGCGCGCTCGGCCAGCCCGAAGATCTTCAGGAGATCGTGCGCCCGCCGCTCCGCTTCCTTGCGGTCCAGCCCGGCAATGCGCTGCGGCATCACCACGTTTTCCAGGGCGGAGAACTCGACCAGCAGATGATGGAACTGATAGACGAAGCCGACCTCGGTCCGGCGCACCCGGGTGCGCGCCGCATCATCGAGGCCCGAACACGCTAGCCCGCCGATCACGACAGAACCGCTGTCCGGGCGTTCCAGCAACCCGAGAATATGCAGCAACGTTGATTTGCCCGCGCCCGAGGGGCCGACCAGCGCTACGGTCTGGCCGGGCCAGATTTCCAGCGCCGCGCCGCGCAGCACATTGATCTCGCGTGGGCCCTGCATGAATTTGCGGTGCAGGCCGCTCGCGCTCAGAGCTGGTCGGGTCACACGTTGATCCACGCTGCCTCACTCATATCGCAGGGCTTCGACCGGATCTAGCCGCGCCGCACGCCACGACGGATAAAGCGTCGCCAGCACGGACAGGCTCAGCGCCATGATCACCACTGTCGCCACCTCGCTCAGGTCCATGTCCGCCGGCAAGCGCGACAGGAAGTAGACATCCGGCGAGAACAGGTCCGTATTGGTCGCATAGGCGATGAATTCGCGGATCGTCTCGATGTTGAGGCACACCACGACCCCGAGCGCCAACCCGGCCAGCGTGCCCACCACACCGATGCTCGCGCCCGTTATGAAAAACACCCGCATGATCGCACCGCGCGTCGCGCCCATGGTGCGCAGGATGGCGATGCTGCTGCTCTTGTCCTTCACCAGCATGATCAGGCCGGAAATGATGTTCAGCGCGGCGACCAGCACGATCAGCGTGAGGATCATGAACATCACGTTCCGCTCGACCTTGAGGGTGTTGTAGAAGGTGGCGTTGCGCTCGCGCCAGTCGGACATGATCAGGTTTGGCGGCAACATCGCGGCAAGGGTGGGCCGAACCGTATCGACGGCATCCGGATTGTTCAGCATAAGTTCGATTGCGCTGACCGCTTCGGGACTGTTGAAGAACGCCTGCGCCTGGCGCAGCGGCAGGAACGCAATCGACTCGTCATATTGGCTCATGCCAATCTCGAAGATCGCCGCGACCTCGTAGGGTTGAATGCGCGGGGCGGTACCGAACGGGGTCGTCGAGCCGCGCGGCGAAATCAGCGTGATCGTATCGCCGACCCGCACCCCGAGCGCGTTGGCGAGCCGCGTGCCGATCGTGATCGCGCGCTTGTCGCCGAACCCCTCCAGCGTGCCGAAGAAGATATTGCTGCCGACCGCATCGAGATTCTTCAAGTCGGCCTCGCGAATGCCGCGCACGATGACCCCGCGCGAGGCCTCCTTCGCCGACATCATCACCTGCCCCTCGATCAGCGGGATGGCCTTCTTGACGTCCTCGACCTCGCGCAGACGGTTCACCACCTTGTCGAAATCCGTGAACTCCCCCCCGATCGGGCGCACCAGCATATGCCCGTTCAGCCCAAGGATCTTGTCGAACAACTCGTTGCGAAAGCCGTTCATTACCGCCATCACGATGATGAGCGTGGCGACGCCGAGCATGATGCCGATGAAGGAGAAACCGGCGATAACGGAGATGAAGCCTTCCTTGCGTCGCGCCCGCAGGTAGCGTGCCGCCAGCATCCATTCAAAACCTGAGAAGGGTCCGGTGTCGGTGGCGCGGGACATTCTGTTCTTTCAAGCCATCTGGATCGGACGCGGAGCGTCGGCCGGGCGTTTCTCGACCAGCATATTGAGCGCGGCTTCCGGGGTCATCGTCGTGCGCTCTCCCGTCGCGCGGCGCTTGACCTCCACCTCGCCGGATTTCAGCCCCTTCGGACCAACGATCACCTGCCAAGGCAGGCCGAGCAGGTCCATGGAGGCGAATTTCGCGCCGGCGCGCTCGTCGGTATCGTCATACAGCGCGTCAAGACCGGCGGCTTGCAGCTTGGCGTAGAATTCCTCGCAGACGGCGTCTGTCGCCGAGTCGCCAACCTTGAGGTTGAGAATACCGGCGTAAAAGGGCGCAACCGTGTCCGGCCACACGATGCCGGCCTCGTCGTGGCAAGCCTCGATGATCGCGGCGGGCAAGCGCGACACGCCGATGCCGTAAGACCCCGAATGCAGCGTGACCCATTCGCCGTCCGGCCCCTGCACCCGGCAGCGCATCGGGTCGGAATACTTTGTGCCGAAATAGAAGATGTGGCCGATTTCGATGCCGCGCGCGCTCACCTGGCTATCGGCCGGCACATCGCGGGCGAATTGATCCGCGTCGTGCATGTCGCTGGTCGCGGCATATTTGCTGGTCCACTCATCCACGATCGGCGACAGGTCGGAATCGTAATCCACATCAGCGGGCGCGGGCGTCTCCACAAGGTCGCGGTGGCAGAACACCTCGCTTTCGCCCGTCTCCGCCAGAATGATGAACTCGTGGCTGAGATCGCCGCCGATCGGCCCGGTCTCCGCAGCCATCGGAATCGCGGTCAGTCCCATGCGCTGGAAGGTGCGCAGGTAGGACACGAACATGCGGTTGTAGGACTTGCGCGCGTCCGCCTGAGTCAGGTCGAACGAATAGGCATCCTTCATCAGGAACTCGCGCCCGCGCATGACGCCAAAGCGCGGCCGGACCTCGTCGCGGAATTTCCACTGGATGTGATAAAGAATGCGCGGCACGTCGCGATAGGATTTCACGCTATCGCGGAACATCTCGGTGATCTGCTCCTCGTTGGTCGGCCCGTAGAGCATGTCGCGCCCGTGGCGATCGTTCAGGCGCAGCATCTCCTGGCCGTAATCGTCATAACGCCCGCTTTCGCGCCAGATGTCGGCAAGCTGGAT
>CAZYYQ010000208.1:0-3125 GCA_964651275.1 uncultured Hyphomicrobiaceae bacterium | reverse complement strand
GGGGTTTTCCCGATAATCAGAATTTCAGCGTCGCGCCGACGAGAGGCCCGGACAGGCTGATATCGAGCAATTGTCCGCCATCGTTGTAATCAACCGAGAGGTGCCGATAGCCCGCAGAGACCGAAAACCGCTTGGACAGCGCATAGTTCACGGCGGCCACAGCCTGCCATGAGAAGTCGGAGCCAACGCCAAACCCTCCGATATCGCTATAACCGGTCAACGACACGGTATCGGTGAGCGCGAACCGCCCTCGCAGCGCTACGACCGGATCGACGAACGCCCACGTGTCGCTGACACTCAGACTGAAGCCGGTCGGCGCGTCCTGAGGAATGCTACCGGACGCTGCCACCTCAGCGTCGACATGCCATGCGCGCGCGCCGCCGAGCGCATAAAGGACCGCGCCGGGCTCGTCGATCAGCGGTGTGCCAGCCAATATCGTGCCAGATATCTGCTCGACATCCGCCTTCACTGAAACGAATGGAATGGGCGTGTCGTCGGTCTCACTGGTGGAGACATAGTTGAAATCGCCGACAATGACGAAATCGCCCTTGCGCGCCAAGCCGGTGACAAAGAACGCGCCGTTGAGAGTCTCCAGTATTTCGCTGAATGACTTCTCGACGGAAAATGTGGGGCCGAGGAAAGACGGCGAGATATCGCCACTCAGTCCGGACATCCAGACATATGGCGTGACCTGCGCTTGCCACCCATCAAACGTCACCGGCTCCTGAGCTTGCGCCTGCGAGCCTGCCAAAAAGAACGCTGCCGAAACCATCGCTAAGCGTCGTTTCAGAATTGAGAAACCGCCTTTGTTCTGTAATGTTGAAAGGAACATCTGGCCCCCATTGCAAATTCAAACTACAAGATACAAGAGGAAATACTATGACGGCCTGTAATTCCAATCAACACGATTATCATGACTGCGCCGCCCACGGCTGCGCCTGTGGCGCACCGAGCACACTGGCCGCTTATCGCCGCCTGGAAGCGGATATTTCCCGCCGGCAGATGATCGGCGGAATGGGTGCGGTACTCGGCATGTTTGCCGGCTTCGGCTTGGAGCCGGGCTGGGCTGCCCCGGATAAGCCGCGCCCGCTGCTGCTGACAAATCTGCGCTTGTTTAACGGCACCGACCTGCGTCTTCGCGACGACGCGGACATTCTCATCTTCGACGGCAAGATCACCGATCTGCCGCCGCGCGGGCAGGGACCTGAAGAGGCGCAGCGGATCGATTGCGGCGGTCGCGCGGTGATCCCCGGCCTGATCGACTCCCATTGGCATGCGACACTGACATCGGTCACCGAGGCTGTCGCGCTTACGGCTGACCCGGCCTTCATTCACCTCGTTGCGGCGCGTGAAGCTGGCGCGACGCTCCGGCGCGGCTTCACCACCGTACGCGATGTTGGCGGCCCGGCATTCGCGCTGAAGATGGCGATAGACCGCGGCATCTTTGCGGGGCCGCGCATGTTCCCGGCCGGCGCGATGATTTCCCAGACCTCCGGCCACGGCGATTTCCGCATGATCCACGAATTGCCGCGTGCTTCGCGCGACCGTCTCAGCCATGTTGAGGAGGCGGGCGTCTCGGCCATAGCCGATGGAACTGATGCGGTCTTGATGCGCGCCCGCGAACAGCTGATGAAAGGTGCCAGTCAGATCAAGATGATGGCTGGCGGTGGCGTCTCATCGCATTACGATCCAATCGACGTCACCCAATATCTCGAGCGCGAATTGCGCGCGGGCGTGGAGGCGGCAGCCGACTGGGGCACGTATGTCTGCGTGCATGTCTACACACCTGAAGGAATCAAGCGCTCGATCCGCGCAGGCGTGAAGTCCATCGAGCATGGCCAGCTTACCGATGAGGAAGGCGTGAGGATGATGCAGGGGGAGGGCGTGTTCTGGAGCCTGCAACCCTTCCTTGCCGACGAGGATGCCAACCTGAAGGCCGATCCAAAGCAGCGCGAAGATCAGGAGCGTGTGGCTCAGGGGACGGTGCAAGCCTATGAGTGGGCGGAAAAGCACGGTGTGAGAACCGCCTGGGGGAGCGACATTCTCATGAACCCGAAAGGCGCGCCAAGGCATGGGCGTCATCTCGCCAAGATTGCCCGGTTCTACGATCCCTTGACCGCACTGCGGACCGCAACCGGCAACGCCGGAGAGCTTCTGGCGCTGTCAGGACCGCGCGACCCGTATGACGGTCCGCTTGGCGTTATCCAACCCGGCGCTCTGGCTGATCTTCTGGTCGTGGACGGCGAGCCGGAAAAGAGCCTCGACTTCATCGCGGAACCGGAAAACAGTCTGCGTGTGATCATGAAGGGCGGACAGATCGCCAAGAACACTCTCTGAGTTAAGAACATGCTCTGAGTAGTGTGCGAGCCACCTCAATCCTTTCTTGCGAACTGATGCTTTTCGTCGCACCATGACAAAATCGTGATGAGAGACCGCGGCCAAAGAACCGCGCGCTCATCTGTGAGAGGAAACGCGCCGCGCGCGCTGCCATGCCGGGCGGCGCATCGCCTTGGAGAGGTGTGTCATGAATGTAGGGTCCATCCTCAAGCACAAGGGCCGGGATTGCGCGACCATCAAGCAGGATCAGACCGTCAGCGAGGCGGTCCGGGTTCTCTCGGACAAGAACATCGGCGCGCTCGTGGTGGTGGATGACGCGGGCGACATTGCCGGAATCGTGTCGGAGCGCGATGTCGTCGCGAACCTCGCCAATGGCTCGGCCGAACTTCTGGCGGCGCCCGTGTCGCGGATCATGACGCGCGATGTGTTCACCTGCAGTCCGTCAGACACCACCGAACAGTTGATGTCGCAGATGACCAACAGCCGCATCCGGCACCTGCCCGTGAAGGAAAATGGCAAGCTGGTGGGGATCATCTCGATCGGCGACGTGGTGAAGTGGCGCATCGCGGAGGTTGAATCCCGCGCCGAGGCTTTGCGCGAATATATCTTGACGGGCTAATCGTCACTCTTGCCGTAGACATCGTCGGGATCGAACAGCCGCTCGCCGTCGCGCATCTCCAGCCGGGCCTGCGCGCCGGCGGGCTGGCTGATCGGTACCGCGCGGTAGAAGCATGAGCGCCGGCCGGTGTGGCAGCATCCGCCCGAGCCGGCCATGCGCACCTTGAGCC
>CAZYYQ010000207.1:0-3166 GCA_964651275.1 uncultured Hyphomicrobiaceae bacterium | reverse complement strand
CATGAAGCTCTATTTCGAGCGCCATGACGGGCAGGCTGTGACGGTCGAGGACTTCATCGCCGCGATGGCCGACGCGAACGATCGCGATCTTGGCCAGTTCATGCGCTGGTATAACCAGGCCGGCACGCCGGAGATCGTCTGCCGGTTCGAGCATGACGCGGCGGCCAACACGGCGACGCTTCACGTAACTCAGGTGCTTTCGCCATCGCCCGGCCAGACGGACAAGGAGCCGGTGCCGATCCCGCTGCGTGTCGGCCTCGTCGGCCCGGATGGCGAGGATATGCCGCTGCGCGGGAAGGATGACGGCGAGGTCGCTGTCGGCCTGCTCATGGTGACGGAGCGCGAGCAGACCTTCACCTTTGCCGAGGTTGCCCACCATCCGATCCCCTCGCTGCTACGCGGCTTCTCGGCGCCGGTAAAGCTGTCGAGCCCGCTGGATAACGCCGATCTCGACTTCCTGATGCGCCACGACTCAGACCTGTTCAACCGCTGGCAAGCGGCGCAAACACAAGGCATGAAGCGGCTGGTGGCGATGGCGCGTGGCGGCAGCAGCCATGGCGTGCCGAACCTTCCCGAATTTGCGCTGGCGCTCGGACCGACGCTGACCGACGAAACGCTGGAGCCGGCCTATCGGGCGGCATTCGCCGTGCCGCCGAGCGAATTGGATATCGCGCAGGAACTGGCGGCCGATGTCGATCCCGCTGCGGTCCATGAGGCGCGGCGCGCCCTGCGCATCGCCCTGTGCCAGACGCTGCATGGCGATCTGGAACATCTCTATGAGCGCCATACCGTCACGGGCGCTTATCAGCCCGACCCGCAAAGCGTCGGCTCGCGCAGCCTGCGCAACACCGCCATGGCGCTGCTCGCCGCGGATGAAAGCGAGGGCGGCGTGAGGCGCGCACTCACCCAGTTCGACGGGGCTGGCAACATGACCGACAGCATGGCGGCCCTGCGTATTCTGGCGAATCTCGACCGGCCGGAGCGTGACGCAGCGCTTGAGCGGTTTTACGGGCGCTGGAAGGAAGAGCCGCTGGTCCTCGACAAGTGGTTTGGACTGCAAGCGCAATCGACGGCGCGCGACACGCTGGAGCGCGCTGAGCGGCTGCGTGCTCATCCGGCATTCTCGATCAAGAACCCCAATCGCGTGCGGGCGCTATATGGCGCGCTGGCGCACGGCAACCCGCTGCATTTCCATGCCCCGGGCGGCCGCGGCTATGAATTTATCGGCGAGGCGGTGATGGAGATCGACGCTTTCAACCCGATGATCGCCGCACGGCTGGCAAGCGCATTTTCAAGCTGGCGGATGCTGGAGCCGGGACGGCGTGCGCTGGCCCAGGCGATGCTGGAGCGGATTGTCGCAAAAGACGGCTTGTCGCGCGACACGAACGAGGTGGTCGGCAAGATGCTCGGGTGAGCGCACTCACGGCTGGGCAAGTGTGACGACATTCTGCCGGTTGGAGGTGGGTCTTTCAGCGCGTGTTTCTTTGGCCAAAGTCCGCGAAACCTTCCAGTTGGTCTCGAGCATCTGCGCCATCGCTTTCGGGGGCAGCGCGTATAGCCGTTCGCCGCGCGGGCGTGCTGTTTTGCGAAGCATGGACTGCTCGGCCTCGGCCGCGCGGATCAGCGCCGCAACCTGCCCGCGCGCGCCCAGGATCGCCCGGTTGCGCCGGATGAAGGCGATCAGGACTGCCAGGTCATGGTCCACACCGATCAGTTCAGACAACTCGCTCGCCAGGTCGATACGCGGCGCAAATTCCTCGGGCCATGCGTTCCGAAAAAGCTGAAGGTGACGCCAGTGGCGCTGCACATGCTTGCGCCATTCGTGGAATATCTCGTCCTCCACGCCGTTGCGATACGCAAGCCTCATCGTCTTGCGCCCGTCGGCATAGATATTCTGAAAGCCCTCAACGAGCGGGGCGATACCATCCGAACGCAAGTGCAGCCCGGCAAAGGCATCGCGTGCGTCGGCGAGCGCAGCCTGTGCCTCGCTTGACCGTCCCCCGCCCGCGTCCGGCTTGACCTGCGCGCGCCATGTCTCCAGCCACGCGCGCAGCGCCGAAGGCACCCCGCCTGCCTCGCTCAGATCGCGCTGCTGCTGGAGCCGCTCCAGCGTCTGGCGCATGACGTGGACGTCACGCGGCCCGGCGAGGACGCGGCCGAGATCGCGGAAGCGCCGGTTCTCGCACCGGTAAATCTTTTCGCTCAAGGCCGGCCGGCTCATGTCTAACAAAGCGCGGACGCGCTTGAAGCATTTGCGCGCCTCATGAATGCCGGCGTCGCGATCCTCGCGCGCCAACGCCGCCATAGCCTGATCGATCTGCCCCAGGCCGATGCGGCGCACGCCCTTCGCCACCGGCTCACGCAATTTCAGGCGAAAGTTCATGGCCTTGCCTTTTCCAGATGCGCCAGACCTGTCTTTTCGGCCCTATATTGTGCTACATGCCGGGGTGTTGTCCAGATTTCGCGGTGACGCGCCTAACCCTTGCCGCCCAACCGGCAATCGGCTATGCCGCGCATCAGATCCCAACCATCAGAGACAATTGAATCATGCACGACGCCACCCCCCCCGTCCGCAAGGTTGTGCTGGCCTATTCCGGCGGTCTCGACACCTCGATTATCCTGAAATGGTTACAGACAACTTACGGTTGCGAGGTCGTGACCTTCACCGCCGATCTCGGCCAGGGCGAGGAATTGGAGCCGGCCCGGCGCAAGGCGGAGATGCTGGGCATCAACGAGATTTACGTCGAGGACCTGCGCGAGGAGTTCGTGCGCGATTACGTCTTTCCGATGATGCGCGCGAACGCGGTCTATGAAGGCGTCTACCTGCTCGGCACCTCGATCGCGCGCCCGCTAATCGCCAAGCGCCAGATCGAGATCGCCCGCGAGACCGGCGCGGATGCCGTGTGCCACGGCGCGACCGGCAAGGGCAACGACCAGGTCCGCTTCGAGCTGGGCTATTACGCGCTCGCGCCGGATATTCGCGTGATTGCCCCGTGGCGCGAATGGGACTTGGCAAGCCGCGAGGCGCTGATCGACTTCGCCGAGAAGAACCAGATCCCGGTGCCGAAGGACAAGCGTGGCGAGGCTCCGTTTTCGTGCGACGCGAACCTGCTGCACACCTCCTCGGAAGGCAAGCTGCTGGAAGACCCGGACGAGGAAGCGCCGG
>CAZYYQ010000206.1:1778-3241 GCA_964651275.1 uncultured Hyphomicrobiaceae bacterium | reverse complement strand
TTGCCATCTCCGTGCCGCTGAAGGTCGATGCGCGCGCCGCCGACAACTGGGACGATGCGCATTGACCGGAGCCGCAAGCCATAATCCAGCAACCCGGCAGCACATTGCGCCTGCCAGCAAGGCAACCTGAGAAGTCATGTCCTTTCCCACCGACAACAGGCCGCCGTCAGCGCCGAGCGGGGGAAGATGGAAGCTCGCGGCCTTCCTCATCCTCGCGCTGACGATCCTCGGCAGCATCCCTACGGTCGTACATGTCTATCATCTGCTCACGCTTGGCGTGAACTGGGGCGAGGTTCCATTCGCGCGACATCAGCAGGCGCTCTGGCAGCGCAACTGGATGTGCGCGTCAGGGCCGGGCGAGGATGCGGGACTTTGGGATCACGCGGAGAGCGCGCCCACGGCCCGTCGGATCGAGACATTCACGGGGCTGCGCCTGCGTGTGCAGGCCTGTCCGAATGGCGACGTGCTGGCGCGCACGGTCACGGCGGACGGCACGGGGCGGGCAGTGTGGATTGCGTCGGCGGGTTTTGCCGTCGAGGAGGCTTCGCTGCCGGGCGTGATGAGCGCACTGGCCCAGGAGGCACGCAGCAGCGCCGGCGACGCCGACTTTTCAGTAATGTGCCAACAGTGGGCCGAAGGCGGCGCGGAGAGCGGGCA
This sequence comes from uncultured Hyphomicrobiaceae bacterium, assembly GCA_964651275.1. GTDB lineage: Bacteria > Pseudomonadota > Alphaproteobacteria > Rhizobiales > Rhodomicrobiaceae > Dichotomicrobium. Next base: position 2,584 of record CAZYYQ010000206.1, on the reverse strand, counting down.
GGTTGCGCGCGTAATTTCGCTGCCCGGCGGCTGCGTGCGCGAAGTCATCGACATCTTCACGGGCAAGGTCGTCAGCGCGGAGGCCTCGCCGTGCAATGCCGATTGCGCGCCTGCCGCCGAATAGATGCGCGTTCGATTATGGACAATCTGACGGCTGGAGGTAGCGGCGCTTCACGAAACCGTAAGCCGTGACGTCACCGTCATAATAGCCGATCTGGCACCAGCGGCTGGGCAGCGGTACGTCGAGCGGAAGGCAGCGCCCCTCCTGCGCGATGATGCCATGGCCTTGCGGCGGGATGCGGCCCACGAACCGCGCTCGTGCAGAGGGCTTTTCGCGGATGTTCAGAACGTCCCAGCTTTCGACATTCACGACCTGGAAACAGCCCGGCCCGCTCGTCGCCAAAGCCGGCGCGGCGAGCGACATGACGCCTACGGCGAGCGACGATACCGCGGCCACCAAAAATCCCAACTTCTGTAACATCGCGTCTCTCCCCTGCGCGATACCACGGACCATGTAACGCGCATCTCGCTGAACGGCGCATGAACGCGACCGCTCATACCTCGAACCTGATACCCTGCGCCAGCGGCAGTTCGCGCGAATAATTGACCGTGGCTGTCTGCCGGCGCATGTAGCCTTTCCATGCATCCGAGCCGCTCTCGCGCCCGCCGCCGGTGTCCTTCTCGCCGCCGAACGCCCCGCCGATTTCCGCGCCAGACGGGCCGATATTGACGTTGGCGATGCCGCAGTCCGAGCCGGTCGCGGACAGGAACGCCTCCGTCTCGCGCACATCGGTGGAGAAGATGCA
>CAZYYQ010000206.1:0-1678 GCA_964651275.1 uncultured Hyphomicrobiaceae bacterium | reverse complement strand
ACCGCGGAGAACAAGATGCCTCTCAGCGCCAGCTCCAGATCGGCGGACGGGGCAACGATTGCGCCATTATTGCCGCCAAGTTCGAGGATGCAGCGCCCGAGCCGCTGCGCCACCGTGGCCGCGACCGCGCGCCCCATCGGCACCGAGCCGGTCGCGGAAACAATCGCCACATCACGATTCTCTGCCAGTGCTGCGCCCAGCGCGCGTCCGCCGACCATCACCTGCGTCAGCCCCGCAGGCGCGTCCGGCCCGAACCGCGCCATCGCCCGCTCGCAGATCTTCTGCACCGCCAGCGCGGTTAGCGGCGTCTTCTCCGACGGTTTCCACAGCACCGGGTCGCCGCAAACGAGCGCCAGCGCGGCGTTCCACGACCAGGGCGCTACGGGGAAATTGAACGCGGTGATGACGCCGCACACGCCCATCGGGTGCCAGCTCTCGCGCATCGAATGACCGGGCCGCTCGGAAGCGATTGTCAACCCGTAAAGCTGGCGGCTCAGGCCCACGGCGAAGTCGCAGATGTCGATCATCTCCTGCACTTCGCCCAGGCCCTCTTGCAGGATCTTGCCCGCCTCCAGCGTCACCAGCGCGCCCAGATTGTCCTTCTCCTTGCGCAGTTCCTCGCCAAGCAGACGGACCAGTTCGCCCCTGCGCGGCGGCGGCACCTCGCGCCACGCGAGAAACGCCTCGCGAGAGCGCGCGATCATCGCTTCGGCCTCGCCTGGTCCGTACTCGTGAACGCGCGCGATCTCGGAGCCGTCGATTGGGGTCGTCACACTCAGGCTTCCCGACGACATCTCAGCCTCGGCAAAGCCGCAGGCGGCAAGAATGGCTCGATGGGTCATCATCTTCTCGGTCCTCCCGTAACAGGCGGGCGAGGCCGCTTGGACGCAGCCTGGGCGGCACATGCGAAAGATTAGCAGAGGAACCACCGCCACCGCCACGTGCTCTGCTCAATCAAGAGGTGACAAGCCGCGGACAATGCCTCTATGCAGACAGGGCGGAATGCCATCCAGAAAGGACGGGACAAGGATGAGCGCGACGAAAGACGATCTGTTTGCGAAGCTCGCCGAACTCGGCATCGAAACGACCACGCATGAGCACCCGCCCCTGCATACGGTGGAGGAATCCCGGGCGCTGCGCGGCGAGATTGCGGGCGCGCACTCCAAGAACCTCTTCCTGAAGGACAAGAAGGGCGTGCTTTGGCTGATCGTCGCGCTGGAGGACACGCCCGTCGACCTCAAGACGCTGCACAAGCGGATCGGCTCGGGCCGGCTCAGCTTCGGCAAGCCGGAGCTGATGCGCGAGGTGCTGGGCGTCGAACCCGGCTCGGTGACGCCATTCGCGCTGATCAACGAGACCACGCGCGGCGTGACCGTGATAGTTGACGAGGCGCTGCTTGCGCATGACGTGCTCAACTTCCATCCGTTGGTCAACACCGCGACAACGAGCATCAGCCGCGACGACTTCTTGAGCTTCGTCGCCGCCTGCGGCCATCAGCCAAAGCGCATGACACTCGCCGATGCGGCATCAGGCGGGCTTGAAACCGGGCCGGGCTGCTGAGATATTCTTAGTCGGGGAAAATCGCGGTACGCTAAGCCGCCGAGCAGGCAAGCCAGCACAAGGTACGAAAGCGGAACCATGGCATTCATAATCCCAGGCGCACAGTCTGAGCCGCAGG
>CAZYYQ010000205.1:0-3247 GCA_964651275.1 uncultured Hyphomicrobiaceae bacterium | reverse complement strand
CGCGGCGGGGGTCGGCCCCGAAGGCATCGCAAGCGCGGTCAAAGGCGTGGCGCGTCGGCTTGGGGATGTAGTCCGAGGCGGCAATGTCGAAGATGTCATCGAACACGTGCAACACGCCCAGCTTCTCCGCCACACGTTCGGCGTGCCAGCGCGAGCCATTGGTAAAGATGTAGCGCTTGCCCGGCAGCGCCTTGGCCGCTTCCGCAAGGTCGGGCGCGGGCATGATGGGGCTCAGGTCGATGTCGTGAACGTAATCGAGGAAGTCCGAGGGCTTGACGCCGTGCTGTTTCATCAGCCCGGCCAGCGTTGTGCCGAAGGTGCGGTAGTAATGCTTCTGGAGACGCCGCGCTTCATCCGGCAGCACATCGAGATAATTGGCGATGAATTCGCCCATGCGCCGGTCCACTTGTGCAAACAGGTTACTCTCGGCGGGATAAAGCGTGTTGTCGAGATCGAATATCCACGTTTCCACGCCACGGAACGCGCCAAGGTCGCGCGAGTTATCGGTCATGTCTGTCCTTTCGCCTGCCCGATCGTTCCAGGCTCGGCCTTCAGCAGTGTGCCCGCGCCATGAGCGGTGAACAATTCCAGCAGCACGGCGTGCGGCACCTTGCCATTGATGATGACGACGCCCTCGACGCCCGCTTCCACGGCCGCCATGCAGGTCTCTATCTTCGGGATCATGCCACCGGAAATCGTGCCATCGGCGATCAGGTCGCGGGCCTGTCCGGTGGTGAGCGATGTGATCAGCTCACCACGCGAATCGAGCACGCCCGGCACGTCGGTCAGCAGCAGCAGGCGCTTGGCCTTCATGGCGCCGGCAAGCGCCCCCGCAAAAGTGTCGGCATTGATGTTGTAGGTCAGCCCGTCGCGCGCCACCCCCAGCGGCGCAACCACGGGGATCAGGTCGCTTTCGGTGATCACGTCGACGATGTGGGGGTTGACCGTCTCCGGCTCGCCGACAAAGCCGAGGTCGATCAGCCGTTCGATGTTCGATTCCGGATCGCGCACCTTGCGCTCCAGCTTGCGCGCGGTCATCAGGTTCGCGTCCTTGCCTGAGATGCCGCAGGCTTTGCCGCCGAAGCGGTTGATCATGCCCACGATCTGCTTGTTGATCGAGCCGGCGAGGACCATTTCGACCACATCGACGGTCTCCCTGTCGGTGATGCGCAGGCCGTGGGCGAACTGGCTCTCGATGTTGAGGCGCCTGAGCAGCGACTGGATCTGCGGGCCGCCGCCATGCACGACGATCGGCCGGACGCCGGACTGCTTCAGCATCACGATGTCGCGCGCAAAGGTTTCGCCGATCTCGGGGTCGCCCATGGCGTGGCCGCCGTATTTCACAACCACGGTCTGGCGATCGTACCGCTGCATATAGGGCAGGGCCTCTGAAAGCACCTTCGCCTGCAGCGCCGGCAGGACGCCACTTCCGTTGTCTGCCATGGATTTTTCGCCTCCCTTGCCTGCGGCTCCCGTTGAGTAGCGGGCTTTCGCCTGCATCACAACCGCCGCCGCACCCGTCACGCCGAAGCCCTGCAGTTTCCACCGCCGCGACATATTTCGGCTTCTGTCTTCGGGAATCGTGCACATTATGTCACACACAAGCATTCCCGCGTCCCAAAGTGTGGCGTTGGACACTGCAAAAAGGAAGCGTGAGCGATGACCGAACGCGCAAGTTCCGATCAGGAATTGCCGTATTCGCCGTATTTCGCGCACACGGTGCGTCGTGCCTGGTCGTTGGCGGGGCGGCGCGGCAGCGCGATCGTCGGTCCAGAACACCTGCTCTTCGCGCTGCTCGACGATCCCGATGCGCTTGCCTTGCTGGAAGGCTGCGGCGCAGACATTGCCTCGATCCGCGTGGAGATCGGTAGTGCCATCGAACGGAACACGCCCCGCAGGCCCCTTGCCAAGGGCGAAATTCCCGATGCTGGCCGAACGCTCCAGCATGTTCTGCAGACCGCTTCACACGCGGCCCGAGAGGCAAGCAAGCGGGAAGTCGACGGCTCCATCGCGCTGGCGACGCTCGTCGGGCAGAGTGACAATCCGATGGCGCTCCTGCTCAACCGGCACGGCTTGAGTTTCGGCAAGGCGCTCGGGTGGATCGAGTCGGATGGCGCACGGTCCGGTTCGCGCAGCGCCCCGGTACAACGGCCTGAGCGTCCCCAGGCACCCGGACCGCGGCGTCAGCCGCCGTCGACGCCGCGCGGCGCTACCCCGCCGCTGAAGAAGCCGCGTCCGCAATCGCCGCCCCCTGCCGCCCGGCGGAGGAATGGTGACGGCGAAGAGCCGACGTTGGAAGACATGCTGTCGACGATACGCGATGTCATCGACGAGGAGACGACCGACCGCGAGAGGCGCGCGCCGCGCCGCGAACCTTCCGAGCCATCGCGCAGCGCGCCTGCGCGGCGTCCACCAGCACCCTACCCCCGTCCGCCTGGACAGGGAGAGCGCGCCGCTCCCGACCAGCCTGAAGGCCCGCCGCCAGCGCGCTCCAGGCAAGGCAATGGCGAGGCAACGCCGCAGGGACAATCGCGCCGTTCGGCCGCGCCCGCGCGCCAGCCCGGCGCGGTGCCGCTGATGGGCAAGCTGGTCGAGCGCATCTCGCGCGTCATGCGTGAGGGCGTGCGCGAGCAGGTCGAGGTGCGCATCGCCCGCGAGGCGACAGAGGCGCTGATCGCAGGCGTGAAGGGGCGCGGTGCGACGCAGGTGCACGGGGTCGCGGTGACCCGGGCGATGAGCCTTTCCCTCCGCGCGCCCGATGGCGGCTTCATGATCGAACCGCTGACGCCGGAGACGCAATGGGTGTTCGACCGGCCCAGCTTTCTCGAAAGCGAGCCTTTCGGGCGCTGGGAATGGGTGGTGCTGCCGATGAAGCGTGGCAGCCGGCGCTTGCAGCTTGTCGCGGCGGCACGCAGCATCGACGAGAATGGGATGATCGGCGATGTCGCGCTACCCGAGCAGGTGATCGAGGTCAGCGTGAAGATCAACTGGGCGACGACCCTGCAACGGGCGGCGCTGTGGGCGGGGCTGGCGGTCGCGGGCGGCGTGCTCGCGCAAGCGGCGATCCGCTATGTGCCGGGGCTTGCCGGCTAAGCGCTATCCGAAAAAGCTAACCCACCCACATCTTCGCCGCGATGGCCGCCAGCGCCAGCGCGCCCAGCCAGACGCCGACCCGCCCCCAGCGCCCGCGCCGCGCGTTTGCGTCTGCCAGCCGCGCCACTGTGGCCTCATCGAGCCGCACGCCGGT
>CAZYYQ010000204.1:0-3251 GCA_964651275.1 uncultured Hyphomicrobiaceae bacterium | reverse complement strand
CCGATGCGACGGGCGCGCGCCCGCTCAAGGTCACCAACGGCGAAATCCGCTACGAAGACGTCACCTTCCATTATGGCCAGGAAGGCGGGCTGTTGCAGGACCTGAATCTCAACATCCGGCCGGGCGAGAAAGTCGGTCTGGTCGGGCGCTCTGGCGCGGGCAAGTCCACGCTGGTGAACCTGCTGCTGCGCTTCCACGACCTGGAAGGCGGGCGCATCTTCGTGGACGGGCAGGACATCGCGGATGTGACGCAGGAAAGCCTGCGCGGCCAAATCGGGATGGTCACGCAGGACACCTCGCTGTTGCACCGTTCTGTGATGGAGAACATCCGCTATGGCAAGCCGGATGCGACCGACGAGGAGGTCTACGAGGCCGCGCGCAAGGCGCATGCGCATCTCTTCATCCCTGATCTACGCGACTGGAAGGGGCGCCAGGGCTATGACGCGCATGTCGGCGAGCGGGGCGTGAAGCTGTCCGGCGGCCAGCGCCAGCGCATTGCGATCGCGCGCGTGCTGCTGAAGGATGCGCCGATCCTCGTGCTGGACGAGGCGACCTCCGCGCTCGACAGCGAGGCCGAGGCGGCTATCCAGGAGCAGCTTTATAACCTGATGCAGGGCAAGACCGTCATAGCGATCGCGCACCGGCTGTCCACGATCGCCATGCTCGACCGGCTCGTGGTGATGGATCAGGGGCGCATTGTCGAGCAGGGCACGCATGATGAGCTGGTGCGCGCTGGCGGAATCTATGCGTCGCTCTGGTCGCGCCAATCGGGCGGCTTCCTGTTCGAGGGGAAGGTGGCGTAGATCAGCTCAAGGGGCGCTCGGCTAACGGCCGGGCGCCTTTTGCGTCTGCTGCCCTTCGCGCGGGCGCATCCACCAGATGATCGCGGCGCACACCAGAAACCAGATCAGCGAAACGAGGAAATAAAATACCAGCTGCAGCCCCAGCGCGGTGCCGGGCAGGCGTACAATCGCCACGGAGATCGCGAACCACAGATAGAAAATCGTGAACGCGACCATGATCGTGACGCCGATGAATTTACGCGTGCGATCTGTCATGCGCGGCACAATAATCAGGGATGGGCGGCACAGCCAAGCGAAAACCGCGCTGACCCCGCCGCCGCGACATTGCGCACGCTTGTGGCCTCCGGTCGCCCGGCTTAAATCGCGAAAGGAGCCGTCGGAGACATCAGGATGACCCAAGCCGCCGCCTTCGATCCGCCTGCCGCGCATTCCGCGAGCGCTGATGCGGCCATCCGCATCTGGCTCGGCTGCGTCACGGGTTTGATCTTCGCGATGGTCGTGGTCGGCGGGGCCACCCGGCTGACCGGCTCGGGCCTGTCGATCACCGAATGGAAGCCGATTCTCGGCGCGATCCCGCCGCTGTCCGCCGCCGACTGGCAGGAGGCGTTCGACAAGTACCGCGAGATCCCGCAATACCAACTCGTCAACAAGGGCATGAGCCTCGCCGAGTTCCAGGTCATCTACTGGTGGGAGTGGGCGCATCGGTTCCTCGGCCGGGTCATCGGCGTGGCGTTCGCCATCCCGTTCCTTGCCTTCGCCGCCGCCGGCACCATCCGCCGCGATCTCGCGCCGAGCCTGTTCGCGCTGTTTGCGCTAGGCGCGCTGCAGGGCTTCATGGGCTGGTACATGGTGCAGAGCGGGCTGGTCGACCGCGTCTCGGTGAGCCAGTACCGGCTCGCGGCGCATCTGGGGCTGGCGGCGATCATCTACGCGGCAATGATCTGGGTGATGCTCGGCGTCGGGCAGCCTGCGCGAGTGGCGCGGCGCGGCTGGGCTTGGGTCTCGGCGGCGGGGCTGCTGGTGCTGTCATTCGCTCAGATCGTGCTCGGCGCGTTCGTGGCGGGCATGAAGGCTGGACTGGCCTACAACACCTGGCCGCTGATGAATGGCGCGCTGGTGCCGGATGGGCTGTTGGCGATGGAGCCGTGGCATCTCAACCTGTTTGAAAACGCGCTGACGGTCCAGTTCAACCACCGCATCGGGGCATACCTGCTGTTTGCGTGGGCGATCGCGCACGCGCTGGCGATGTGGCGTTCGGACCATGCGGCGCGCGGCTCGGCGGCGCTGCTTGGCGGGGCGGTCGCGCTTCAGGCGGCTGGCGGCATCTGGACGCTGCTTGCGCATGTGCCGCTCAGCCTCGGGCTGGCGCATCAGGCCGGCGCATTCGTCGTGCTGGCGCTGGCGGTGTGGCACCTGCATCGGCTGTCGGCCACGGCGCGGGCGGCGACGGCTGCCTGATCGCGCGCGCTTCCGATTGCTTCCTCTCATGCTCTGGTGTTGTCGCGCTGCATCACCTTGCAGCGCAATAATCCGCATGAAAATGATTCACTTGTTCTGCAGCGAGGTTCCTGTCGTTATTTCGTAACACGGACGCAGGGGGGGAGTCCGGGCTCAGCGGCCCGGGTATCAACGAGGGAGAGGATTTCATGTCAGGACTATCTGGCGTGCGTACGGCCGCGCGAAACATCGTATTGGCAGGCGTTGCCACAACAGCGGCGCTGCTGACCGGCAACGGCGCGATAGCCGGTGATTTCACCGAACGGGGCTTCACGCCCTACATGGAAGGTGAAGTTCTGTTCGAGATCCAAAGCGACAACACTGTTGAGTCTGACGATCCCGACGCGGAGCTGAGCGACACTTTCAACACCACGGAAGCGGAGGTCGCCTGGCACCTGTTTCCCGGCTTTTCGGTTCGCTCGCTGTTCGTGGTCGAGCCGGTGCTTGATCCTGATGGCGACCGCTTCTTCGGCGATCACGGCCTGTATGCCGAAGAGTTGTACGCACAGTATGAGCGCGGCCCACTGCGGCTATTCGGCGGCAAGTTCAATGCGGCGTTCGGCAAGGCGTGGGACGAAGCGCCCGGCATCTACGGTGTTGATCTGGCAGAGGATTATGAGCTGGTCGAGCGGGTTGGCTTCGGCGTGGAAGTCTCGCAGGAGGGCACGCCGCTGGGCAAGCTGGCGCTCACCGCGGCGCTGTTTCAGGCCGACACATCGAGCCTGAGCGATTCGCTGTTCACCAACCGCGGCGAGACAAATTGTGGCGACGGCGGGCCCAGCAACACCTGCGCGCTGGAGTCGTTCTCGCTGGTGCTTGATGGGTCCGACATTCCGGCGCTGCCAGGCATCGGCTTTCAACTCGGCTACACGCATCAAGCCGCCGGCGACGGCGACCCGGAGGATCAGAACGGCTACGCCGCTACGCTGACGGGCGAGCATACATGGAACA
>CAZYYQ010000203.1:0-3251 GCA_964651275.1 uncultured Hyphomicrobiaceae bacterium | reverse complement strand
GACAGGTCCACCGCGGCGGCGTCGAGCGACATGCCCTGGCTTTTGTGCACGGTGATCGCCCAGGCGAGACGCAGCGGCACCTGCGTGATCTTGGCGGCGGACTTGCCGTCCTCCTCCATCTGCCAGTCCACCGGCTCGGCCACGACCTTGCGCCCCTCGCGCGTGCGAACGACGGGCCAGCCCTTGTCGCCATCAAAGCCCGTGATAATGCCCAGCGTGCCGTTGACGTAGCGCCCGCCGGGATCGTTCTTGATGAACATTACCGCTGCGCCTTCCTTCAGGCCCAATGCCTCGCCTGTGAGGCAGCCACGCTTCAGCGCATCGATCAGCGGGGCCGGGCCGCGCGTGGCCATGTCGAAGCGGCGCGCCTCGCCGGGCACTTCCGCGAGCCGGTCGAGATTGATGCGGTCCACGTCGCGGTTGTGGGTGTACAGCCGGGTGAGGTCGCGCGGCAGGTCGTCCGGCTCGGTGCGGCGCGCGGCCAGTGCCTTGCGCTCGGCTGGCCCGACTGCATCGGCGCGGATCGCGCTCAGCAGGCCCAGAAAGCCGCTGTCGCTCTGGCGGTGTTGTTCGGTCAGGTAACAGACAGTCGGGTCCAGATCACGCCATGCATTCGAGCCGTGCGCGAACAGCGGGCCGTCATCCGGCGCGTCGAGGTCCAGCCCACCCGGCGCGGGGGCATCCCTGCGCGTCACCGGCGGGATCTGGAAGAAGTCCCCGACCAGCAACACCTGAATGCCGCCGAACGGCGCAGGCGAGCCGCGCACATGACGGCAGACCGTGTCAACCGCGTCCAGCACCTCCGGTGCGAGCATGGAGATTTCGTCAATGATAAGCACGGGTGCAGATCGGATGCGCTTGGCGGTGTAGCGGTTCTCGGCAATCCGGTCGATCTGCGCGCGCGACAGCGGAAACCGCACACCGATGCCGGCCCATGAGTGGATGGTGCGGCCGTGAATATGCGTGGCCGCAATGCCCGTGGAGGCGGTGATGGCGGGCTCCAGCCCCCGCGTGCGTAGGAATGCGACATAAGCGTTGATCGTGTGGGTCTTGCCGCTGCCCGGCTCGCCGGTCAGGAAAACCGAAGCTCCGGTCTTGAGAATGTCGAGAGCCTCGTCCTGTTTCATGGGTCTCGCCGAGCGCTGAAAAAAGGGAAGCGCGAGCCTATCGGGCGGGCATGCGCTTGGCAATCGGGTGTGGGTGCAGCCACCTCGCCTCCACTCTCGTCGCTGTGATGCATTCGCACCGGGTCAAGCAAAAATTTTTGCATTTTCCTCTTTCCAAGTGAGAAAACTTCGTGCTATGGTTTTTATGTCGATCGGGAAGGCCAATCACCATCGGTAGTGCCCCCCCGTCTAGCCGACGGCCTTCCCGTTCTCGCGCCGGCATCCCTCCCGGCGCACCGCGTAGTAACGCACATTAGCGCCCAACCATCGCCGGGGTTGGGCGCTTTTTTTTGTGCGTCCGCACAGCCTCAGGCTGGAAGCTGCGCCGGGCCCCGGTTACATTCCAGCGCATGATCCTGCGCTTCGCTACATGGAACATCAATTCGGTGCGGCTGCGCCTGCCGCTGGTGCAGCGGTTCGTGGCGGAATACCGACCTGACGTGCTCTGCCTTCAAGAGACGAAGTGCCCGGACGACCTGTTTCCCCGCGCGCCGCTGGCCGAGCTCGGTCTCGCGCACGCCGAACTGCACGGGCAGAAAGGCTATAACGGCGTCGCGGTGCTGTCGCGGCTGCCGCTTTCACGGGTGGTGGCAGAGGACATCGACGGCAGCGGACACACTCGCCACATCGCGGTGCGTCTGGAGACGCCGGGTGTTCAGCCGGTTGTGCACAACTTCTATGTGCCAGCGGGCGGGGACATCCCCGACCCTGAGGCGAACCCGAAGTTCCGGCAGAAGCTCGACTACCTGGCTGCGATGAAACGCTGGCTGGGTCAGCCGGATATGGCGGCGAACGGCCCGATGATCCTTGCAGGCGACCTGAATGTGGCACCCCTGGAGGCAGATGTCTGGTCCCATAAGCAGATGCTCAAGGTGGTGAGCCATACGCCTGTCGAAGTTGAGCATCTGAGCGCGGTGCAGGGCACCCGGCCATGGGTGGACGCCATGCGCCGCTTCGTGCCGCCGGAGGAAAAGCTGTTTACATGGTGGAGCTATCGCGCGCGGGACTGGCGGGCGTCCGACCGCGGCCGGAGGCTTGACCATGTCTGGACCACTCCCGACCTTGAACCACGCGCGAAAGGCATCACAGTCGTCAAGGATGCGCGCGGCTGGGAAAAACCCTCAGACCACGTTCCGGTGATCCTCGATATCGACCTGGCGTGATCAAGCCGCGTCCGGCGTGCGCAGAAGCGTGGTTTCCAGCGTTTCAAAGCGCTCATCGACCGCTCTCAGCTCCTGCGCAATGCTGGAGAGGCGGAAGGTCAGCTTCTCAGCCAGATGTTCCGCAATTTCCGGATCATGCTCCAGCACGGAATAGAGCGCTTCGCGCGCGATCACCAGAGCGCGCACAGGCTCCGCGGCGACCACGGTCGCGGCATAGGTCACTTCGGTCAGCATCGCAAGCTCGCCGATGAATGTCCCCGGCCCCAGCGGGTCGTGATACCCCGCCTTCACTGTCGCATCGGCGACGATAACCGCGCCGGAAATCACCAGAAAAGCAACTTCGCCCCATTCGCCGGCTTGGGAGATGGCAGCTCCCTTGTCGAACCATGCCACCTCGGAAACCGCGTATATCGCGTCAACCTGTGCTTCGGACAGCCCGTCGAACAACTGGGACTCGCCCAGAATCGTCTTGGCACTCAGTTCCACCATGTCAGTCCCCCATCGCTCGCAAAGATGGCGTGAGTCGGGGAGGGCCGACAAGAAAGCGGGGCGCGCTTGCCCGGCATTGAAGTGAGTTTTCCAGAATGCAGCCGCGTCGGGCGGACCGTCAGGGCATCAGCTTGTAGCCGCCGGCTTCGGTCACGAGCAGTTCGGCATTCGACGGATCATTCTCGATCTTCTGGCGCAGCCGGTAGATATGCGTTTCCAGCGTGTGCGTCGTCACGCCGGCGTTATATCCCCAGACTTCGTGCAGCAGGACATCGCGGGTGATCACGTTCTGGCCGGCCCGGTAGAGATACTTAAGGATCGAGGTTTCCTTTTCGGTCAGCCGGATCTTGCCGCCTTTTTGGTCAATGAGCAGCTTGTTGGCCGGCTTGAAGGTGTAGGGGCCGATGGTGAAGACGGCATCCTCGCTCTGTTC
>CAZYYQ010000202.1:0-3288 GCA_964651275.1 uncultured Hyphomicrobiaceae bacterium | reverse complement strand
CTAGTGGGCGCATGTGCCGGGGAAATCGCGTTCGGGTACTGATCGTGGCTTGGACTGCGCGGTCCCCGCGCATATATGAGCGGTCATTCGGGCGCGCCCGCTTGCCGGGCCTTCGGTTGAAGACACTCGTTATTCCTGGTTTCCACGCCGCGGCGGTCCGGCGGAATGTCGTATCGAGGGAGGCACTCGCAGCAGCATGATTTACCTGCAACTCGCCGCCGGTTTGCTGTTGCTGGTCGCGTTCGGGGACGTTCTGGTCCGCGGCGCGGTGGATATCTCCTACCGCATGGGCATTCCGCCGCTGATTGTCGGCTTGACGGTAGTCGCCTTCGGCACCTCGGCTCCCGAACTGGTCGTCTCGGTAAAGGCCGCGCTGGACAACCTGCCCGGGATTGCAATCGGCAACGTGGTCGGCAGCAACATCGCCAATGTCCTGCTGGTGCTCGGCCTTCCGGCGATTATCAGCGCGACGCGGTGCGACCACCATGCCCTCGATCGTAACACCTACATCGTTCTCGCGACGTCGGTTCTGTTCACGGTGCTGTGCTTCGCCACGCCGATGACGTTCTGGGACGGCGCGTTATTGTTCGGGCTGCTGATCGGATTTCTCTGGTTGTCGGCACGCCGGGTCGTGCGCAGCCGCATCGACGGCAGCTTGATCCCTATCGACGATGATGTTCCATCGCTGCCCGGGTCAATCTGGGTTTCGGTCGGTGCGCTTGTCGTGGGGCTCATCGGACTTCCTGTTGCCGCACACCTGACGGTTGACGGCGCCTCCTCAGTTGCGCGGGTTTGGGGCGTCTCCGATGCCGTGATCGGCCTGACCATCGTGGCGATTGGAACCTCGCTGCCCGAACTCGCGACAACCGTGATTGCGGCAATTCGTCAACACGGCGCGCTGGCGCTCGGAAATGTTCTCGGCAGCAATCTATTTAACATTCTCGCGATCGTGGGCATCACCGCCATGGTCACGCCCATTGACATCCCCCCTGAGATCCTCCGGCTTGATATCTGGGTGATGCTTGGCGCGACGCTGCTGCTCGTCCCGTTCGTCGTCTGGGAAGTGCCGATCGGGCGGGTGGCCGGGATAGCCTTCTTCAGTGCCTATGTCGCCTATGTGACGTATCTGCTTACCCCCGGGGTACAGACCGGTATCGCGCTGATCCAGTAATGCTCGGGTAGCTCGATGATGCGATCTGACGCCATATCTTCGAGTTCAGAGGTCTCGCCATGACTGAACGGGAGCGCCCAGTCGCACTGGTCACGGGTGCGGCAAAGCGCATAGGCCGCGCGATCGCGCTTGAACTGGCGTCGGCGGGCTGGGATGTCGGGCTGCACTGCAACCGTTCCCGCGCGGAGGCCGATGCGCTGGCAAATGAGATGTCCCGTCTGGGGGCGCGTGCCGTGGTGCTTCCAGCGGATCTCGCCGATTTCAACGAGACTGCAAGCCTGGTGCAGGGCTGTACGCAAGCGCTCGCTGCGCCCGAGTGCCTTGTCAACAATGCCTCGATCTTCGAGCGCGACGGCGTGCGCGACTTTACCGCCGAAAGCTGGCAGGCACATCAGGACGTCAATCTGCGCGCGCCGCTGCTTCTCTCGCAGGCTTTCGCCGCCGCGCTGCCCGCCGGGCGCGAGGGCAACATTGTCAATCTGATCGACCAGCGCGTGCTGCGCCTTAACCCCACCTTCTTCTCCTACACGCTCAGCAAATCGGCGCTGTTGACGGCGACGCGGACCATGGCGCAGGCGCTCGCCCCGCATATCCGTGTGAATGCGATCGCACCCGGCCCTGTTCTGCCGAACCATTACCAGACGGCCGAGGACTTCGCCCGCGAGTGCGAATCGACCCTGCTGCGCCACGGCGCATCACCCGAAGAGATTGCGCAGGCGGTCATGTTCATCCTGAGCGCGCGCGCCATGACCGGCCAGATGATCGCGCTGGATGGCGGTGAGCACCTGCAATATGCCGAATAACCTGAGCGATTGTGCGGTGCGCGCTCACCCTGCTATAGGCATGCTCGCAGCTTACACATCCAACAGGCGGGAGTGCGCATGACGAAATCGGTGCTCGGGGTCATCGGCGGTAGCGGGGTGTACGAGCTCCCCGGCCTCACCAACAAGCGCGAACTGGCCATCGAAAGCCCGTGGGGCGAACCATCCGCGCCGTTGCAAGCTGGCGAGATCGAGGGTCTGGATGTGGTGTTCCTCGCGCGCCATGGCGCAGGCCACAGGCTCGGACCGACCGATATCAACTACCGCGCCAACATCGACGCCATGAAGCGCGCCGGCGTCACCGATCTCATCTCCGTGTCGGCCTGCGGCTCGTTCCGCGAGGAGCTTGCGCCCGGTACCTTCGTCCTCGTCGATCAGTTCATCGACCGTACCTTCGCACGACCCAAGAGCTTTTTCGGGGCGGGGTGCGTGGCGCATGTCGCGATGGCCGATCCTGTCAGCCCCGGCCTTGCCGACCGGCTGGAGGCGGCAGCACAGGCCGAGGCGATCCAGTACAGGCGCGGCGGCACCTATCTCGTCATGGAAGGGCCGCAATTCTCGACGCGCGCCGAATCGGAGCTTTACCGCGACTGGGGCTGCGACATCATCGGCATGACCAACATGCCCGAGGCCAAGCTCGCCCGCGAGGCGGAGATCTGTTACGCGACCGTGGCAATGGTGACGGATTACGATTGCTGGCACGACGACCACCGCGACGTGGACATCATGGACATCCTGCGCATCGTCAAGGACAACGCAGGCAAGGCCGCACGGCTGGTCGCCTGCGTGGCGCGCGACTTTCCACGTGAGCACCCGCCATGTCCGCAGGGGTCGGACCGTGCGCTGGAGCATGCTATCATCACGGTGCCGGAAGCGCGCGATCCGGCGCTGATTGCGAAGCTCGACGCCGTGGCCGGGCGCGTGCTTGGCAATGCCTGAAAAACCGAAATACGAGACCGCGAATGACCGCTCCCCTTAATGCCAACGACGACCTCAAGGCGCTGGTGCGCACCATCCCCGACTTCCCGAAGCCGGGCATCATGTTCCGGGATATCACGACGCTGTTTCAGAACCCGCAGGGCTTCAAGGCGAGCGTGGAGCGGCTCGCCGCGCCCTATCAGGATGCGGGGATCGAGGCGGTCGCGGGCATCGAGGCGCGCGGCTTCATCCTCGGCGGCGCGGTGGCCGACCGGCTCGGCACCGGCTTCATTCCGATCCGCAAGAAGGGCAAGCTGCCGGCCAAGGCGATCGGCGAGGATTACGAGCTGGAATACGGCGTTGATACGGTGGAGTTGC
>CAZYYQ010000201.1:0-3353 GCA_964651275.1 uncultured Hyphomicrobiaceae bacterium | reverse complement strand
GCACGACCTCCAGCGCGACATCGGCCTCCAGCAGCGCGCGGCGCACCTCGCGCATGGCGGCGCTGACGTCCTTTTCGCTTAGCGCGCCACGCTTGGTCAGCGAGTCGAAGACACCGGAAAGCCGATCGGAGAGTGTTTCAAACATTCAGTCATCCGTCATAAATTGACTTCCGTTCAGACTAATATGGCCACGCCAAGCGACCTCACAAAGGCGTTTGGCACCCGCGGGCGCATCGCGCTGGCGGATGATCGCCCCGTTTCCTCCCGGCGGGTATCCGCCATGTGAAACCGGACGCGATGGGCTTTGTCTATCGCGAGAATTCGCAACAGGTGTCCGGCAGTCAGCCGCGGATGTCAAGCATGCCGTTAGCAGGCATTGCCCAACGCTTCTCCGGGTTCACCCTGTTGCGGCAGCGCAACATCCCTGGTGTTGCATCGCCGAACGAACTCCATCATACTTTAATAGTTGTTAAAGACGACGAGGCTAACCATGAGAAGCGCATATGAAATATCACGCTTATGAGCTGATGCATGCTCTCATCTCGCCCATGCGCTTCGGAGCCCGCAACCTCCGTCACCAGATCGACACTCCCTTCAACCCGTGGTCCGAAACGCCTTTTGCCAGGAGCGTCTCGGCGGCCTGCGAGGTGTTCGAGGACGTAACCCGGCGCTACGACAAGCCGGAATGGGGAATCTCTGAAACAAAGATCCATGGCCAGCCGGTGCCGGTGCACGAAGACGTGATCCTGCGCAAGCCATTCGCGGATCTCCTTCATTTTCGTCGTGATGAAAAGCTTATCGGCAAACGCCATGATCCGAAGGTGCTGCTGATCGCGCCCATGTCAGGCCACTACGCCACGCTGCTGCGCGGCACCGTCAGGGCAATGCTGCCAGAGCATGAGGTGTTCATCACCGACTGGATCGACGCGCGAGATGTACCGCTGGACGATGGCCCGTTCGATCTCAACGACTTCGTCGACTACATCATCGAGTTCACCCGTTACATCGGCACTAACACGCATGTCATAGCGGTCTGTCAGCCCGCCGTGCCGGCACTGATCGCAACTGCCGTCATGGCGCAGCATGACGACCCGTGCCAGCCGGCATCTCTCACACTGATGGGCGGACCGATCGACACGCGGCGCAATCCAACAGTGGTCAACGAACTCGCGGGCAAGCGCTCGATTGCCTGGTTCAGGTCCAACGTAATTTCAAAGGTGCCGTTCCCGCACCGCGGCTTCATGCGCGATGTGTATCCCGGCTTCATCCAGCTCACCGGCTTCATGACCATGAACCTGGACCGGCATCTGAACGCCCACACCGACCTGTTCAACAACCTCGTCAAGGGCGATGGTGACTCAGTGCGCCAGCACAGGGACTTCTACGAGGAATATATGGCGGTCATGGACCTGCCGGCGGAGTTCTATCTCCAGACGGTCGAGGAGGTGTTCCAGCGCCATTCGCTGCCGGACGGCGTCTTCGAGCACCGGGGCGAGCGTGTAGACTGCGGCGCGATCACCAAGACAGCTCTGATCACGGTGGAGGGCGAGCGCGACGACATTTGCGGACTGGGCCAGACCGAGGCCGCGCATGACGTTTGCGTCAACATCCCGATGGACGAGAAGTATCACTATGTGCAGCCCGGCGTCGGGCACTACGGCGTCTTCAATGGCACGCGCTGGCGCACCGAAATACAGCCGCGCATCCGCGAGATGATCCGCACCATCCAGATGAAGCGCCGGCTCGGCGATACTGGCCTCGGCTTCGGACTGCCCTATCGCAGCCTTCGCGATGAACGCGAAGACGAGATCGACTGGAAAACGCACGAAGTCAGTTGATCCACGGCGTCTCGCTCACGCGCCGGTGTCGCCGGTGAAGCCAGCCGCCGCGATCCCGGCCAATGCGCAAGCCTCATCGTTCTCCGAGGTATCGCCGGTCACACCCACCGCGCCAATCGCCGCCCCGCTCGCATCCCGGATCACCACGCCGCCCGCGACCGGCACGAGATTGCCGTCAGCCAGCGCATTCACCGCATTGATGAAATAGGCCTGCTGCTCTGCCCGCGCATGAAGCGCCCGCGAGCCCGCACCCAGCGCGATCGAACCATACGCCTTGCCGAACGCGATCTTGAAGCGCAGGAAGCTCGCCCCGTCCTGGCGCTCGAAGGCCTTCACGTGTCCGCCCGCGTCGACCACGGCAACGGAAAGCGGCTTCAGGCCCAGTTCACGCCCCTTGGTGAAGGCCGTTTCGATGATGGTTTTCGCAGCGTCAAGTGTCAGTTCGCTCATGTCTTGCTCCTTGTCGTCATTTCAGCAGCGGCACCCAGCGCGGGTCGGGGCGCTGGACGCAGCGATACTTTCGCGGCACTTCGCATGATCTTTCCGCCTCGGCAGGACCGGAGGCATACAGCGTCAGGCGCAAAACGTCGCCGCCGTTCATATTGAAGCCGGTATAACAGGCGAGAGGCGTCACACCCGCCGCAGCAGGATCAAAGCCGCCTCGTCGCGCCGCCCGGTCGGTCACAAAAGCGAGCCGTTCGCCGCCGGCGTTCAGCCAGGATGCGACCTCATTGCCGCGCAGGAGTCGCGTCTGCGTGCCCAGATGGAACACCGCGCTTGGTTCACGATAACCCGACAGCGCGACCGGCCCACCATGGCAGGCGCGCACCGCATCATGCATCTCGTTGATGCGCTCGCTGATCCAGATGGGTTTGAGGCGCGGGATCACCTCGCCAATGATGCCGGCATGGGAAGCAAGCGCACTCACCAGCGCCAGCGCAATGGCCGCATGGTAGGCGCGCCGCCAGGCGGCAACCACGACGAGTGGCGCGCAGATCGCAAACGCCGCGGCGAGCACCACAGCCAGTACACTCGGCGGCGTCTCGTACAGCCACAGCGCCCCGGCGAACACCCCGGCCTGCAGTACCCCAACAAACAACCAGAGCGCGGCCGCCTGCTTGTACGTGCGCATCGGGATCACGCCGCGCAGCGTCGCGGAGGTCAGCGCCCACGCGGCCGCCAGCGCGATCGCCGGATAGACCGGATAGATGTAATGCGGCAGCTTGGTCGGCACGACTTCGAGGATCAGCCAGTAGGGCACCACCCAGCCGAACAGGAACAGCACCCGGCGCGAAGCGCGCCTGCGCCACAGCCAGATCGCCGCGCCACCGGTCGCGATCAGCGCGCCCGGCCAGAACGTCCACCAGAACGCGATGAAATAGGCTCCCGGCGGTCCCCAGTGGTTTTCCTTCGCTTCCTTGATCTTCCCCGCAAAGTCCTCGCCCAGCGCCAAACCATAGAATTCCCAGTTGGAAATCATCCCGATGGCAATGAACCAGGGCAGCGTGATGACCA
>CAZYYQ010000200.1:0-3354 GCA_964651275.1 uncultured Hyphomicrobiaceae bacterium | reverse complement strand
GCTGTGGCATGCAATAAAATTATGCAACCCGGAGCAAATGTGATGCAGACGCAGCCAGACCGTATTTCGCCGGAAGGCATCCCCGAGGGGTTGTTCCCGATTGTCACCGCGCTGTGTGACGTGGCCGCACGGCTGGCCCGGCTCATCACGCGCGGCGAAATCGACCAGAGACTGGGCACAGAGGTCGGAGAGAATACCAATGGCGACGCGCAAAAGGCGCTCGACGTCATCGCCGACGACATGTTCGCGGACGCGCTGAACGATCGCGGCGTGCGGTGGTACGCTTCTGAAGAGCGCGACAGCGCCGTCCTGCTCATCCCGGAAGGCCGCTACGCGGTCGCGATCGACCCACTCGACGGCTCATCGAACATCGACGTCAACATTTCCATCGGCAGCATCTTCTCAATATTCGAGGCGCGTGATGATGCTGACGCAAGCTTCCTGCGCCCCGCCCACGAGCAGGCTTCAGCAGGATATTTTATCTATGGCCCGCAAACCTGCCTGGTCGTCACGTTTGGCGCGGGAACGCGGCAATATCAGTTCGACCCCGACACCGGCCACTTCGTGCTCACCCGCGCGGAAATCCGCGTGCCGGAAACGGCGAAGGAATTCGCCATCAACGCCTCGAACTACCGCCACTGGCCCAAACCCATCCGCGCCTATATCGACGATTGCGTCGCCGGCGACGAAGGCCCACGCGCCAAGAACTTCAACATGCGCTGGGTCGCATCGCTCGTTGCGGAGACGCACCGCATCCTCACACGCGGCGGCATCTTCCTTTACCCAGCGGACCAGCGTCCGGGCTACGAGCATGGGCGGCTGCGCATGGTCTATGAATGCGCGCCGATCGCCTTCGTCATGGAGCAGGCAGGCGGCGGCGCAACCGACGGCTGCGATCCAATCATGAGCCAGCACGCGGGCGGGCTCCATGCACGCACGCCGTTCGTTTTCGGCTCGGCTGACAAGGTCGCGCGCGTGGCCGCCTATCACGATCTGCCGGAGAGCGAGGTCTCAGCCCTGTTCGGCAATCGCGGCCTTTTCCGGGCCTGAAGGAGGGCCGCATGAGCAAGAAACACCCGATCATCTCCGTCACCGGCTCGTCAGGGTCCGGAACGACTACGGTGAAATCCACCTTCGACCAGATTTTCCGGCGCGAGGGCATCACCGCCGCCTCCATCGAGGGCGACGCCTTCCACCGCTACAACCGCGCAGAGATGAAGGCCGAACTCGACCGGCGCAAGGCGGAAGGGGACGAAACCTTCAGCCATTTCAGCTATGACGCGAACATCCTCAACGAACTTGAGAAGGTGATTGCCAGCTATGGCGAAAACGGCACCGGCTGGGCCCGGCACTATGTGCATGATGACGACGAAGCCCAACGGCGGGGCGTGCCGCCGGGCAACTTCACCGAATGGGAAGAGCTTCCCGCCCACAGCGACCTGCTGTTCTACGAGGGCCTGCACGGCGCGGTGGTCAATGACGAGGTGAACATCGCCGGGCTGGCTGATCTCAAGATCGGCGTTGTGCCGGTCATCAACCTGGAATGGATCCAGAAGATACACCGCGACAAGGCGGCGCGCGGCTACTCCACCGAGGCCGTCACCGACACCATTCTGCGGCGGATGCACGCCTACGTGCACTGCATCTGCCCGCAATTCACGCAGACCGACGTGAACTTCCAGCGCGTGCCGGTGGTGGACACCTCGAATCCGTTCATCGCGCGCTGGATACCAACGGCGGACGAAAGCATCGTCGTGATCCGCTTCCGCAATCCGCGCGGCATCGATTTTCCCTACCTGGTCTCGATGATCCAGGGGAGCTGGATGAGCCGGGCGAATTCCATCGTCATCCCCGGCGGCAAGCTCGATCTGGCGATGCAACTGATCTTCACGCCGATGGTGATCCGGCTGGTGCACGAATCCAAGCGCGCGCGCTAGCGCACAACCAAGGCGACCCCCGCCGCCACGACCCTCGAAAGGGAGGAGACCCCGATGAACGAACACAGTGACGCCAAGCAGGTGAAAGGCGCCGAACGCTACAAGGCCGGCGTGCTGAAATACGCGCAGATGGGCTATTGGGAGCCGGATTACGAGCCGAAGGATACCGACGTCATTGCGCTGTTCCGCATCACGCCGCAGGACGGCGTCGATCCGGTCGAGGCGGCCGCGGCGGTCGCTGGCGAAAGCTCGACCGCGACATGGACGGTGGTGTGGACCGACCGGCTGACGGCCTGCGAGAAATACCGCGCCAAGGCCTACCGCGTCGATCCGGTGCCAAACGCCGAGGGGCAGTTCTTCGCCTATATCGCCTATGACCTCGACCTGTTCGAGCCCGGCTCGATCGCCAACCTGACCGCCTCGATCATCGGCAACGTGTTCGGCTTCAAGCCCCTCAAGGCGTTGCGGCTGGAGGACATGCGCTTCCCCGTTGCCTATGTGAAAACCTATGACGGCCCGCCGACCGGCATCGTCGTCGAGCGCGAGCGGCTCAACAACTTCGGCCGTCCGCTGCTGGGCGCGACCGTCAAGCCCAAGCTCGGCCTGTCGGGCCGCAACTACGGCCGCGTGGTCTACGAGGCGCTCAAGGGCGGGCTGGACTTCACCAAGGATGACGAGAACATCAACTCGCAGCCCTTCATGCACTGGCGCGACCGCTATCTGTACTGCATGGAGGCGGTCAACCGCGCGCAGGCCGAAACCGGCGAGGTCAAGGGCACCTATCTGAACGTCACCGCCGCGACGATGGAGGACATGTACGAGCGCGCTGAGTTCGCCAAGGAGCTTGGGTCGGTCATCATCATGATCGACCTGGTGATCGGCTACACGGCCATTCAGTCGATGTCGAAATGGGCGCGCAGGAACGACATGATCCTGCATCTCCACCGCGCGGGCCACGGCACCTATACCCGCCAGAAGACGCACGGCGTGAGCTTCCGCGTGATCGCGAAATGGATGCGGCTTGCCGGCGTCGATCACATCCACGCGGGCACGGTCGTGGGCAAGCTGGAGGGCGATCCGGCCACAACGAAGGGCTATTACGACATCTGCCGCGAGGAATTCAATCCGATGGCGCTGGAGAACGGCATCTTCTTCGACCAGGACTGGGCGAGCCTGAACAAGATGATGCCGGTTGCTTCGGGCGGCATCCACGCCGGGCAGATGCACCAGCTTCTGCATTATCTCGGCGAGGACGTCGTGCTTCAGTTCGGCGGCGGCACGATCGGCCACCCGATGGGCATTCAGGCGGGCGCGACCGCGAACCGCGTAGCGCTGGAAGCGATGGTGCTCGCGCGCAACGAAGGCCGCGACACCATGGCCGAAGGTCCGGAAATCTTGAATGCCGCGGCGCGCCACT
>CAZYYQ010000199.1:0-3368 GCA_964651275.1 uncultured Hyphomicrobiaceae bacterium | reverse complement strand
CAAAGGCAAGGCCCGCAGCGGCAAGCATGGCGATGGGCAAACGGCTGTAAGTCATCATCTCGTCCTTTCATCTTGTCTTAACTGGTGACAAGCCTCGCAGCGGCTACCCGCCGCGTCGGCCTGCCCCCTGTGAGACAGGCCCGCGCCGAGGTGAGTTCCATGGGATGGAGATTTTTTTTTCGGAACCTTTTCGGCTTCCACCCTGTCCTACAGGTTGGGGCTAACCGGCGAGGAGAGAGGCGTGGACGAAACGAGTTGGCTGATCGCGCGCGAGATACCACGGCTGCGGCGTTACGCTTTGACGCTTGTCAACGAGCCGGAAGCGGCAGACGACCTGGTGCAGGACACGCTGGAGCGCGCTATCCGCAAGCGTGGCCAATGGCGCCGGCGCGGCGCGATCCGCTCATGGCTGTATCGCATCCTCTATAATGTGTTCGTCAACAAATGCGCCGCCAACGCGAAGCATAATGGCGACGTCGGGCTTGACGATGCGCCACAGCTCTGGTCGCGACCAAGGCAGGAGGACCACGTGCATTGCCGCGACATTGCCGAAGCGATGCAGCGCCTGCCCCATGACCAGCGCGCGGCGATCGCTCTGACGGCGGTGGAGGGTCTGCCATACGACGAGGCCGCCGAAGTGCTGGATATCCCGGTTGGCACGCTGCGTTCACGCCTGTCACGCGGGCGCGAAGCGCTGCGGGCGATGTGCCCCGAACACGTTACTGATGGACAGCGCGAAGGCGATGACAGCGCGGTCACGGCGGCCCGCCCACCTTTGCGAAGGGTGAAATGACATGAAGAATTCCGAAGCCGTCAGCGAACTCGACCTGCTGGCTTATGCCGATGGGCTGCTTGATCACGATCCCGGGCGCAAGGCGCGGGTCGAGGCGTATTTGCGCGGCGCGCCCGCAGCGGCTAAGCGGGCCGAGGCTTATCGCGCGCAGACGCGTGCGCTGCGCGAAACCTATGAGGGGCGGGCGACGGAGCCTGTGCCTGATCGCCTCCATGACGCGCTCAGACCTCGAGCGGGTGGCAGCGCGATGCGCATCACCGGCTGGCGCGCTGCTGCGATGGTGGCCGTTTCCTTAGCCGCTGGAGCAACCGGATGGCATCTCGGCCAGTTGAGTGGATCGGCGCCGCAGGTTGCGGGCAAGCGCCTTCCATCGGCGATCAGCGAGGTGGTGAGCAATGAACGCAAGGGCTTGCGGACCCTGCCGGCATCGCTGGGCGATGCCGCGCCTGACGGGATATTGCGCTGGAAGTTGAATGGCGTCGGCCTAAGCCTCTCTGCGCCCGATCTTTCGTCGATGGGATTCGAGTTGAGCGGACGCCGGGACCTCTCCCATGCTGGGACGCAGGCGATTGCGCTGACCTACGCGGGCGCGGAGGGAGCGAGGCTGCGGCTGCTGATCGCGCCGGTCGCCTCCGGCTCGGCGGGGGTCGTCTCCGTGTCCGAACAGGATGGCGCGCGGCTTGCCCACTGGTCGCAAGGTCCGCTGACGATGGCCGTGCAAGTTGAAAATGGCATTCGTGACCTCGCAGCACTGGCGCGCGATGTTCGCGATACGATCGCTCGCGCCGCGCCGCGCCGCCGTGAGCAGACGCCGCCGGAGTTTCCCATGCCGCCGGGTAAAGTCGAGGTGACGGCGGATGCCGTCTCGCCCCAGTCTCCCGAAGCGGTTGAGTCGCCGGCCGGCCCGGCAACCATCGGCGCTGACAAGGTAATCGAGTGAAACAGGCGGCTGCTCCCTTGCTGTCTGGCGGTATCGATTAGCGCCCGCCATTCGATTTCCCCGTGGACTGTCGCCACCGCAACTTGCGCGACTCATGGGCTGCTGCTACCCGAAAATCAGTTTTGGGCAAATCACTTGACAGCGTGAGGGGCGGTTGCGCGTGACCCCCTGTATTTCGCGGGGGCTGCGGCAAATCTCGCGCGCGGCCTCGGGGCAAAAACGTGAAAAACGGCGGGCAGAAAGACAGGGCATGGCATTTTCCCAACCGATCTATGAGCGCATGTCGCATCCAGTCGATCTCGTGGAGCAGATTGCTTCGGCGCAGGACTGGCCGTTCGAGCGCAGCGCGGAGGATGAACTGACGCTGGCGGTCGCTGGGTCATGGAGCGATTATCACATCTCGCTGAATTGGCGCGATGACCTGGAATCCCTGCATCTTGCCTGCACCTTCGACCTGAAAGTGCCCGACGCGCGCCTGCACGAGGTCTACCGCCTGCTGGCGATGATCAACGAGCAACTCTGGCTCGGGCATTTCGATTTCTGGGCGCATGAAGGGCTGCTGCTTTATCGCCATGCGCTGCTGCTGACATCGGCTGATCCCACACCGCACCAGTGCGAGAGCCTGCTTCATGCCGCGCTGGAAAACTGTGAGCGCTATTACCAGGCGTTCCAGTTCGTGGTCTGGGCCGGCCGCCGCGCGGAGGAGGCGCTGGCTGGCACGATGTTCGAGACCGAGGGGCAGGCGTGATAGACTGCTCGCGGAACGGAGCAGACATCTCATGCCTGATAATCCCAACACCATTCCGCTGAGCGAGCCGATCGCCCTCATCGGGGCGGGCCGCATGGGCGGCGCGATGCTGAAAGCGTGGCTGCGTGGCGGTGTCGACCCTGAACAGATTATCGTCGTCGATCCGGGCCCGCCATCAGAGACAGTCGATCTGCGCGACACCTATGGCGTCAGTCTCGCGGTCGGGCCTGAGGCGGTGACGACGGTTCCCGGCGTTCTCGTCCTCGCCGTCAAGCCGCAAAAGATGGACGATGTGCTGCCGGGCCTGATGCACTTGATCGGCGGCAACACGGTGATAATGTCAATTGCGGCCGGGCGCACCATCGACAGCATCGCGGCGCATTTTGGCACGAAGCGCGCCATCGTCCGCGCCATGCCCAATACGCCGGCGGCGATCGGGCGGGGCATGACGGTTGCGTGCGCCAACGCCAATGTCGGCCCTCAGCAGGCGCGGGTCTGCACGGACCTGCTCGGCGCGGTCGGCGAGGTCGCATGGATAGAGGACGAGGGGCTGATGGACGCCGTCACGGGCGTGTCCGGCTCCGGCCCGGCCTATGTCTTTCTACTCACCGAATGCATGGCGGATGCAGGCGTCGAGGCCGGTTTGCCGCGCGAGTTGGCCGAGCAGTTGGCGCGCGTCACGGTTCAGGGTGCCGGAGCGCTGATGGCCGAGAGCAACGAGCCCGCCGGTAAGCTGCGCGAGAATGTCACATCGCCCGGCGGCACGACCGAGGCGGCGCTGGTCGAACTGATGGCCGATCCGGGGATGCGAGACCTGATGAAGCGGGCGGTAGCCGCGGCCGTGCGCCGGTCGAAGGAGTTGTCCGGTTAAGCAATTCCCGATATGG
>CAZYYQ010000198.1:0-3383 GCA_964651275.1 uncultured Hyphomicrobiaceae bacterium | reverse complement strand
TGTCGCGCACCATGAAGATGAAATCGGTCATCGCCGGGCAATAGACGTCGCCGCCCGCGCACGGCCCCATGATCACCGAAATCTGCGGGATCACGCCGGACGCTGTGACGTTGCGCACGAACACCTCGCCATAGCCGCCTAGCGCCGCCACCCCTTCCTGGATGCGCGCGCCGCCGGCATCGAACAGCCCGATGATTGGCGCGCGGGCGCGCAGCGCCATGTCCTGAACCTTGGTGATTTTCTCGGCGTGCGCCTCGGACAGCGAGCCGCCGAACACCGTGAAATCCTTGGCGAAAACGTAGATCAGCCGACCGTTGATAGTGCCCCAGCCGGTGACGACGCCGTCGCCGGGCACCTTTTGCTCGGCCATCCCGAAATCGGTGCAGCGGTGCTCGACATAGCGGTCGTATTCCTCGAACGAACCTTCATCGAGCAACAGGGAGATGCGCTCACGCGCCGTCAGCTTGCCGCGTGCGTGCTGCGCGTCGATCCGCTTCTGCCCGCCGCCGAGCCGCGACTCCTCGCGCCGCCGCTCCAACTCCGCCAGAACTTCCTTCATGCGCGCCCTCGCCGCCTGTCGTTATTGTGTTCTGAAGTGCTTAGCATGCCTCGCACTGGGCCAAAAGCCCCGGCGGGCCTCAACCCATGCGGCTTCCACGCCGCGCAACATAAATACCGGTGAGGATAACCACCGCTCCGGCCAGATGTGTCCAGGTCAGTACCTCGCCCAGCAGCAGCCATGCGAGGTAGGCTGACACCATCGGCTGGATAAGCAGGCTGACAGAGGAAAACGAAACCGGGAGATGCGCAAAGCCATAGGTGATCAGCGTCTGGCCGCCGACCTGGCTGATCAGCGCGATTGCGACCAGCACGCTCCAGCCCGTGACGGTCTGCGGCAAAAGCGGCTCGCCCAATGCGATCGCGCCCGCAAGGAGTCCTACGGCGCTGAACAGCGATGACCACGCCATGATGCTGAAGGCGGCATGGAACCGGCGCAGCCGCGCCACGCTGAGCTGATAGGCGCCATAGAACACGGCAGTCAGCACGCCGAGCATGTCTCCGTAAACGTGGCGCAGATCGAGGCTGAGGCTCGCGCCGGTGAGCAGCGCCGCGCCTGCGATTGCCAGCGCCATGCCAAGAAGAAACAGCGCTGTGATCCGCTCGCCAAACAGCGCCCACGCCGCCAGCGCCACGAATACTGGCGCAAGATTGGCAAGCAGCGTCGCGTTCGCAACCGTCGTGAAGACCACCGAGTAGTGCCATACGCCGAGGTCGGCGGCAAAGAACAGCCCGCACAGGATCACCGGCCAGCGCACCGGCACTTTCGTCTTGACGCTGTCTGGACGGGTTTTATGCGCGAGCATCATGAGCACCGGCACAGCCAGCGCAACCCGCCAGAACGCCGTTGCCGCAGGCCCCGTCTCGCTGATCCGCACGAATATCGGCGCGATCGCGATTCCGATTGCGCCGGCGAGCAGCGCCAGCATTGCGAGCCGCTGGTCGTTGGTGGTGCTCGTGCGACTGATCTGACTCATGGCCGGTTTTCGCACGACATATTTACTGCGTATCGCCTGGAGGTTGTGTATCGGCGTTGCGACCGAACATGCAGGTCCAAGCCCAGCGCGATGGCCGGCATCTCTCTTCTACGTTTAGGGGTGCAAAGGCATGCTCACAAGCGCAGCTGCCGCGGCGGGTATCAGCCCTGCGCCCGCGAAAGGCTCAAAAACCGCGCCGCCGCGGCCATATCGCCCCACTGCGCCTCTCGACGCTGGCGGGCTGCGGGGTCCTCGCCCCATTGGCCGATCTGCCAGTCTTCGTCGACATGAGCCGCCCGCCAGGCATCTACAACAGTGAGATATTCGCGTTCCACGGCCAGCGCGAGGATCAGCGAGGCGGTCAGGCTTGCCATCTGGTTAAGCGCTGTGAGGGCGAAATCGTCCAGCCTGCGCACGGCCGCCCCGAGCGCGGAGACCGCTTCTTCGGGCTGCGCAACGGGCATCACCCCCACGGCGGTCCGGACGTTTGCGCCAAGTTCCCTGCGTGCCCAATCGAGAATTGGATCCCAAACCTCGCCCTGACGCGACACGAGTTCGCGCGGCCACTCGGCGCGGTAGCACAGAAGATCGGTCTGCGCGTAAGCGAGCAGCCCGGAGATCACCGTCGCGCGATGTGCCGGCGCGCGGTCGATGGCACTGTTCGCCAGCCGGGTCAAAGGCATGTGCTCCGGCTTGATTTCCGCCTCCTGCGTCTCCCACTCCGCTGCGATGGCTTCTGCCAGCGCGTGCGTGGGCAGCACAAGCGGTGCGCGCTGCGGTGTGCGCACCGGCCGTCCATCAAGGACGACGCGCCAGCCTGTCTCCACGGCCTCGGCCCAGGCCGACTCGTAGAAACGCTTCGGCCCCGATCTGGATGGTTGTTGTCGGTTCAAGTCTCGCTCGTCAGGTTGCTCTTGCCTCACTCGGCAAACGGGTCACGCGCGTCATCCGGGTCGAAGCCGAACAGGCTCCAGACTTTGTGCATATGTTGCGGCAGCGGCGCCCGAATGTCGAACGTGCCGCCGCGCGGATGGGGGATGACAATCCGCCGCGCATGGAGGTGCAGCTTGCGCGCGATCTCGCCGCCGGGGTGAGCGTCCGCGCCGCCATACTTGCCATCGCCGACGATCGGGTGGCCGATCGCGGCGGCATGCGCGCGAAGCTGGTGCGTGCGCCCGGTCACCGGCATCATCGCGAGCCAGGACAGCCGCGTTCCCGCCCGTTCCATCACGGCGTAGCGGGTGATTGCAGGTTTCGCGTCCGGATCGCCGGGTTCCGCCGGGCGCACGCGCTCCTCGCCGCGGCCGCCGCGCTTCGCGAGCGCCAGCTTGATTTCGCCGTCGTCGGCCTTCGGCACGCCGATCACCAGCGCCCAATAGAGCTTGCGCGCGCCGCGATCCTTTAGGCTACGCCCGAGTTTCGCCGCCGCCTCGCGCGAACGCGCCAGCAGCAGCACGCCGCTGGTGTCCTTGTCGAGACGGTGCACCAGCCGCGGGCGCTCCGGCGCGTCAAATTTCAGCGCCTCCAGCAGCCGGTCGAGATGCTGCGTCGTCGCGCTTCCGCCCTGCACCGCCAGCCCCGGCGGCTTGTTGATCGCGATGATGTCGGCGTCGCGGTGGATCACGAGGCCCTGGACGAAGCGCGCGTCTTCGGCGCTTGGCGGCGGCGGCTGGGGCTGCCTGCGCACACTTGCAGTCCTTTCGCCGGACTGCGGCAACGGCGGGACGCGCACCTCCTGCCCGTCTTCGAGGCGCTGCCCCGCCTTGGCGCGGCCGCCATCGACGCGCACCTCGCCTTTGCGCAGCAGCTTTTGAAGCTGGCCATGCGTGAGGGCCGGGAAATGCGCCG
>CAZYYQ010000197.1:0-3493 GCA_964651275.1 uncultured Hyphomicrobiaceae bacterium | reverse complement strand
AGTTACCCGCGCTCGGTCTAAAACCGAACTCGACTCCATATTCATTCTATCAAATGTGTTTCATCAGGGGAATTTTGATTTTATGATCGCCCAGATAAGGATATCTTATGGCAATGGTCACTCTGAAACAGCTTCGTTATTTCGATGCGCTTGCGCGCCACAGCCACTTCGGGCGCGCCGCGGAAGCGTGCGCGATCTCGCAGCCGGCCTTGTCGATGCAGATCAAGGAACTGGAGGAAGAGCTGGGCGCGACCCTGGTGGAGCGCGACGCTCGCCATATCCGTCTCACGAAGTTTGGCGAGGAAGCCACCCAGCGCGTACAGGACATCCTGCGCCTTGTCGATGAGCTGGGCGACCTCGCACGCGCGTCACGGGACCGGCTGGTCGGCCGCTTGCGCATTGGCGTGATCCCGACAATTGCCCCATACCTGCTTCCAGCCGTGGTCGGGAATCTTATGCGGACGTATCCTGAACTCGCCATTCACGTCCGCGAAACCCTGACGCACAAACTGATACAGGAACTGGCGGAAGGCCGGCTTGACGCAGCGATCGTTGCGTTGCCGGTTTCCGAGCCTTCGCTTGCCGAGGTTCCGCTCTTTGCCGAGAGTTTCCTGCTGGTGCGTCCAGGTCAGGACGACGGCGCGCCTGCGCCGAGCCCGGAGGCGCTGCGTCACATGCGTCTGCTGCTGTTGGAAGAGGGGCATTGCTTTCGCGACCAGGCGCTGTCGTTCTGCAACATGCAGCCGGCGGCGCCGCGCGAGATGCTGGACGCGAGTTCTCTGTCTACGCTCGTGCAGATGGTCAGCGCGGGTATCGGTGTGACCCTGATCCCCGAAATGGCGGTCGCGGTGGAAACACGCTCCGCGAATGTGTCGGTGGCACGCTTCCAAAACCACCAGCCCTCGCGGACAGTTGGCATGATCTGGCGCAAGACCAACCCGCTGACCCGTCAACTCCTGCAAATCTCCGAAGTCGTAAGGCAGTCAGCAGTCCTGTTGATCAGTCAGCGGGGCTCGGAATTGCCGCCGGCGGGCGATGCGGCCTGAATGGTCCGCATGCACCGTCATCTGGTGAAAGGTGCGCTTGCATGGCTGGGCAGCCTTGCTGTGAGGCCAAGAAAATGTGTTGCCTTGAGCGCCTGAGAGCAGGTAAGTTGTTCTAAAAGTAGTATGATAAGATGAATTATCCGGCCCATCGGCCCGGCAGCGGGAGAAAACGGGCGGATCAGCTTGCGGCGGAATGATTTATGGGACCATTCGATTTCCCTACCGGCATCGACGATCCGCAGGCCTACCAGCGCGCCGTGGACCGGCTGCGGGCGCGCAATGTCCGCCTTCCCACGTTCTCCGAATTGCGACAGCCGCACACCATACCGCATCACACCGCCGAGAAGCTGAAAGACGTTTCCCCCGATGAAGCGGATGCGCTGAATCTGTTCCGGGTCCACTGGTACAACGATGTCTCGCGAACCGGGCGGGCCGACGTCCCCGTTCATCTGGAACTGCCGAAAAGCCTGACCGGTGTCGATGCCCGCATCGTGGTTGCCGTCGGCGCGCTGTTCCCGATGATCAACGCGCACAAGGTCCTCGCCGCCTATTCCTGCCTGGTGCCGCGAATCGTTTCGGGCCGGTTCGACCCGGAGCGCCACCGCGCGGTCTGGCCCTCCACCGGCAACTACTGCCGCGGCGGCATCGCCATTTCTCGCATGCTGGACTGCCACGGCGTCGCCGTGCTGCCGCAAGGCATGAGCCGAGAGCGCTTCGCTTGGCTGGAGAAATGGGTGAGCGATCCGCAAGACATCGTGCGCACGCCCGGCACCGAGAGCAACGTCAAGGAAATCTATGACGCTTGCGCCGAATTGGAGCGCGACGAGACCAACGAGATCATCAACCAGTTTAGCGAATTCGGCAATTACGCGGGACACTACACCGTCACCGGCCGGGCGCTGGAGCACATCTTCCAGTCGCTGGAGGCGGAACAACCCAGGCTCAGGGTCGCGGCCTATGTGGCGGCCAGCGGATCCTCCGGCACGCTCGCCGCGGGCGACTATCTCAAGGACCGGCTTGGCTCGCGCACCGCTGTGGTCGAACCCGTCGAGTGTCCCACGCTGCTCTATAACGGTTATGGCGAGCACAACATTCAGGGCATTGGCGACAAGCACCTGCCGCTGATCCATAACGTGCTGAACACGGATTTTTTCATCGCGGTGAGCGACCGGGCGACCGACGGGCTGAACGCGATCTTCAACAGCGAGGCCGGCCAACGGTATCTGGCTCAGGCGATGGACGTGCCCGAGGAAGCTGTGAAGCGCCTCACATGGCTCGGGTTCTCCGCGATCGCCAATGTGCTGGCCTCGATCAAGCTGGCAAAGTATCTCGACCTCGGGCCCGACGATGTGATCCTCACTGTAGCGACCGACGGCGCCGATCTCTACGCCAGCGAACTCGCCGCCTACAATGCCCGCCACTTCCCCGATGGCGTAAGTGAACGCGACGCCGCGGCGCTCTGTGGCGAACACCTGACCGGACAGGACACCTCCCACCTGCTCGAAGCCTCGCACACGGACCGGCGGCGCATCTTCAATCTCGGTTACTTCACGTGGGTGGAACAGCAGGGCATCGAACTCGGCGATTTCGACCGCCGGAGTGATCAGGCCTTCTGGCGCGAGATTCAGGCGCTGGTTCCTCTTTGGGACGAAATGATCACCGAATTCAACAGGCAGACCGGGCTGGCATAACGAAGCAAGACAATTGCCAGGGATGCCGGGTGCCACCGGCGGAACGAGGGCAGAACCGGATGGGAAAGCACGAATCGATGGATCACAACGCACTCGTCAAACCGTATCTTGACCTGCGGGCGGAAACGGAGGCACGCGACCGAGGCCTGCGCGAGAAGGTCATGTCGCTGTCCGAGGCTGCCTCGCTGATCCATGATGGCGAACATCTTGCCGTCGGCGGCTGCACCATGTCGCGCACGCCGATGGCGATGATCTGGGCGCTGGTGCGTGCCGGACGGAAAGACCTGACCGTCTCGCGCAGCATCGTGTCCTCAGAGGGCGACATCTTCTACGCATCCGGCGTGTCGCCGCACATCATCACGAGCTGGTTCAGCCAAGGCATCGTGTGGGGCATCTCCAAGGTGATGCGTCACCACACCGAACGCGGCCTCGCCCGGTTCGACGAATGGAGCCACATGGCGATGGGCCTGCGCTATCGGGCAGGCGCGATGGGCATCCCGTTCATGCCGGTGCGCTCGATGATCGGCTCGGATGTCGCCAAGCGCCGCGGCAACGAAGTGAAGACGATGGAATGCCCCTTCACCGGCGAAACCGTAATGCTACTGCCGGCGCTCAACCCGGATGTGGCGATCATCCATGTGCAGCGGGCCGACTGCTATGGCAACGCGCAGCTCGATGGGCTTCAGTTCATGGACATTGACATTGCGATGGCCGCAAAGCGCGTGATCCTGACGACCGAACGCATCGTCACCAACG
>CAZYYQ010000196.1:0-3532 GCA_964651275.1 uncultured Hyphomicrobiaceae bacterium | reverse complement strand
AGCGCGTTCAGTGACACCGCCGAAACTGAACGCGCTGTAGCAGGAGCCCCAATTCTGATTGAGGACCGCGTATGGTTGAAGCCGTCGCGCTGACTGCATGCCTGCTCGGCGGTTTCCTGCGCGGCATCACGGGCTTTGGCGGCGTGACCGTGGTGCTGGCGACGCTTTCGCTGTTTTTCGGCGTGCATTCCGCCATCGCGATCACGCTGATCGTGGATCTCATCAGCAATGCCCAGTTGCTGCCGAGCGCCTGGACCGAAAGCTCGAAGAGCAAGCTGAAGGCCATGCTTGCAGGCTCAGCCCTTGGGCTGCCGCTGGGCGGCATTGTCCTGCTGCTGTTGGATCAAAAACTCATCGCGCTCGGCATCTACATGACGATTGGCATTCTTGCCTGCATCCTTCTGCTGGGCGCACGGATCGACCGGCAATTCACCGGCCGGGAGCTGTTCGCCTACAGCATGCCGATCGGCACGATCATGGGGGCAACTTCTGTCGCGATCCCGATGGCGCTGCTGTTGTTCTCCAGCAACGAATCGGCGCGCACCAACCGCGCAAATTTCATCGCATGGGTCTTCTTCGCCAATCTGTTCGTGCTGGCTGTCGTCACGTTCGGGAGCAAGATCGAGACCGCCGAGTTGTGGCGCATCCTCTATCTTGCGCCGGCCTACCTGCTGGGCACGACTTTGGGCACGCGCTCAGCCGGCATCATGGACGAGGCGATCCTGCGCAAGATCGTACTGCTGGCACTGCTCGCGCTCAGTCTGGCCGGGCTGTCGTCTTTGCTGATCGGGACGTGACGGCATTTGCCGAACCGGCGAATACGCAAGCGTAATCGGAGCGATGGGCAGTATTGTCGCTTCGCAATTCAGCCCTTGAGATTTTTCGCGAAGATGTGCCCGGCGCGGTCACGCTTGGTTTCCAGATACGACACGTTATGCTCCGTCGAGCGCCCCATCACACGATGACTTGATACCACCTCAAGCCCCGCTTCGCGCAGCGCCGCCACCTTTTCCGGATTGTTGGTCATCAGACGCACGCTGGTGATCCCGAGCTGGCGCAACATTGCCGCGGCAAAGTCGAACCGGCGCTGGTCAATGTCGAAGCCAAGGATTTCATCCGCATCGTAGGTGTTGTAACCAGCATGCTGGAGCTTGTAGGCACGCATCTTGTTGGCAATGCCGTTGCCGCGGCCTTCCTGATCCAGATAAAGCAACACGCCCCCCGTGTCGGCCATGCGCTTGACCGTGCCGCGAAGCTGGTCGCCGCAGTCGCATTTCAGGCTGGCGAACAGATCGCCCGTCAGGCAAGCGGAATGGATGCGCACAAACACCGGCTCCTGCGGGTCCGGCTCGCCGACGATGATCGCTACCTGGTCGCGCATGCCCTCGCCGCCGCGAAAAATCACGAATTCGGTCTGGCCTGCATTTTCCAGAGGCACAGGCGCGCGCGAGACGATGTGCGGCGCGGTCAGGACGTTTTTCCGATAATGCTCAATGGCCGAGGCGTCCACGCTGACCACGCTGCCGAGCGCTCCCACGTCACTGACAGGCACAACGACCGCCGCCGGCAGCAGATAGGCCAAGCGTACCAATTCCAGCCCCGCCGTTTCCAGATTGTCGGCCTCGCGTGGGCGCACCGAATCCAGCTTCGCGTCGACCTGGCAGACAATGTTGAGCAGGGCTTCGGCGTCGTAATGTTCTATATCCACGGTTGCAGGCGCACTGAACTCGTGACCGAGAAGCCGCAGGCGAGCGGGCGACAGCACCAGACGTGCGCCGCCAAGCCCCCCCGCGCGCAACTCGCGAAGCATGCTGCTGTCGACGCTTTCGGCGGCCAGCGCCAGCACGGCGCAACCTTCGGCCCTGACCAGCACTGGCCGGCCGGACCTGATCTCTGCCAGAGCGCGTTCAATGGCCATGGTGGCGGGATCGCCAAACAGACGCTGTAGTGTTTTATCAACCACGGTAATGATCTCTGTGTGTGGACGGGCTATCTATCGAGTCCGCCGGGGTGGGTGGGCATGCGACATCGAATGTGCAGACTGAACCTGCCAAGCGGCTCCAATATGGCCGAAACGACGCCGGCAACCAAGAATGGACCGTCGCAGCGTGGCCGTCTCTATTATAATCCTGCTTTGCCCCATTGGATCAATGAACCGGACAAAAGCACAATAAGTCATGCCCGTCTCAGCTAGCCGCGCTTCTCTGGATTGCCTTCGCCACTGCCGCCCGGACCGGCCTTTTGTCATTGCCCAATTGGGACAGACGCTGGACGGGCGGATCGCGACGTGTTCCGGCGAGTCCAAGTACATCAACGGTCCCGCCGCGCTCGACCATCTTCACCGGCTTCGCGCCGCCGTCGATGCGGTGGTCGTCGGCATCGGGACCGTGCTTGCCGATGATCCCGCGCTGACCGTGCGCCGGACGGAGGGCTCGAACCCTGCGAGAATCATCATCGACCCAAAGGCCCGTCTGCCGCAAGCCGCGAAATGCCTGTGCGACGACGGCGCACGGGTGATCATCATTCGCTCCGAGGGAGCGCCAGTATGCGAGGCGCGGGAGACGATCACGCTTGCACGCGGCATGGACGGCCTCTGCCCTCACGCAATCATCGAAGCCCTGTTCGGTGTCGGCCTTCGCCGCATCCTCATCGAGGGCGGCGCTCACACGATTTCCCGCTTCCTCGCCGCGGGCGCGCTCGACCGGCTTCACATCCTCATGGCGCCGATGATCATCGGCTCGGGAAAGCCCGGACTTGTGCTACCGCCGATACACACCCTCGCGAATGCGTTGCGCCCAATCACGCGAGCCTACCCGTTGCACGGCGGCGATGTTATCTTCGACTGCGACATGCGGCAAAACGACCGGGAGTGAGCGAAATGGCGACAGGAACGGTGGTGGAACGCGGCTATTCGGCATTCGCCAAGCTCTTGCACTGGCTCGTGGCGGCTTGCGTGATCTTCACCATCCCCGCCGGCATCGCGATGGTAAACCTCGACCTGTCACAGGGGCTGACGAATGACCTTTATAGTCTGCACAAGGCCTTCGGTGTGCTGATCCTTGGGCTAATGGCCATGCGCATCGGCTACCGTTTGACCGCCGGCGCGCCCGCTGCCTCGGGCGTGCTCACGCCCAAGCAGTACGCCGTGTCGCGGATCGTGCATGTCACGCTCTACCTGCTGCTGATCGCCATGCCGCTTCTCGGTTGGGCAGGCACCTCCGCATATCCGGCGCCGGTTCCGTTTTTCGGCCTGTTCGAGATGCCCGCTCTGCTTGGCAAGGACCGCCCCCTCTCCGAACTTCTCCTGATGATCCACGGCTATCTGGGCTTCTTCCTTGCCGGTGTCGCGGTGCTGCATATCGGCGCGGGGCTTTATCACGGCATCATCAGGCGCGACGGCGTGCTCAGCCGGATGATCTAGAGCACTTTCAGCAAAAGTGGGCACCGGTTTTGCGTCAGAAAGTGCGACAAAACAGAAACTTAGAGACTGTTCGGCGATTCGGATTTCGTTGAACAGGCCTAAACCTGCGGC
>CAZYYQ010000195.1:0-3552 GCA_964651275.1 uncultured Hyphomicrobiaceae bacterium | reverse complement strand
GCACCCCGCGCGAGCTTTACCAGACCCCGGCCACGCATTTCGTCGCTGACTTCATCGGCGCGGCCAATATCGTGCCGGGCCGCTACGCCGACGGGCTCGTGCATCTGGGCGAGGCGCGCATCCCTCACCAGCAGAAAATCGCGAGCGGGCCGGTCGATGTGGTCATTCGGCCCGAGACGGTGCGCCCCGGCGGCCAAGGGCTGAGCGCCACCGTGAAGGCGATGTCGTTCCTCGGTGCGGTGACCGAGGTCGGTTTCGACACGCCCATCGGCGAGATCACCGCGAACCTGCCTGACGAGGCGCTCAGCGGCCTGCATCCCGGCGCGGATGTGCGGCTGAGCTTTGCCGGACGCGGGCTGCATCTGTTGCCGCCCGCGCCGACCAGCCCTAGCTAAATGAGCGAGGCGTCGCCGGGCTTGCCGCCACGTGTCGCTCTGAACGGCTCCGGGCGCAGCGACAAAGCCCGTCCAAGTACAGACGCAACGATCCGCCGCGGGCGCACACCAAATCGTTAAAAATCTGTAACACGACGCGTGTAAAAGTTTTCGAGCGTCGCCCTGCTAATTTTTAGTTAGAGCGGCCAAGCGTTTCTATTCATCCGACGGGAGAGGAAGAACTCATGTTCAGAACAGTCGCCGGAACTTTTTGCGTTTCGGCATTTCTCGCCGCTGGCGCACTCGGGCTGGCAAGCACCGCTCAGGCGAAAACTGAGCTTCTGGTCTATACGGCCGTCGAGGCGGACGAACTGGCCGGTTTCAAGGCATCTTTCGAAGCAAAGCACCCTGACATCGACATCAAATGGGTGCGCGACTCCACCGGCGTCGTGACCTCGAAGCTGCTTGCGGAAAAAGACAATCCGCAAGCCGACATCGTGTGGGGCGTCGCTGCGACGAGCCTGATGCTGCTTGGCAACGAGGGATACTTCCAGCCTTACAAACCCAAGGGTCTCGAAGACCTCGATACGCGCTATGTCGACCCGAACGATCCGCCCCTCTGGACTGGTCAGCGCGCTTACATCGCCGCTGTGTGCTTCAACACCGTCGAGGCGGAGAAAAACGGCATCCCGCAGCCGTCATCCTGGCAGGACCTGACCAAGCCGGTCTACAAGGGGCACATCGTCATGCCGAACCCGAACTCCTCGGGCACCGGCTTCCTCGATGTCTCATCCTGGATCCAGATGTGGGGCGAGGAAAAGGCGTGGTCGTTCATGGACGCGCTGCATGAAAACATCATGCAGTACACCCATTCAGGGTCTGCTCCGTGCAAGCAGGCGGCTTCTGGCGAGGCCATTGTAGGCATCTCCTTCGCATATCGCGGGGCCAGCCTGAAGGCGGAAGGCGCACCTATCGAGATCATCGCGCCAGAAGAAGGCGTCGGCTGGGAACTGGAAGCCTTTGGCATCGTGAAGGGCACCGACAAGCTGGAGGCCGCGAAGGCGCTGGCGGATTGGTCCATCAGCCGCGAAGCGAATGAAATCTACGCCGAAAACTACGCCGTGGTCGCGATGCCAGGCATAGGTGAGCGTCCGAAGTTCTTCCCGGCGGGGATCGACGAGAAAATGATCGATAACGACTTCGCCTTTGCGGCCAAGGAACGCATCCGCATCCTGAACGAGTGGCGGGACCGGTACGATAGCAAGAGTGAACCGAAGTAGTTGACCTCGGATCGGATCTGAGCGCCACAGCCGGACGCCCCTGCCTTTCTTGCGGTGGGCGTCCGGTCGCACTCACGGATGTGAGCTGGAACCGGGGTTGATGCGATGTTCCTGGAAATCGAAGACCTTAGCAAAAGCTTTGGTGCGACTATTGCGCTGGACGAGGTCTCGCTGAATATCGCAGAGGGCGAGTTCGTTTGTTTCCTCGGACCTTCGGGATGCGGCAAGACGACTTTGCTGCGCTGTATTGCCGGGCTTGAGACACAAAATTCGGGCAGGCTGCGCCAGCGCGGGCGCGATATCTCCGACCAGCCTCCGGCCGCGCGTGACTTCGGCATCGTTTTCCAGTCCTACGCACTGTTCCCGAACCTCACGATCGATAAGAACATCGGATACGGCCTGACCGGTAAAGACTGGCGCCGCGAGGGGCGGCGCGCCCGGGTCGCGGAAATGGTGTCGCTGGTCGGGCTGGAGGGGCAGGAGCACAAGTACCCAGCGCAACTCTCGGGCGGGCAGCAGCAGCGCGTCGCACTTGCCCGCGCGCTGGCGCCCAAGCCCGCGATGCTGCTTCTCGACGAGCCGCTTTCAGCGCTGGACGCCAAGGTGCGCGAACGCCTGCGCCGCGAGGTCAAGGACCTGCAACGCAGGCTAGGCGTCACCACGATAATGGTCACGCACGATCAGGAGGAGGCGCTGACAATGGCCGACCGCGTCGTGGTGATGAATGCCGGGCGGATCGTGCAGATCGGCACGCCCACGGAGATTTACGACCATCCGATCGATCCTTTCGTCGCCGACTTCATCGGCACAATGAACATTGTCACCGCGCGCAGCGACGGCAACGGCGCACTGTTGCTCGGCGAACATTGGCGGGTCATGCCAAACGGCGGCGTGGCGCGCCCGCTTGCCGCGGGCGAAGCCGTCACCTGTTGTATCCGCCCGCAGCATCTCACGCTCTCGCGCACGGACGGCGAGGCCGTGAATGCGTGCCGCGTCAGCCTGCAAGCCGTCGAGTATCTCGGCTCGCATTACCGCGCGGTGGTGACGCCCGAGGCGCGGGACGACGTGTCGTTGCGCGTCGACTTGAACCCGGAACAGCTTGCGGACCTCGCGCCTGAGCGCGGCGAAAGCCTGACGCTGCACCTGCCGCCCGAAGCGCTCCACTTCTTCCCCACCGGTTCAGCGCCCGGCGATGCGCCGCATCGAACGGGAGCATGCGCGACATGAGCCTTGCCCGTATTCCGTCGAGCGCGCGCGTCCCGTCGTGGCTGATGCCCAGTGCGCGCCTCAGCCCCGCCCAACGCCTGGACAGCGACGCCTGGATGCACGGGGCTGTCCTCGCGCTGGTCGCGCTGCTGATGGCGCTGTTCCTCGTGACGCCGCTGTGGGCGATCCTCTCGCGCAGCTTTCTGGACGGGGCCGGCGCGTTCATCGGCTTGGCCAACTACGAGACCTACATCAACACGCCCGCGCTGTTTCAGGTCGCGACCAACAGCCTGTTCATCTCGTTTCTGAGCGCGACCATCGTGGTGACGCTCGCGTTTGTCTACGCCTACGCGTTGACCCGCACCTGCATGCCTCTCAAGGGTTTCTTTCGGGTGGTGTCGCTGGTGCCCATCCTTGCGCCCTCGCTGCTGCCGGCCATCGCGCTGATCTACATCTTCGGCAATCAGGGGTTCATGCGCGACTGGCTGTTCGGCGCCTCGATCTACGGGCCCATCGGCATCGTGATCGGCATCTCCTTCTGGGTGTTTCCCCACGCACTTATGATACTCACCGTGGCGTTTTCCAACGCTGATGCGCGTCTTTACGAGGCGGCGCGCGTGCTGAACGCCGGGGTGGCGCGTACCTTCTTCACGGTGACGCTGCCTTCAGTCCGGTATGGCCTGATCAGCGCA
>CAZYYQ010000194.1:0-3557 GCA_964651275.1 uncultured Hyphomicrobiaceae bacterium | reverse complement strand
CCGCCGAGAGCGCCGCATCGGTCACATTCGCGCCAAAACCCGGTGAGTAAACCGCTTTTTGGTTGCGTGCGCGGCGTCAACCCTCTTTGATCGAGTAACCGGCGTATTCCGTTTCGTTGAGACTGATCCTCTGACGACGGTGCAGCCCGTCACGATACGCGCGCGGCGTTGAGTGGAGCACGCATGGCGAAACTCGGCTTCGGTCTGGAAAAGTTCGGGCTCCTGACCCTCGCGCGGCCTCGCTTCACCGCCCTGGCCGTCGTACTGCTCGCTGCCATCTGCGCGATAGGCGTCGCCCGGATTGAAGCCACCGGCATCCTCAGCGACTTCTTCCGCGGCGACAACGCCGATTACCAAACATACCAACAGATGAGCGAGCGCTTCCCCACGAGCGAATTCGACGTTTTCGTAATCGTCGAAGGGGAGGACCTGCTGACGCCCGACAATCTCGAAGCAATCCGCACGCTGCATCTGGAATACCAGTTCGTCCCGGCGGTGAACGGGGTGCTATCAATCTTCTCGATGCGCCAGGCACCCGACGCCGAAGGCTACCCCGCACCGATGTTCCCGGCCACCATGCCAAACGGCGCAGAATTCGAGGCGCTGAAGCAGAACGTGACATCGCACCCGCTTCTCGACGGGAAGATGCTGGCGACGCCTGCGGATGCGCCGCCGTTGACGATCCTCATCGTCTCGCTCAACAAGGTCGATGTGGCCGGCGAGGGCCTGAATGCAGCGATCGACGAAGTGAGGAAACTTGCGCAAGAATCTCTGAGCGGCAAGGGGCTGCGTATCAATTTGGCGGGCGTACCCGTCATGCAGGCGGACCTGCGCTCCGCGATAGAAAACGACCGGCTTCTGTTCAATACCGGCGGCGTGCTGATGGGCATGATCATCGCGATCATGTTCTTCCAGCGCGCGATACTCATCATCATCGCCACAGCCTGTCCCGTTATCGCCTCGCTCATCACGCTCGGCATCATCGGCCATCTTCAGGTCGACCTCGACAGTCTCATCAACACGATCCCGCCGCTGGTGATGGTGATCGCATTCTCCGACGCCATGCACATGATCTTCTCGATCCGGCGGCGGCTCGATGAAGGCGACACCAAACACGGCGCAATCCGTCACGCGGTCCTGACCATCGGGCCGGCCTGCGCGCTGACCTCCATCACCACCGCCATTGCGATGCTGAGCCTGACCATCAGCGACTCGGCTCTGATCCAGACCTTCGCGGCCTCTGCGGCGATGGGCACGATCGTCGCGTTCTTCGTGGTGATGTCGGTGGTACCCGCTTTCAGCTATCTGCTCATCGGCGATGAGGCCCGCTTCCGCGAAACCGATGTCGCCCGGCTCGGCATGATGCGGCGCATGGACCAGGCGTGCCTTTGGCTCGCGCGATGGGTGGAGGCCCGTTATATCAAGCTCGCGGCTGTCAGCGCGGTCCTATTGGTGGGGCTGCTCGCGGCGCATTTGCAGCTTGAGCCGCGCTACCGCCTGAGCGATCAGATCCCTCAGGACGAGCAGGCGATGGCCGGGTCGGAACGTCTCGATCAGAAACTCACCGGCGTGCAGCCGATCCACGTGATGGTGCGCTGGAGCGACGGCGCGAAGCTGTTCGATGACGAGGTCCTCTCGGCCATCGGCGCCACGCATGCGATCATGGAGCATCACACCGACATCGGTAACGTCTGGTCTCTGGATACTCTCAACCGCTGGCTGATGCGCGGCGGAGAAGACGCCAGGCAATATCTTGAACCCTACATCGAGATGCTGCCTGCGCACTTGACGAAGCGCTTCATCAACCCGGAGCAAAACGGTGCCCTCGTCACCGGACGCATCGTCAATCTGGACGCGTCGCAGACCGTGCCGATCGTACGCACGCTGCAACGGGACCTGCAAACCCTGCGCAACGTGTACCCCGAAATGACCTTCCAGGTCACCGGCCTGCCGGCCGTGGCCGCGCTGCAATCCGACAACATGATCCGCCAGCTTAACTACGGGCTGCTGATTGCGATCGTCCTCGTTGTCGTGATGATCGGCATCGCGTTCCGCTCCATCTCGGTGGCGGCGATCAGCATTGCGCCCAATCTTTTTCCCCTCGTCGCGACCGGCGCAATGCTGTATGCCGTTGGCGGCGGGCTTGAATATGCCAGCGTGATCGCTTTCACCGTAGCTTTTGGTCTTGCGGTTGACGACACCATTCATTTTCTAAACAGGCTGGTCGTCGAGGAAAACCGGAGCCGCTCCACGGAGAAGGCCGTGCGCCAGACGCTGTTCGTCGTCGGCCCGGTTCTCGTGCTGACGACGATCGTGCTCGTGCTCGGGCTCGCGGTCACGGTGTTTTCCGCAGTCCCGCCGACACAGCTCTTCGGCCGGCTGGCGATGACCATGCTTTCCGCGGCGCTGATTGCGGACCTGTTGTTTCTGCCAGCGATCATTCTGACGCTGCGCAAGTTGAGAGTTTTCAGGAGGCGTATCGAGGATGACGACGTGGTTTCGCTTTAGAGAAATGGCGGCGGTGGCGGTATCTGCGCTTATGCTGCTGCTCAGCGGGGCGGCCGCGCATGCGGCATGTTCCCCAGAAGGGTCCAAGCTCATCGAGCGGTTGAATGGCAACTGGCGCGGCGCCGGCACAGTCACGCCGATCGGCGGGCAGCCGGAGCGCATCCTCTGCCGCATCAGTTACACCAGGACCGGCGGCAATGGCGTGCGTCAGACTATCCGCTGCGCCGGCACCGACTACCGCATCGAGGCGAGCGCGAACGTCACATGCAATGGCAACCGCATCAGCGGCGTATGGAACGAAAATATTGCCAGCAATACCGGCCGCATCAATGGACAGCTCTCGGGCCAGCGCCTGCGGGCCTCGTTTCAGGGGCCGAACTTCAAGGGGCGGCTGTCGGTGAGCTTCGCTAACCGCGGCCGGCACACGGTAACGATCTCCCAGTTCGACCCGGCCAAGGGCCGGCACGTACCTGTGGCGGAGATCTCACTGCGCAAATGAACTCATCCTCTCGCGGCGTGAATTGGGCTTGACGCCGCGCGGCCCCTAATCTCTGATAGGGGCGTCGCAGGTTCCCGGGCGACCGGGATGAAAAGGGAACACGGTGCGGCGGCTCGATCTTGCCGCCCATTCCGTGGCTGTCCCCGCAACTGTAGGCGGTTTCCGACGCCCCCATACGCCACTGGCAGCCAAGCCGGGAAGGCGGGGCGGTCGAAGGCCGCGAGCCAGGAGACCTGCCCGCGGCGCGTCACCCATCCTTCGTGCGGGGCACGCGCAGGAGCGGCAATAACACCGTAGCGGTGGCGATCCTCGTGTTGTGTTCAAGGGGGTCGTCGTGTTTCGCCAGATTTCATCAAAGCTGACAACAGGACAGGTGTATCCACGGTCGTCGTGGCCCCCTTGCGCGCGTTTTCGCAATCAGTTGGGGGTTACCGATGGATCGTTATCACACCATTCTTCGCCGCGCCGGTTTCGCCGCGGTCATCGGGGCGCTTGCGCCCGCCGCGCCTGCGCTTGCGCAGGACGTCACCGCACTTGAAGGCATCATCAT
>CAZYYQ010000193.1:0-3583 GCA_964651275.1 uncultured Hyphomicrobiaceae bacterium | reverse complement strand
TGATCCTCTCGCTCAACCGCAAGATTCACCGCGCCTTCATCCGCGTGCGCGACGGCAATTTCGCGCTGGAAGGTCTGATGGGCTTTGATCTGAACGGCCGCACGGTCGGCATCGTCGGCACCGGGCAGATCGGCTACCGGGTAGCCTGCGCGTTGAGCGGTTTCGGGGTGCGGTTGCTCGGCTACGATATTCGCGCGAACCCTGACTGCGAGGCGCTGGGCCTGAGCTACGTGTCCCTCGATGAGCTGTTCGCCACCTCGGACATCATCACTCTGCATTGCCCGCTGACGCCGGAGAACCGCCACATGGTCAACCGCGAGACGCTGGCGCGCTGCAAGCCGGGCGTGATGCTGATCAACACCGGGCGCGGCGCGCTGGTGGACATCTCCGCGGTGATCGAGGCGCTGAAATCCGGGCAACTCGGCTATCTCGGCCTCGACGTCTATGAGCAGGAGGAGAGCCTGTTCTTTTACGACCGCTCCGATGAAATCCTGCAGGACGACGAATTCAGCCGGCTGCTGACTTTCCCCAACGTGCTCGTCACCGGGCATCAGGCGTTCTTCACGCGCGAGGCGCTCGGCGAGATCGCCCGCGTCACGCTCGACAATATATCGCGGCTGGAAAAGGCCGGGGGCGTTCCCGCCGACTTCCCCGAAGCCCGGCTGGTCGTG
Source organism: uncultured Hyphomicrobiaceae bacterium (assembly GCA_964651275.1). Classification (GTDB taxonomy): domain Bacteria; phylum Pseudomonadota; class Alphaproteobacteria; order Rhizobiales; family Rhodomicrobiaceae; genus Dichotomicrobium. The sequence goes on along the minus strand of CAZYYQ010000193.1, from coordinate 2,912 downwards.
GGCTGATCAGCGCCTGGACCGCGTCACGCATGGGCGTTGCCGCGCCGGTGCCGCGCCAGATGCAGCGGCGTCCGCGAGTTCGGCGTCTTGGCAATCAGGTCGAAGCGCGCGACGTGATAACTCGTGTCGAAGCCGAAGAAGTTCTGCCGCATCTGCGCCAGTTCCTCCGCGCGGTAGGCGGCCAGCGGCTTGCGGGCCTCATCCGCAGCGCGCTTGGCGATCTTTGCGGCAATCCGGCCCTGCGTGTCGGAGCGCGCGGCGAGCCGGACGGCGTGGTCCTTCAGTGCGCGCTCGAACGCATCCGGCGTCCCCGCGACGAGATGGTCGAACAGGCCGATTCGCACCGCCTGCGCCGCGGAGAGCGGCAGGCGCGTGTCCATCAACGCTTTCGCCTTGTCCTCCGCCAGCCGGCGCGGCAGCAGATATGTCCAGTATTCCGAGCCGAACAGGTTGCCCATGTTCTTGTAATGCGGGTTGAGCACCACGCCTTCGCGCACCGCGATCTCATCGGCGGCCAGCGCCACAAAAACGCCGCCTGCCCCGGCATCGCCCGTCACGCCCGCGATCACAAGCTTGCCGGTCATCTCGATCAGCGCGCGGCAGACATCATCGATCGCCTCGATGCTCTCCAGAGAGGCTTCCGCCGGACTTTCCGCCGCCTCGATTGTGGCGAGGTCCAGCCCGTTCGACCAGAAATCCTGCCCGCCGAACAGCAGCACGACCTTTTCCGGGCCTTCCGCCGCCTCGCGGATAGCGGCCTCCAACGCACGGCTGCGCGTGGGCGACATCGCGCCATTGAGGAACGCGAAGCGAATGGTGCGCACGCCGCGCGACGTTTCCACCGTGACGCGGTTCGGCGCCCCGTCCGGCGCCACCTCGGGGGGCATAGGCAGGCGGAGCCACTCCAGCGCCGTTACGGCCGGCAGCTTCAGCCGCCGTCCGGTTTCCGCATCGCGCACCGTGATATGGCCGATCCACACGGCCCCGTCGCGCGTGGCCCATAGCGTGGCGTCGCCCGCGCGTCCGATGATCGTGCCTGGCCTGCCTTGGCCCTGCGCGAGCCAGGCGTCATGCAGGCGCAAATCATGGCCGGAGAATGTTTCGGGCACGCCCGGCTGCCCGTCGGCCGCGCGGATCTTGCGGATGATGTCAGCGGCGTCGTCGCGCTGCCAGTCGATGGCGCGCTCGGCGAGGCTGATCGATGGTTTTGCGCCCTCCAGATCGTCATTGGCCCCCGAGATCGGGCCTAGCCCCTGCCCCTGCCGGCGCAGCGCCTCCTTCACCGCCAAAACGGCGGCTTCGGTGACTTCGCGGCGGTAGATGCTCGACTTGGCGGCATCGCGCATCTTGAAGCGCTGGGACGCCCAGACCGGTCCGGAGTCCATCTCCGCGACCGCCTCGATCACGGTCACGCCCCACTCCTTGCGCTTTTCGAGGATCGCCCAGTCTAGCGCGTGCGGCCCCTTGTCGCCCGGCGGGCCGGGATGCACGATCAGGCACGGTACGGCGCGCCAGACATCCTCGGGAATCGCGCGTTTCAGAAACGGCGCGATCACCACATCGGGTTGCCACAGCGCAACAGCGCGGCGCGTGGCGGCGTCGTTGATGTCGAACTCGATCGACACCTCGTGACCGAGTGCATTCAGCTCCAGCCAGAGCCGTTGGCTTAGACTGTTGAAGGCATGGGTGAGCAGCAACAGACGCATCAGCATATCCTCGGCAGTTGTTCTCCGGCAATCCAGTCGACGATGCGATGGCCACCGAATCCGGTTTCCATTTCCACGAAGCGGTCGGCGTCTTCGGTAGCCGCGCCGATAATCGCGGAGTCGCACCCCAGCGGGTGGGCGCGCATGGCGGCCAGCGCGGCCTCGGCGCGCTCGGCGGGCACGACGGCGATGAGCTTGCCTTCATTGGCCACGTAAAGCGGGTCGAGGCCGAGCAGTTCGCACGCGCCCGCAACTTCCTCGCGCACCGGCAACGCCGCCTCGCGGATCAGGAAGCCGCAGCCGCTGGCCTGCGCGATTTCGTTGAGCACCGCCGCCAGCCCGCCGCGCGTCGGGTCGCGCAGCGCGCGCGCATCCGGCGCGGCATCGAGCAGCGCGGCCACCAGGCCGTGCAGCGCGGCGCAATCGGATTCGATCGCCGTCTCGAAGTCGAAGCCGCCGCGCGTGGCCATCACCGCGACGCCGTGATCGCCCAGCGTGCCGCTGACCAGCACCGCATCACCCGGCTTGACGGCGGTGGCCGACAGCGCCGCGCTCTCGCGCACCAGCCCGAATCCCGTAGTGTTGATGAACACGCCGTCGCCCTTGCCGCGCTCGACGACCTTGGTGTCGCCGGTGACGATCGGCACGCCTGCTGCCTTCGAGGCTTCGGCCATCGAGGCGACAATGCGCGCGAGATCGGCGAGCGGAAAGCCTTCCTCCAGCACGAAGCCCGCGCTTAAGGCGAGCGGTTGCGCCCCGCCCATCGCCACGTCGTTGATCGTGCCGTTGACCGCCAGCGCGCCGATATCGCCACCCGGAAAGAACAGCGGCGAGACCACGAAACTGTCGGTGGAGATAGACAGCCGCCCAGCGGGAATGTCGAGGATCGCCTGATCCTCGCGCCCGCTGAGGAATTCGTTGTCGAACGCGGCCACGAACAGCGTCTCGATCAGGTCGGTCATGTCGCGGCCGCCCGCGCCGTGTCGCATTTCGACGACGCCGGATTTCAGGTCCGCAGTCTTCACTGTGCCGGCTCCAGACGTTTGCGGCCATATTTATAGTAGGCGGCGCAAGCCCCCTCGTCCGAGACCATGCAAGAGCCGATCGGCGTTTGCGGGGTGCACTGCTTGCCGAACAGCTTGCAATCGGTTGGCTGGGCCGCGCCGCGCAGGATGCGCGGGCATTCGCACGCCTTGTTCTCCGGCG
>CAZYYQ010000192.1:0-3600 GCA_964651275.1 uncultured Hyphomicrobiaceae bacterium | reverse complement strand
CGCTGGGGTATGTGAAAGAGTGTCTGCAAAGCATATCACCTGCAACGAAAATGTTTCTTTCTTCGAGTTAAATATTTTTTGATCACTGGCGCGTTCACATCTCGCTGCCGAGATTTGAACGCCAGGCCCGGTCACACCGGATGGCTCAGCGCTTGCTATCGAAGCGAGGTGCCGGAGACGGTAAGAGGACGATTTCAACTGATGCAAACAACGGTAACGGCGTGTGAAAGGACCGTTCGGGCAGCAGTTCACGCATCAATCTTGCGGGCGATATAGTAGCCGTAACCGAAAAAAGCCTTGTGCCGCTCATAGAGCGAGATCTCGTTCTGTTCTGTTGCCACAATTGTCTCGGCAGCGTCCGTTCGCCCGTGGCGCGCCAGAAACCCCGCGAACCGTTGCTGCATGGGACGATAGTAGTTGTCGAGCCAGCAATGTTCCGCAAGCACGAAGTAGCCGATGGGCGAAAAGCCGAGGCGTTCGAGGATGGCCATCTTCGCAGATGCGGTATCCGCCTCCGGGTATTCACCATCCCAATGCGCCTGTAGTTCCTCTGGGCGGGAGTCCGTCAGCCAGGTCAGTTCAGAGACAGCCAGAACGCCGCCCGGCTTCAGATGCGTGCGCCACGCCTCGACCCCAGCCGCAAAACCGATATTGTAGATCGCACCTTCCGCCCAGATCGCGTCGAATTCCTCTTCGGCAAACGGCAGCGCATCCATGGACTTGGCAAGCGTGGTGATGCGGTCGGCGATACCGGCGCGATCGGCGGCTTCTTCCAGTTTTGTCAGGAATTCGGGAACAAGATCGACGGCCGTGATATGTGCATCCAGTTCCTCGGCCAGCACGAGGGCGGAGGCGCCTGTGCCACAGCCGACATCGGCAATCTTGAGGTGCGCCGCCCCCCTCAGTCCTGACAGCGTAATGGCCAGCCGCGTCTCGCCGTCTCCACCCGGACCTTGACGGACCGCATCCATGTGCAAGTCAATGAGCAGCTCAAGATTGTCCATGACAAAGGCTCCGCTTGCGTCCCGGTATTCTGGCGGGAAGAACTCCATCTGGCTCGCCCGTCGCCGCTCCACGACACGAAGCCTTAGCCGGCTTGAGCTTCAGAGGTGAATCCCACGATTCCAGCCGGGCCTCGCTGACAAGGCCGACTGAAGGTTCGAAACCTCGCAGGGGCAAACCGTTGTGTGTACTTGATCGACATGTGCTGGCTGCAGCGATCAGAGAGGTGCTCCAGGCCGTTTCCACACGAAGGCCAGCGACTGTTTCGCCCAAGGCCGAACTCGACCGCCGGTCGGGCCAGCCCCGCTTGCTGGCGTCCCGCTCGGCCTGCGCCACCATGCTCACGGCCCGCTCGCGCATCTCAGGCGAATGCCGCTCCTGTCGTCACTGCTCTGTGATGGCTCCAATCTCTCAAGAAAAGCAGCCTCCGAGGTTCTCGGACAGGTCTAGATTCGATCCATTAGCGTCGCTTGCTTCGCGCGGTTCTGTCATGACATAACACCATGCACGCGTCCAATGTGCCCGTCCTCCCGCGGCAAGCCTGACCTTCACCCGCCGGCGTTCATAGTCGGGCTTTGCGTCCTCGCAGCCCTCGTAGCGATCGAGCACGCGCCATACCCCGCGCCCCCCAGTCACCTCGAACAGTTCTCCCGTGATGCAGTGACCTGGCGCGCCGGTCTTCACGACAGGATAGGCGCCAGTTCGGACAACACATCCGCGTATCGCGGCGATGCCAAGTGGACGAGCATTATGCGATAGAACACGCCCCATGAAGTGCCCTGCGCCCGGACGCAATGTTCCGTAGACGAAAAGCCGCTCTCGCGAACCGGTTGGTGTGCATCTTTGCATCATGTGAGCCCTCATCGGGCAATTTCACCCTGTCTATTGAATTTGCGATCCGGGGCAGCCTTGATTGACGGCCGGATTCCATTTTTTTTGCCACACGCCAACCTGGAAATGTTATCACAGAATCCGTTCAATTTCGTCACGCCAGACGTGTCTCGGTTGTGATTTTCCGCAAGGCTCTGAGCGGGGGCTTGGCTGTCATCCATTGGATGACTCGAGCAAGTCTTTTGCGGGTTTGCTATTGGGTGCCGGACCAAGCTGCCCGGCTCATCCAGCTTACGAGGTGGCGCTGCCGGGCAGGCGAGCAGCGCGTGTCGTCGACGTGTGAAAAACGCGGTGTATGCGGGAGTATCTGGTATTATGAGACGCCGAACGTTCCTCACGGCAGCGCCTTTTGCGGCGGCTTCTACTGTCGCCTCTCCGGCGATAGCAACCGGCAAGCGCGAACTGAAGATGGCCTTGGCGTGGCCTCTGAACTATCCGGGCTATGGCACCAGCGCGCAGATCCTGGCCCAGAAGATCACCGAGGCAACCGGCGGCAAGTTGACCGTGAAGGTCTACGGCGCCAATGAACTCGTCCCTGTTCAGGAGATGTTCGACGCCGTCGCCGAGGGGCGGGTCGATATGTACCACGCCATCGAATATTACTGGGAAAACAAGAACCCGGCGTTCAATTTCTTCGCCTCCGTGCCGTTTGGCCTCAGCCCGATCGAGATGGACACCTGGCTCAACAAGTATGGCGGCCAGGAACTGTGGGACGAGCTTTCCGCGCGCTACAATATCAAGCCGCTGGCTGCGGGTAATACCGGCGTGCAGATGGGGGGCTGGTACAACAAGCCGATCCGCACGGTCGCCGACATGCGGGGCTTGCGCATCCGAGTCACCGGGCTTGCCGCGGAGGTTGCCAAGTCGTTCGGCGCCGAGCCGGTGATCGTGCCGGGCGGGCGCGTGGTGGAAGCGCTGAAGTCAGGCGAGATCGACGCGGCGGAATGGGTCGGGCCGTGGAATGACGTGGCGCTGGGGCTCCATAACGCTGCGAAGTACTATTATCATCCCGGCTTCCACGAGCCGGGCACCCAGATCAGCGTGGGTATCAATCTCGATCTCTGGATCGGGATGAGCGAAGGCGAGAAGGAATTGATCAAGATGGCGTGCCGCACCGAGGCGGTGCGCATGTTGGCCGAATTCAATGCGCGCAACGCCGCAGCCATCACCGAGCTAGCCAAGACACGCGCGAGCGATATTGTCGGTTTTCCCGATGACGTTCTGAACGAATTCGGCAAGGCATCGAGCGAAGTGGCGATGAGGCTGGCCGCCAGCAATGAGCACGCCAAGGCAATCTTCGAGAATTTCGTCAGCGCGCGCTATCAACTGCTGCGCTGGACCAAGGTGGCGGAGGACGCGTTTCTGCTCGCCCGCCGCCTTCCCTTCAATTACGACCGCTCGGAGGCGCTCGGCTTGCAGCGTGAACAGCGCCCGGCCGACGACGGTTCAGGTGAACAACCTCGCCAGGAATTGCTGAGGCAGGGGGATCGCGAAATCCCCGGTGAGACGCGCAGCGCGATCGAAGCCGGGCCGCAGATCATAGACGTGAAATAACCGCCGAAATGGCACATACCGCCCGGCGGGCAGCCATTCTCGGCGCCGCTTGGAGCCGGGACACGAAGAGTATCCGAGGAGTTGGTTCATGAAACGCAGAACATTCATCGGCGGTCTCGCGGCGACCTCGGCGGCGGCGGCAAGCTTCCCGCG
>CAZYYQ010000191.1:0-3649 GCA_964651275.1 uncultured Hyphomicrobiaceae bacterium | reverse complement strand
CAAGCTGGTCGCCCGCGGACGGGCGCATGCGTGAGAGACGGGCGCATGCGTGAGACCTTCGCGCGCCGTCAAGTTAACATTTTGCTGCGCGACGAAATCCGTTAAGAAGGCCCCGGGGCCGCAACGCGGGATCGCGCAGGCTTCGCGGAATTGACAGGCAGAGCACCCATCATGGCGAAGACAGGCTTTGAGACCACACTCTCGCGTCCGCAGGTCTTTGTGTGGCGCATGTTCCTGTTCATCATTCTGGCAGGCTGTATCGCTGCGATCCTCTATCAGGACATCGCCAGCGCCTTCATGGCCAATCCAGCGCTCAACGGGCTGATCCTCGGCGTGCTGCTGCTCGGCATCCTCTATGCGCTTCAGCAGGTGCTGCGGCTTTATCCGGAAATCCGCTGGGTCAACAGCTTCCGCATCTCCGATCCCGGCCTCGCTACCGAGCGCCCGCCGGTGATGCTGGCGCCAATGGCCACCATGTTCCGCCGTCGCCAGGGCCAGGCCGCCGTGTCGCCCGTGGTGATGCGCTCGATCCTCGATTCGATCGGATCGCGCCTCGATGAAGCGCGCGAGACCACGCGCTACCTCGTCGGCCTGCTGATCTTCCTCGGCCTGCTCGGCACCTTCTGGGGCCTGTTGCAGACAATTTCGTCGGTCGGCGCAACAATTTCCTCGCTCAGCACGGAAACTGCCGAAAGCGCGCTGATCTTCGAGGAACTCAAATCCGGCCTGCAGGCGCCGCTGTCCGGCATGGGAACGGCCTTCTCGTCCTCGCTGTTCGGTCTTGCCGGCTCGCTGATTCTCGGCTTCCTCGATCTGCAGGCCTCGCAGGCGCAGAATCGTTTCTATAACGAACTGGAGGAATGGCTGTCGGGCATTACCGAAATGGCACCTGAAGGTAGCAGCGCTGCTGCGGTCCAGGGAACGCCCGCGCAAATGCGCTTCGCCATGCTCGACATGCAGCGCAGCATCACCGACCTGGGCGAGAAGATCGAACACGGCGCCGGGCTCGGCGGCAATTCCGAGGCAACCGAGGCGATCCGCGAATTGTCGAACGGTATCGACCGGATGGTGAAACAGATGCGCGCGGAACAGAAAATCGTGCGCGAATGGGTCGATGAGCAGGCGCAGCAGCAATCTGAACTTGCGGCCGTGCTGCGGGAACAGAACCAGCTTGCCGGCGCACTGCGCGACATCGCCGCGCGCGCGCCGCGCCGCGAACGGTCTTAAGCGCACAACGCAACCAACGGGTTCCAGGGAGGCAGTATCATGCCACGCTCGCGCTCCGGGCGGCGCATAACGGGAGACTACTGGCCCGGCTTCGTCGACGCCATGGCGACGCTGCTGCTCGTCGTCACCTTCTTGCTATCGGTCTTCATGATTGCGCAGTATTTCGTCACCGTCGAGGCGAGCAGCAAGGATACCGCGCTTCAGCGCCTGACCGCCCAGATTTCCGAACTGACCGAACTGCTGGCGCTGGAACGCTCGCAGAAGCGCTCGCTCGAAGACGAACTCGCCAGCCTCAGCGCGTCACTCGACGAGGCAAAGGCCGAACGCGACCGGCTGGCAACCCGCCTCGATCAGGCCGGCGCGCAAGGGGAATCGGCGCAGGATCGCATTTCTTCGCTCACCGAGCGCCTGGAGGCCGAACAGGAAGTGTCCGCGCAAGCGCTCGCCAAGGTCGAACTGCTCAACCAGCAACTCGCCGCGCTTCGCCGCCAGCTTGCCGCGCTGTCCGAGGCGCTGGAGGCGTCGGAGGCGCGTGAGCAGGAATCCAAGGCGCAGATCGCCGATCTCGGCCGCCGGCTCAATGCCGCCCTGGCCCGCCGGGTGCAGGAGTTGTCGCAATACCGCTCCGACTTCTTCGGACGGCTGCGCCGGGTGCTAGGGGATCGCGAGGATATCGAGATCGTCGGCGACCGCTTCGTGTTTCAGGCGGGCGTGTTCTTCGACAGCGGCTCGGCGGAAATCAATCCTGCGGGTCAGCAGGAACTCATCAAGCTGGCCGCGATCCTCAACCAGCTTGCCGGCGAAATCCCAAGCGAAATCGACTGGGTGCTGCGCATTGACGGGCATACCGACATTCGCCCGATCACCACGGCGCAATTTCCCTCCAACTGGGAACTGTCGAGCGCACGCGCGATTTCGGTCGTGAAATTCCTGATCGACAAGGGTGTCTCAGCCGACCGGCTCGTGGCGGCGGGCTTCGGCGAGTATCAGCCGCTGGCCGAGGGCACCAGCGAGGAGGCGCTGCGGCGCAACCGGCGTATCGAGTTGAAGCTGACGCAGAAGTAGAGCCTGCGCGTCCGAAAGTTCACATTCGGGATGGATTGAAAGCCGATATTTCGCGAGACGCGCAAATGGTGTATCAACTTTCGCCATCACGAGCCGCGCTGGATTCGCCCCGCGCTGCGCCGCCCTCAGACAAGTCCGGCGCGCGCCCGACATAGTTTCCACCGGCAAACCATGACAGGGGCCCAGTCTGCGATGAACGAACCGAAGCCGGATAATTTGATCGAAGGCGCGACCGGACCGTGGGAGGTGGTGGTCGGCATGGAGGTCCATGCGCAGGTCGTGTCCAAGTCCAAGCTGTTCTCCGGCGCCTCGACCGATTTCGGCGGCACGCCCAACGACCATGTCGGTCTCGTCGACGCCGCCATGCCGGGGATGCTGCCGGTCATCAACGAGGAGTGCATCCGCCAGGCGATCCGCACGGGCTTGGGCCTGCGCGCGAAGATCAACCTCTACTCCGTGTTCGACCGGAAGAACTATTTTTACCCGGACCTGCCGCAGGGCTACCAGATCTCGCAGTACAAGCACCCGATCGTCGGCGAGGGCCGCGTCATCCTCGACATGCCCGAAGGCTACACGGTCGAGGTCGGCATCGAGCGCGTGCATCTGGAGCAGGACGCGGGCAAGAGCTTGCACGACCAGCACCCGGACTATTCCTACGTGGACCTGAACCGCTCCGGCATCGCGCTGATGGAGATCGTCTCCAAGCCCGACCTGCGCTCATCGAGCGAGGCGAAAGCCTATATCAACAAGCTGCGCACGATCCTGCGCTACTTGGGCACCTGCGACGGCAACATGGAGCAGGGGTCCTTGCGCGCGGACATCAACGTCTCGGTGCGCCGGCCCGGCGAGGAGCTTGGCACCCGCTGCGAGATCAAGAACGTCAACTCGATCCGCTTCATCGGCCAGGCGATCGAGCATGAGGCGCGCCGCCAGATCGAAATCCTCGAAGACGGCGGCGCAATCGACCAGGAGACCCGCCTGTTCGACCCGCGCGCGGGCGAGACGCGGCCCATGCGCAGCAAGGAGGAGGCGCACGATTATCGCTATTTCCCCGATCCCGACCTGCTGCCGCTTGAGTTGACCAGCGGCTATGTGAAGGAAATCAAGAAGGCGCTGCCCGAGTTGCCGGACGAGAAGAAAACCCGGCTGATGGACGAATACGGCCTGACCGCTTATGACGCCGGCGTGCTGGTGAGCGACCAGGCATCGGCTGAGTTTTTCGAGACGGTGGCGAAAGGCCGCGACGCCAAGCTCGCCGCCAACTGGGTGATGGGCGATTTCTTCGCCGCGCTGAACCGGCTTGACCGCGACATCACCGACCCGCCCGTGAGCGCGGACCAACTTGGCGAATTGATCG
>CAZYYQ010000190.1:0-3667 GCA_964651275.1 uncultured Hyphomicrobiaceae bacterium | reverse complement strand
CGACCTTCAGGTTATGAGCCTGACGAGCTACCGGGCTGCTCCACCCCGCGCCAAAGATAGCATTGCCACCGACTTGATCGGTTCATCGGGATTAGCAATGTCGAGGAAGTCGGTCGAGAATCGCGATCTCCTTTGTATATAACGCACCATGCTGCGATGTGAAGCCCTTATCGAAGGTCTGCAATCAAATCGCTGCCGCGCTGGCAAAGCGTCCACAAGCCTTCATGCGCTGGTGGCCCGGCCTTCGGGCCTGGTGGCCGACACGCTCATCGGTCCCGGGCCTTCTAGCCGCACCAATGAAACCACACGCGCGGTTTTCAGTCCTGACCCAAGCCGAAAATCTCTCTGGTCACGTGATGTGACCCGCATTTTTGTCCAAAACCCGACTCCCTATTTTCGCAACGCTTTCGGCAGCTTGCCTGCAGACCATGCTACGAGATATCCAGCGCCAGATCGAGGCAACGGGCCGAGTGGGTCAGCGCTCCGGCCGAGATCAGATCGACGCCCGTCGCGGCAATGCCCGCGACCGTTTCCAGACTTACCCCGCCAGACGCCTCCAGCACCGCGCGGCCAGCAGCGCGCGCGACCGCTTCGCGGAGTTGGTCGTTTGTCATATTGTCCAGCAGGATCACGTCCGCGCCCTGCGCCAGCGCTTCGTCGAGTTGGGCGAGCGTGTCGACCTCGATCTCGATCCGGACCATATGCCCCGCTGCGGCCCGCGCCCGCTCGATGGCGGCTGGGATCCCGCCCGCTGCGGCGACATGGTTGTCCTTGATCAGGATTCCGTCGAACAACCCGAAGCGATGATTGACGCCGCCGCCCGCGCGGACCGCATATTTCTCCAGTGCGCGCAGGCCCGGCGTGGTCTTGCGGGTGCAGGCAATCTTCGCGCGCGTGCCGGCGACCGCCGCCACGTAGCGCGCCGACAGCGATGCGATGCCGCTCATGCGGCCGAGGAAATTGAGCGCGACGCGCTCCGCCCGCAGGATCGCGCGGGTGTTGCCGGCGATGCGCGCCACCTCGCTGCCGGCTTCGACCGTTTCACCGTCCGCCGCAGAGGCAGCAAATCGCAGGCTGGGATCTGCCGCGTGAAACGCACCCTGCGCCAGCGCCATTCCGGCTATGATGCCCGCTTCGCGCGCGACCAGCCGCGCTTCGCTGGCGTGATCCGCCGGGATTGTCGCGGCACTGGTGATGTCGCCGGCAAGGCCGAGATCTTCGCTCAGCGCCCGCGTCACCGCTTCCTTGATGATGTGATCCGGCAATGGCGACAAGTCGGACGTGCTCATGCGCTCAAACTCAGCCTTGCCGCGGTCTCGGCTACTGCCTGCGCGGCGATGGTCTCGGCTTGTTGCAGGGTCAGGAAGCTGTGGCGGCGCCAGCGATCGTCGGATGCGGGGAAGTCGCTGCGATAGTGGCTGCCTCGGCTCTCGCTGCGCAACAACGCGGAAACCGTCATCAACCGTGCCGCGGCAATCGCGTTTGCCAGATCGCCGGCGGCAGCATGGCATGCTTCGATTTCCGCCATGACTTTGAGTGCCTCCCGCAGTCCGTCGCGTGAGCGCTCCATGCCGACGTACTGGCTCATCGTCTCTCGAAGCATCGCGACGGCTTTGGGATCGTGCGAATTGGCCGGTGCGACATTGCGGAGGCGTGCCGGGCATTCGGGCGGCGGCATCCCGCGCCAGCCGGGCACGAAGTGGGAGATGTCGGCGGCGATGCGCGCACCCATCACGACGGCTTCGAGGAGGGAATTGGATGCCAGCCGGTTGGCGCCATGCACGCCCGTGCAGGCGACCTCGCCACAAGCCCAAAGCTGATCGACGCTGGTTCGTCCTTTCCCGTCGGTCCAGACCCCACCCATATGGTAATGCGCGGCCGGTGCAATCGGTATCAGGTCTCGGGCGGGCTCGATCCCGGCCTCGATACATGCAGATTGCACTGTGGGAAAACGTTCTGCGAACTCCGCGCCGATGGCCACGTGGCAGTCCAGATAGGCTCCACGCCCGGCAGCCACTTCGCGGTGAACGGCGCGGGCGACGACATCGCGCGGCGCAAGTTCGCCGTCCGGGTGCGCCGCCAGCATGAAACGCTCCCCGCGCCCGTTCACCAGCGCAGCGCCTTCGCCGCGCAGCGCCTCGGTGGCGAGCGGCGCCGGGTCGCGCCCGATGGCGATCCCGGTCGGGTGGAACTGAACAAACTCCGCATCGGCGATGATCGCGCCCGCGCGCGCCGCGATCGCCAGCCCGTCGCCGCGCGACAGGGCGGGGTTCGTCGTCATGGCGTAAAGCCCGCCAATGCCGCCGGTTGCCAGCACCACGGCGCGCGCCGGTAGCACCATGCCGCCAGACCCGTCCGCCGCACGGATGCGCACGCTGGTGACGGCGCGCCCCTGCATGACGAGGTCTTCGGCGACATGCGCCTCGATCACCCGGATGGATGGCGTTTGCCGCACCTCCGAGATCAGGGCCTGCATAACCGCCTGACCGGCCTGATCGCCGCGCACATGAACGATCCGCCGCGCGCTGTGGGCAGCCTCGCGAGACACGGCAAGCCGGCCTTGTGAGTCCCGGTCGAGCGGCACGCCGATCGCCAGCAAGTCGTCGATCCGCGCCGCGGCTTCGCGGGCAAGCGAAAGCGCCATCTCCTCGTTCACCAGCCCCGCGCCTGCGCTCACTGTGTCGGCGGCGTGGGCTTCCGGCGTGTCGCCTTCCGCCACCGCCGCTGCGATGCCGCCTTGCGCCCATGTGCTGGAAGCGGCCTCGCCCAGCGGGCGCGGCGAAACGACGGTCACGGGACAGGGCGCAAGCTTGAGCGCGGTGAACAGCCCGGCGAGCCCCCCGCCAATGATCACCACGCGGCTGTCCGGCGGGATCGCGGACTTGTCGGAATGAGGCTGGTCTGCGCCGCTCACGTAGCTACACCGGCAGGTTGATCATGCGCTCGACCGCGGCGCGCGCCCGATCCGCGACCGCCGGGTCCACATGCACCTCGTCGCGCATGTAGCGCAACGAATCGAGGATCTTCGGCAGCGTGATGCGCTTCATGTGCGGACACAGGTTGCACGGCCGGATGAAATCCACACCCGGCGTCTCGACCGCCACGTTATCGCTCATCGAGCATTCGGTGACCATCAGCACTTTCTCCGGCCTGTGGTTCTGGACCCATTTGATCATGCCGCTGGTCGAGCCGGTGAAGTCGGCTTCCGTGATCACATCGGGGGGGCATTCGGGGTGAGCGATGATGCGGATGCCAGGCTCCGACTCGCGGTAGGCGCGCAACTCTTCAGCGGTGAATCGCTCATGCACCTCGCAATGCCCCTTCCACGAGATGATCTCGACATCGGTCTGCGTGGCCACGTATTTCGCCAGATATTCGTCGGGGATCAACAGCACGCGGTCGACGCCAAAGGATTCGACAACCTGAACGGCGTTCGATGACGTGCAGCAGATGTCGCATTCCGCCTTTACGGCTGCCGACGTGTTTACGTAGGTCACGATCGGCACGCCCGGATAGGCTTCACGCAGCGCCCGCACGTCCTCCGGCGTGATTGATTCCGCCAGCGAGCAGCCCGCGCGCGCATCGGGAATGAGCACGGTCTTGTCCGGGTTGAGCAGCTTGGAGGTCTCCGCCATGAAGTGCACGCCGCACTGCACGATCACGTCTG
>CAZYYQ010000189.1:0-3677 GCA_964651275.1 uncultured Hyphomicrobiaceae bacterium | reverse complement strand
GCGGGCGCGGAATGCAGCATCACCCGCCAGCCCACCGGCGGCAGGAAGACGCAAGGCAGACTCGCCTGCGTAGAAAACATCGCGGTTTCCAGCCTCCGGGTGATCTGGCCCTCGCTGTAAGGGTGGCCCGCGCCGATCGGGGTGTGGTCGGCGCGCGCCCACAGGCCCGTCCGGTTCGGCACCACCAGCATCAGACGACCTTCGGGACCCAGCACGCGCCAGAACTCGCGCAGCAGCCCCTCGCTGTCCTCACTCATTTCCAGGCAATGCACGGCCAGCAGGCAATCCATGGAGTTGTCGGGCAGCGGCAGGTCCGGCTCCTCGAACATGGCGGCGATGTTGCGCCCTTCCGGAGGCCAGTGGACGCAGCCCTGTGGGCGTGGCATGAGAGCGACCACCCGCTCGGCCTCGGCCTTGAGCGCGCGCAGATACGGCGTCGCATAGCCGACCCCTGCCACGCGCAAGCCGCGCACATTGCCCCATTGCGAGCGCACGCGCTGCGCGATCATGTGGCGTGCCACATGCCCCAGCGGGCTGGCGTAAAAATCGATCAGGTCTTGCAAGGCAGGACGCATCACAGCTTCACATATCCCGGGGATGTTGCACCGCCTTGCCGGCCATTGCGCCGCACGCCGCAGATGATAGTTTGGCCTGCAACCATATGGCAGCAAGAGGATTGACCACGATGCTTGAAGTCTATCAGTTTCTCTGCCGTTCGGACAATTTCGGTGTCCTCATCCACGACCCGGAGGCCGGTGTGACCGCCGCCATCGACGCGCCGGAGGCCGGCGCGATCCGCGAAGCGTTGCAGGAAAAGGGCTGGCAACTGACGCACATCCTTCTCACGCACAATCACCCGGACCACATCGCCGGTGTCGCCACGCTCAAGCGCGAAACCGGCTGTGCGGTTGCCGGACCCGCGAAGGGCCGTATCGATGGCGTGGACACGCCGCTGAGCGAGGGGGATGTCTACAGTTTCGGGAACCACAAGGCGCAGGTGATGGAGACGCCTGGGCACACGCTCGACCATATCGTCTACTGGTTCGAGGATGCCGGCCTGCTGTTCGCCGGTGACACCCTGTTTTCGCTCGGCTGCGGGCGCGTGTTCGAAGGCACCCCGGCGCAGATGTGGAACTCGCTGCAAAAGCTGATGCGCCTGCCACGTGAGACGCAGGTTTATTGCGGTCACGAATACACGCTCGCCAATGCGGAGTTCGCACTCACCGTTGAATCCGGCAATGACGCGCTGCAAATGCGCGCAGCGGAGGTGCGCCGATTGCGCGAGGCAGGGCGGGCAACGCTGCCAACCACGATCGGGGAGGAACTCGACACCAACCCGTTCCTGCGCCCTGATTCGCCCGAGATTCGCGAGACGCTGCGCATGGAGGACTCATCCGACGCCGAGGTCTGGGCCGAGATCAGGCGGCGAAAGGACCGGCACTAATTGAGGGCATCGTGTGGATAAGCGGCGGTCGTTGCGGCGGCGGCGGCTCTGCGCTTGCCCCGCTTGGACGATTGCCCTTTAATGGATGGTTAACGGGAGATGATCCCGAAGGGGCAAGGGTCGATAGTCTGGGCAGACGCAAGATGCGGCAATATCTTGGCACGCCAGACTGAACACCCGAAAATCGCGCATCCGGGGCCGCTGAACCGGCGACACTGAGGGCAAGAGCGTGCGGTCGGCGCCGTGCGCTGTCATTGGCGGCTTCCGGCTTTGAGACGGGTCGCGTCATGCCGAATGCGGGCGTGGCGCAATAGTGGGGTAAGAGCATGCCAGCGGAGCAAAGGGGGGCATACCTCTCCGCGCTTTTTGTCGACTACGACAACGTCTATCTCTCGCTCAGACGTCGAAGCGAGGAGGCCGCAGCGCGTTTTGCACAGGCTCCTGCGCTGTGGATGGAGCAAATCGTCCATGGTCGGCTCATCCGGCGCGAGACTAGCCCGAGGGCGAAACACCGCCGGCTGGCCATCAACCGGGTCTATGGCAATCCGGTGCCGCGCCGCGCGGGCCGCGAGAACGATCCGAACTCCTTCATTTTCGTGCGACATCACTTCATTCGTGCCGGATTCGAAGTCATCGACTGTCCGCCCCTGACAGCACAACTCAAGAACGGCTCGGACATCCGCATGGCGATTGACGTGCGAGACCTGATCGAGCATCGCTCGCATTTCGACGAGTTTATCCTGCTCTCTGGCGATGCTGACTTCACGCCGGTGCTGCACCGCCTGCGCGAATATGACCGGGAGATCGTCATCTACGCCAATGACCACACGGCGCAGCCCTACACCGCGCTGTGTGACGGCCGTATCGAAGAGCGTGATCTGGTCGACTTCCTCCTGTCCAACGCCCTGCCCGCGCCAGAAGGTCAACATGAACGCCGCTCGCTTGGCGGCACGGATCCTGGCGCTGACACGGCGAGGGCCGTCGGTCAGGCCGTGCACCGCGCACTTGGCTATGACGAGGAGCCGGAGCGTACGCCCGCAGGCTTCTCGCAGCCTGCGCGCGCCATATCACCGGCCGGACAGGGCGGCGGGGCGGACTTGCAGAATCGTTCGGGACAAGCGCGCGCCGAAGAACCCGCAATCCGGGCGCTGATGAATGATTTCCAACAGATCGGCGGCGAAATCCTTGACCTCGTCGTCAAGTCGGTGGCCGAGGCGGAAAAGCCGGTGCCGATCGCCTATCTCGCCAACCGCGCGATGAAGGAACTGGGCGCCAACAAGACGGTTGGCACCAATTGGGCGGGCAGTGGCGGCTTCTTGAACTTCCTGTCGCGCAATCTGCCTGACCACCTTCGCCTGAGCGAAGCGCCGCCGCATTGCGTCTATGATCCGGTACGGCATGTGGTCGAGGGAACTGGACGGGAGGATCAGGGTATCAGCACGCCGGCGCGCGGCGCCGCGCAGGCTCCCGAGGCAACCGACAGGGAAGGACAGCGGCGCTCCGATCTGCAGCGCTCGATCACCCGGATTTATGAAGCGTCGAAAGCGCCGCCGCTGCCCCCCAGCGAGTATCAGCTTCTGTTTAGCCTGATCGCTGCGGAAGTTCAGGACAACGGTTTCCGCCCAGGGCGAACAGCCTCGGCGGTGATCGCGCGCGCCGAGCAGAATGGCGTGCGGTTCGCAGAGCAGGATGTGGGCTTCGTGCTGGGCGCGGTCGACGATCTCGATCCCTGGCTCGAACGCGCGCGCACGCCGCAGGCTATCGCAGGAGTGTATCGCGATGTGATACTCAATCGCTGCCGCAAGGGCGGGCTTGAACTCAGCGATGACGAACGTCAACTCATCGATGTGTGGTTCGGTGCAGCCCAGATGGGTGCAGCGACCGAGCCGGCGAGGGATGCGGGTGGACCGCGGCAGGCGCAACAGGCCAGTGTCCGGCCGGATATTCCGCTGCCGCCCGAATTCGATGAGTCTGACATGGATCCATCGCCGGGGGGTGCCCTGCGCGATCTTGGCGCTGGCTTCAAACGTAGCGGATGATGAGGCGCTGAGACGGCAGAGCACCGGGCAAAGCGGTGCCCGGCTCAAATGGGTGAAAGCTTTGAAGGAGGCGCTGAATGGACGCGGCTGAGCGGTTTGACAGCCCCCTGCAACCATGCGAAAACCTGAGCCGTTCAGATGTGGCGGGCCCATAGCTCAGTTGGTAGAGCAACTGACTTTTAATCAGTAGGTCG
>CAZYYQ010000188.1:0-3730 GCA_964651275.1 uncultured Hyphomicrobiaceae bacterium | reverse complement strand
CGTCCAGGAGATTCGCGCCTTGTGGCCCGCGGGCGCCTTCTTTGTTGCGTTCGCTGCCTCAACGAGCACGGTCGCTCGCCGATTGCCTTGAGGTGACTGCTTTCACCCGAGATCACAGACACCGTTGCGCGCGATGAAGGGTAGACTGTGCATCACAGTGCGTGTGTTTGGAGGCAGCAAGCCAGTGCAAGAATAGTATTAGTGTCACACGATTTTCATCGCGGCGGGATAACCGTAAGCGATGTGTTTTTACCGTGGCGCAACATTGGGAGAGTTTCATGTTCTTGCGTCTGAGCGGAATTGCCGCGGCTGTCGCCATCGCCGTTGCCGCCGCGAACGCCTTTGCGCAGGATAACGTCAAGGTCTTGTGTGTGACGGCGGAGTGGTGCGAGGCGCTGCGCGAGCCGTTCCAGCAGAAGACCGGTATCCGCATGGAGTATCTCAGCCTGCGCACCAACGAATCGCTCGTTCGCATCCGCGCCGAGGCATCCAACCCCACTTTCGACGTGTTCTATGGCGGTACTGGCGATCCGCATTTCGTGGCTGTCAGGGAGAGGCTGACCGAGTTCTATAAGAGTCCGATGATCACCGAACTCGCGCCCGAAATGGTTGAGGTCTCGAATGGCTCTTATTTACCACTGTATTCCAACCCGATCGCTGTGATCGTCAACCCGGCGGTGCTTGAGCAGGCGGGTGCGCCGATCCCCAAATCCTGGCGCGACCTTACCGATCCACGTTACAAGGGCCTCATCGGCATGGCTGATCCGAATTCCTCCGGTACCGCCTACGTGGTCATTGCAACGCTGGTGCAGATCTTCGGCGAAGACGAGGCCTTCGAATATCTCGCCATGCTACATCAGAACATCGCAACATATACCCGCTCGGGTTCGGGTTCTCTGCTCCCAACCGGCCAGGGTGAACTCGGCGTTGCCATAGTCTTCATGGCCACGGCGCTGCGCGAGCGCGCCAAGGGCCTGCCGATCGAGATCGTCGTGCCGGAAGAAGGCACGGGCTATGAGATCGCCGGCATCAGCCTGGTGAAGAACGGACCGAACCCGGAAGCCGCGAGAGCCTTTATCGACTATGCGCTGTCAGCCGAAGCGCAGGACCTTGGAACGAAATCCGGCGCGCTGCACATCAAGGCGAACGTCAACGCTGCGCGCGTCCCCAACGGGCCGCGTCTCGAGGATATCAAAGTTATCGACTACAACTTTGAATATTTTGGCGAACCCGAAGTGCAACGCCGCCTGATTGCCCGCTGGACCAGGGAAATCTTCCCGGTTCCGCGCTGAGCATGGTAACGTCGGTTGCCCGGCAGCGCGGGCTTCACCATCCCTTCCCATGACCGATGCGCTAGCGCCGCCCCGCCGCGCTTTGACGCGCACGATCCGCGATCCGGTCCCGCTGTGGACCGGCGCGGCGCTGCTTGCCTATCTCACGCTGCCGCTGATCCGCAGCGGGCGGGCTTTCCTGCCCCTCGACTACACGCTGCATCCGATCGCGCTCGGACCGGGGCTGCACTGGCTCGTGGCGGTTGCGGCGTTGGCCGTCTTTGCTCTTTATCTGCGTCCCGCTCCCACCCCGCGCGCGGCGCGCCGTAGGGCGGATCATGCGCTGGGTTTCATTGTCATGGGCGTGTTGGGGCTGGCGGCCAGCCTGTTCAGCGCGCAAACCCCTTTTGGCTGGGGCGCGCTCGGGGCATTTCTTGGCCTCGCCATCGCGGCCGGAGCATGCCTCAGCGAAGCTAACCGCGTGCGCGGCGATGTCTTCACCGGCGCGGGGATCTTACTGGCGCTGACCTTCGTCACGCTGTTCATCACCTATCCGCTGCTGGCGGTGCTGCGCTCGGCGGTGTGGATGGACGGCGTGCTGACGCTTCGCCAGTTCGCCGAGACCTTCTCCAGCCCGCTGTTCCTGTTCGTGGATAATCGCTACACCGAACTGGACGAGGGCCGGATGTTGGCCATCTGGACGGCCTGCGGAACGGTGGGGGGGCTGCTTTGGGGAGTCTGGAGCAGCCGGGGCGCGCGGCTCGTGCGGCGGCTGTGGACGGTGCCGGCGTGGCTGCTCGGCGGGCTGGTAGCCGGCTGGGCGTTGGGGATCATGATCCTGGGGCGCGGCGCCCTGCCCTCGACGCTGCTGGTAGCGGTCATCGTGGCGCCCGGCGCGACCATGCTGGGCTTCGCGCTCGCACTTCTCGGCCAGCGCACCAACAGCCGGGCGGCGCGCGGTATCCTGGGCGTGGCCAGTGTCCTGCCCTTCATCACGCCGCCTTTCGTGATCGGCTTCTCGATGATCTTCCTGCTGGGCCGGCGGGGCCTTCTGACCTATGACATCCTCGGCATTTCGCCGTTTGCCAACCCGCTCTACGGGGTCTTCGGCGTGGCGCTGGCGCAGGTGCTGGGACTGGCACCGGTAGCCTACCTCATCATCCGCGGGTCGCTCAATTCGCTGAACCCCGCGCTGGAAGAAGCCGCGCAGACGCTCGGGGCCTCGCGCTGGCAGGTGTTCCGCGACGTCACATGGCCGCTGGTTCGGCCCGGCATCGCCGCCTCGCTGCTGTTGTCGGCGATCGAGTCGATCTCGGATTTCGGCACGCCGCTGGTGCTTGGCGGCGACCGCAATTTTCTGGCGACCGAAGTGTTTCTCGCGATGACCGGACGCTATTCCCAGAGCGAGGCCTCGGTCTATGGCGTAGTGCTGCTGTTGCTGGTGCTGCTGGTGTTCCTCGCCTCACGCTGGATGCTGGGCGTCAACGGCTTTGCCACCGTGACCGGCAAGCCGACATCTGGGGCCTTCCTAGCTCTGCCGAAAAGCCTTGAATGGGCGTTGCTGGCTCTGGCGGGGCTTTGGTTCGGATTTGTCCTCGCGCTCTATGGCGTCATCTTCTACGGCTCGGTGGTGGAGCTTTGGGGGGTCAACAATGCGCTGACGCTGCGCCATTATGCGGAATTCTGGCAAAACGCGTGGCCGGCCATGTGGTACACGATCCAGGTTTCGGCGGCTTCGGCGGTGCCGGCGATGATGATCGGCGGGCTGATTGCCTATCTCGTCACGCGCCATCGCTTCCATGGGCGCGCCTATCTGGAATTCGGCTCGCTCCTGTCCTTCGCAACGCCGGGAACTGTGATGGGACTGGCCTACCTCCTCGCGTTCAACGACGGGGCATTGCTACTCACCTCCACCTCGGCGATCATCGTTCTTGCGCTGATTTTCCGCAACATGCCGGTGGCAATCCGCGCTTCCATGTCCGGGCTTTCGCAAATCGACCGGAGCCTTGAGGAAGCCTCGGCCACGCTCAAGGCCGGATCAGGCACGACGCTGGCCCGGGTGCTTTCGCCGTTGCTGGTATACCCGCTGCTGGCCGGCCTCATCTTCGCCTTCGTCTCAGCTATGACAGCGGTCAGTCAGGTCATCTTTTTGGTAAGCGCGGGCAACAACCTCGCCACCTTGTTGCTTCTCAACCGGGTGGAGCGCGGCGAACTGGGTTTCGCGGCGGCCATGGCAACCGTACTGATCGTCATGCTGCTGGGGCTGATCGTTGTGCTGCTGATAGCCGCGCGTTTTCTTGATGCGCGCAGCCGCGTAAAGGGGCTGTCGACATGAGACACATGACCGGGTTTCAGCCGGCTGCACTGAGCCTGAGCGGTCTTATCAAGCGGTTTGGTTCGGGCGCGCCGGCGGTGGACGGCATCAGCCTGCGGATCGCGCCGGGCGAACTGCTGACGCT
>CAZYYQ010000187.1:0-3751 GCA_964651275.1 uncultured Hyphomicrobiaceae bacterium | reverse complement strand
ATGGTCAGATCGCCCGCGCCGTCGCGGCTGCCCTTCACATGCACCGGCGAGAAGGGTTTCAGCCCGCGCCCGGTGAACGCCTTGGTGACGGTCGTGTAGGCGAAGTTGTCGATCGACACCGGCGACGGGCCATAGCGCCAGTTGTACGGCAGGCCGATCTCGCTCTGGCTCATGCTCACCTGCTCGGGGCCGCCGTCGAGCCAGACCACGCGCGCGCCGCTCGCCACCGGGTCGGCCATCGCATCCTCGGTGCCGTATTGCCCGCGCAGCAGATTGGTGAGGTCATACACGCCCGGCGATACCAGCGTCGCAGTCCGATATTGCAGCACTTCCCAGTTGCCGTTCGCGCCCTCCACCGCCAGCGTGTTGGCGCCGTCGAACAGCGCCAGATCGCTGATGCTCTCCAGTTCCGCGCCGGCATTGAACACCTGCACCCGCAGGATGTTGCCCCGGTCGAAGCGGCTTGTCGGCCCGGAGAACAGGTCGGTCTGCGTCACGCCCAGCGTCGACGGCGCGGGAACTTGCGTATTGAGCGTGAAGCCCGTGGCCTCCGGCGAGCGGTAGAACGCCACGCCGCCGAACGGATCGGAGAACGCCGCCACCGCGCCGGCATGGGGAACCTCGTCGCCAACAATCATCGGCAGGTCCATCAGCGCGACTTCCGGCGGGCCGAAGATTTCGGCCGTTCCCGGCGCCCCCGTGCTGCCCGGTCCCTCGAGCGCATCATAGATGCCGGCCTCGTAGGACAGCGCCTCGACTTCAAGCGCCTGCCCCTGCGCGATCCGCGTGATTCGCGCCACGATCTGCCGCGCTCCCGTGTCCACCGTGACGATATCGCCCGGCTCGGCCTTCAGCAGCGATGGCGGCAGCGTGAAGGCCAGCCGCTCGCGCGCGGCCCATTGCTCGCGCAACAGCTTCTCGGCCTGGGCGTACATCACCGACTGGCGCGCCGTGGCCGCCACCGACACGCTCGACACCCGCGCCGAGCCGCCGGTCAGCCGCAGGCTTTCCGCGCTGGCGCTCTGATAATCGGCTTCCGCGTCGGAATAGCTGATGCGCGCCCGTCCGGGAAGTTCGGTTTCCTGCGCGCGCGTGAGGCCGATGCGCGGCTGCTCGAGCGCGGCCTCGACCACGCCGTCCTGATCCACGCTGCCCAGGCTTTTCGCCTGCCCGCGCGGCCTGAGCGCGATCTCCCCGCCCGACTCCACCGCATCGAAGAAGAACACCGCCTCCAGCGGCTGGAGCGCGTCGCGCGGCGCCATGTTGCGCTCGATCACATAGCCCGACAGGTCGCCGGACACGACGGGCACCGTGACATTGCCGATGCCGTAATCGGCGAGGATCGAGGTTATCGCCTGACTGATCGGCGCGTCGCTCGCCCGGCCCGTGATCCAGTGCCCGAACTCCCAATTCGGCCCATCGGACCAGACCAGTTCCAGGTTCGGGAAAGCGGGGTAGGGGCGGGCATCCCAGGTGTAGATGAACACCCGGTCGAGATCGACCATGCGCCCGGAATAGACGCTGCTCTCGGGGTTCTGCGCGGCCACGAAATCCGGGTGCGCCGGGTCCCAATAATCGAGGAACGCCGAGAGATGCCGGCGTTGCATCAGGTCGTCGCGCCCGCCATCGGAGAAATAGGGCAACTGGCTCTCTGACGATTTGGGGTCGAAAAACACGTTCGGCTGGTTCGCGCCCTTGTCGATCGCCGGGCAACCGAGCTCCATCATCCAGAACGGTTTCGACTCGGGCACCCATGCGGTCTTGGTCGAACTTTCCACCGCGCCGGGCCGGTCATAGTGATCGTTCAGCCACCAGTTGCGGATGTCCTTGAAGCGGAACACCCAGGGCTTGCCGATCACGGTGTCGGTGATGTCGGTGCGGGTCTGGCTCTCACGGTCTGAGAAGCTGGCATAGAACCAGTCGTAGCCCTCGCCGCCCTCGATATTGCCCTTGAGATAGGCCGCGTCGTAGATCGAGGGCGTACCGGCCAATATGTCGAGATGGTTGTCGCCGTCGCGCCAATCGCTGAGCGGCCAGTAATTGTCGATGCCGATCGCGTCGATATCCGAGGACGACCACAGCGGATCGAGATGGAAGAAGATCTCGCCGGATGGGCCGCCAAATTTGGAGGTCTGGTAGGGCACGAATTCCGACCAGTCCGCGGCATAGGTGACTTTGGTGTTCGGCAGCACCGATTTGACGTCGGCGGCCAGCGTGACCAGCGCATCGACAAACGGGAAGGCGCCGGTGTCGTCGCGCACGAATGTCAGGAACGGCTGCTCGGTGCCGATCACGAAGGCGTCGAGGTCCACGCCGGAGATGTTCGCCGCGGCCTTGGCGATATGCGCGTAGTGCAGGATGAAGCGGCGATAGGACCACTCGGACGGGCCGGAATACGTCACCTCGTTGCCGGCGGTGACGGTGAAGTCAGCCACGGCCGCGCTGCCCACGAAAGCGTCGATCTGCGTCTTTGCTGTGGCGGTCTGATCCACCGTGCCGGTTTCGCCGGGAGCCGGGTTGCAGGTGATCCGCCCGCGCCAGGGATAAACCGGCTGATCGCTCGCGGTCGAGTCGTAAGGATCGGTCAGCCCGTTATTCTCGGGCACGTCCATCAACAGGAACGGCGTGATGACCGCTTTCAGGCCGCGGTCCTGGAGATCGGCAATGGCGTCGCGCACTGACCGGTCGGCCGGCGTGCCCCCAAAGGCGACAGCTTGATATTCGCCATTGAAGGCTTCGGAAACGACTTCGGCCGAACCGCGCGTGATGCCCTGCACCTTCCACGAGTAGGGCTGGGTGTCCTTGTCGTTGTTGTCCACCTTCGGTTTTATGTCGCAATCCGCGCAGCGTAAATCATCGCCGAACCAGGTTACAAAAATGTTAACCGAACTCGCATTTGGCAACACGTCCTGGAGGTTGTCCATGGACACGGCGAAGTCGGTGCCGCCCTGGCTGGTGTTGGCGTTGTCCTGGCGCCAGAAGCCTGCGCCCACATCGCGGATGATCGTCTCGGTCGGTTCGTAGCCGAATTCGGTAGCCGCCGGGATCAGGTCAACGGCTTTGATGTTCTTCTCCAGGTCATCGACCGGGCGGAACACCTCGACATTAAGCTGCGGAATGCGGTTGCCGAAGTCCTTCAGCGGCATCCGCTCGAACACGATGTAAGCCAGCCCGCGATAGGCCGGGGCATCGTCCGTGCCCTCCTTCGCCTCAATCAGGCTGTCCACGGTCTGGGCTTCCGTGCCCTTGTAGACGCGGAACGTAAAGTCGGACAGGTCCAGCTCGTCGCCGTTCGCCCAGACCCGGCCGATATGGCTGATTTCGCCCTCGCACAACGCCACCGCGAAATTGGCGAAATACTTGTAGACCTTGCCGCCGCCGCCGCTGCCTGATCCGCCCAGCCCCTTGCCGAGCACCGGGAAGCCCGAGGAATTCTCCTTCTCGACCACCTCCTCCAGGTTGGTCGCCCAGATCAGTTGGGAACCCAGCCGCGCCCGGCCATAAAGCCTCGGGATCGGCGAGCCTGCGGTCGAGGACGTGACCTGCGTGTCGCTGAGGCGCGGGCCGGACAGCGCCTGCTGCTGGCCCGATGCGCCGAACAACGCGCTGTCGATGAACGCCCCGGCGAGCGTGCCGACCGCGCGCCCGACCGCCGCTCCGCCGATGGTTGCGCCGAGCACGCCAATGCCGGCGGGCAGGAGCGATGCGCCCGCCGCGGCTCCCGCGACGCCTAAAACCAACGTGGCCATTA
>CAZYYQ010000186.1:0-3776 GCA_964651275.1 uncultured Hyphomicrobiaceae bacterium | reverse complement strand
TGGGTGGCGCTTGTGTTCGGCGCGGCCAACCTCGCGTTATTGGCGTACCGCATCCGGGTGGAGGATGGCGCGCTGCAACCCCGGCGCGCCTGACTTATGCGGCCCCGAAACCTTCTTGCGCGATCGCCCTGCCCAGCGGATAGGCCAGCATCGGGTCGCTCGCGTCGACTTGCCGAAGGATTTGTGCTGCCTTCTCGCAGTCGATGCGCATCTGCTCGACGAGCGAGTCCGCGTCGGGAAAGCGCGCATCGTCGCGCAGGTAGTCGATAAACTCAACCTCAAGCGTCTTGCCGTACAGATTGCCGTCGAAATCGAGCAGGAAGGTCTCCAGAACCGGCGGGCCGTCATCGAAGGTCGGGCGGGTGCCGAGATACGCCGCGCCGTGGCGCACCGCCCCGTCGACATGCACGCGCACCGCATAAATGCCGTGGCGCAACACCTGGCTGTCGGCCAGCGTGATGTTGGCGGTGGGAAATCCGAGATCGCGCCCGCGCCTGGCGCCGCCTGTCACTTCGCCGACAGCCCGCCACCAATAGCCGAGCACCTCCGCCGCGCCGCGCGGGTCGCCTTCGGCGAGAGATTCGCGCGCTCGCGTGGACGAAAACGTCTCGCCCGCCGCGCCAACCGCTTCGACGATATCCACGCCGATCCCGGCCTTCGCGCCAAGCTCCTGGAGCACATGCGGGTTCCCCCCGCGCCCCTTGCCAAAAAAGAAGTTGTAGCCGGCCACCGCATGCGCGATGCCCAGTCCATCCACCAGCACCTCGTTGACGAACTCTTCTGCGCTCAGTGCTGCGAGCCGGGCATCGAAGGCCACGACTGCGGCGACCTCGATCCCGAACAGCTCAAGCAGTTTGAGCTTGCGCGGCAGAGGAGTCAGTTCGAAGAAAGCGCGGTCCGGCTGGAAAAAGCTGCGCGGATGCGGCTCGAACACCATCGTGGCCGGGGGCGCGCCGCGGGTAGCGGCAACGTCGCAGGCGCGTGTCAGCAGCGCCTGATGACCGCGATGCACGCCGTCGAAGTTGCCAATCGCCATCACCGTGCCGCGCGTTGCGGGCGGCCGGTCCCGCCATTCACGCACGATCTTCACGCTGTCTCCGCTCCCGTTGATCCCTGAATGTAAGGCCTTTAGCCGCCGTCGCGCGGGACCATTAGCACGGCCTCGCCCTCCAGCACCACCCGGTCATCCACGCGGCACGTGCATTTGAGCACTACGCGGCTTTTCTCCGAAATCAAGTCGGTGATCTCGGCGCGCGCGACAACCGTGTCGCCATGATAAACAGGCGCGAGGAACTTGAGTGTCTGCGAGAGATAGATCGCGCCCGCGCCCGGCAGCTTGGTCCCAAGAACGGTCGAGATGTAGCTGGCCGAGAGCAGCCCGTGCACGATCGGGGCCTTGAAGCGGGTGCCAGCGGCATATTCCTTGTTTAAATGAATTGGGTTGGTGTCGCCGGTCAGCGCGGCGAAGGCCGCGACATCGTCGTCGGTGATTGTATGGGCATATTCCTCGGCCATGCCGACGGCAAGATCTTCAAAGGTGTAATAGTGTTCCGGCGGCGGCGCCCACGCATCGATGTGCGCCTCGATACTGCCAGCGGGGTGGGGGCCATCCGTCTTCGGCCCGAGCACCTGACGCATCTTCTCCGGTAGCCATCTCATACGCATCCTGTTGCTTCTCCCCGGTTCGTTCGGATCATGGTGTGTCATGGTTGGTTTGGGTGATTACCACCGCAGGTACTTCATCGCCGCGAGCGGCCTCGCGGGTGAAGCCGTGAACAGGGATGCGATCGCGGTGCAGTCAAGGGTCTCGGCGCTGTGGAAGCCCTGCACATGCAGTCCGCTGGCGACGAACACGCAGTCCAGCCCTTCATTGAAAGCGCCAGCGATATCGGTCTTGATGCCGTCACCGATGGCGAGGATTTCCGCGTCCGGGATGTCGCCCGCACGATCGCGCAGGCGTTCGCGCGCGAGACGGTAGATTGGCGGGTGGGGCTTACCGGTATAGATGACTTCGCCACCGGCCTCGGCGTAGGCGGCGGCCAACGCTCCTGCGCAGTAGATCAGCCGGTGGCCGCGTTCAACCATCAGGTCCGGGTTAGCGCAGATCATTGGCAGATCGAGCGCGCGCAAGGCAACGAACATTTCCCTGTAGTCTTCGGGCGTCTCGGTTTCGTCGTCGAACAGGCCGGTGCACAGCACCACCTGCGCATCCTCCGGGCTGGTCAGAGCGATGTCGAGACCCGTCAGCATGGGCCGGTCGCGTTCGGGGCCGAGCAGGAATACCCGCTCGCCGCCGCGGCGCATCATCTGCATGCGCGCCACGTCGCCCGACGTCACCAGTGAGTCATAGGCCTCGCGCGCCACGCCTATCTCGTCGAGTTGCGTGGCCACGCCGTCGCCGTGGCGCGGCGAGTTCGACAACAAGATGACCGTGCCGCCATTCTTGCGGTATGACATGCATGCTTCGATTGCACTGCCATAAGGAGCAACGCCATTGTGGACGACGCCCCACACATCGCAGAACCAGGCCCTGTAATGGCTTGCCAGAGGCGCGATGTGCTCGACGACCGGTATCTCCGGGGGCGTTTCGTTCATGCGGCTCGCTTTTCTCCTCAGGCGATCGCGACGGCGCGATCAACTGCTCAGTCGTTGTGCAATGCACAATACCGGGCGCAGGCGCGCCACGCAAGCGGGCGGGAATTCGGCGCTGGAAGTGATCTGGTCAAATGACGCGCTTTCGCATCACCATCGAGTATGACGGCGGCCCGTTCGTCGGCTGGCAAATCCAGGAGAACGGCCCGTCGGTGCAGGCGGCGCTGGTGGAGGCAATCTGGCGTTTCAGCGGCGAACGGGTGGAGGTGCGCGGGGCCGGGCGGACCGACGCGGGGGTGCATGCGCGCGGGCAGGTCGCGCATTTTGATCTGGCCCGCGAGATGGCGCCGGAGCGCATCCGCGACGCGATTAATTTCCACCTCAAGCCAGCGCCGATTGCGGTGATCGACTGTGCGCCGGTCGCGGCGGTTTTCGATGCGCGGTTTTCGGCCACGCGGCGCGACTACGCATACATCATCATCAACCGCCGCGCGCCGCTCACGCTCGATGCCGGGCGGGCTTGGCGGGTGCCGGTACCGCTTGATGCCGATGCGATGCACAAGGCTGCGCAAGTGCTGCTCGGCCAACACGACTTCACCACCTTCCGCTCGGTGCGCTGTCAGGCCCGTTCGCCCGTCAAGACGCTCGACAGGCTCGACGTGGCGCGCGAAGGTGAGCGCATCGTGATCCGCGCGAGCGCGCGCTCGTTCATGCACAACCAGGTGCGCTCGCTCGTCGGCAGCCTGAAGCTGGTAGGCGAGGGGAAATGGTCGCGTGACGATCTTCGCGCTGCGCTGGAAGCACGTGATCGCAGCGCCTGCGGCCCGGTCGCGCCGGCCTGCGGGCTTTACCTTGTCGACGTGGGGTATGCCCCCTCCAACGGCCCACGGTAGTCACGCTACAGACTGCTACAGTTTCAAAATTTTCTTGAATCTCTGAAATATATCGGCTTATAGACATTGATATTCACTGCAATCAGATTGGAGAAATTGAATGCGACTCCGCCGTTTTTCTATAATGGCAACTCTGGTCATCGCAACCACTCTGGTTTTATCAGGGTTGGCGGAGGCTTGCACGCGCGCGGTCTACCAAGGTCCGGACGGTCGCGTTCTCACCGGGCGGACGATGGACTGGAAGCTGGATATGATCAGCAACATGTTCGTCATGCCGCGCGGCATGCAGCG
>CAZYYQ010000185.1:0-3820 GCA_964651275.1 uncultured Hyphomicrobiaceae bacterium | reverse complement strand
CCGCAGCCCCATGAACTGCCAGCGCTGATGCGGATAGAAGAAGTTGCGGTAGCTGCGCCGGATATGGCCGTCCGGCGTGGCGAGCGAGCCGCCGCGCAGCACATACTGCCCGCACATGAATTTGCCGTTGTATTCGCCGACCGCGCCGGGGGCGGTCGAGAAGCCCGGATAGGCGCTGTAGGCGCTCGATGTCCACTCCCAGACATCGCCGAACATCTGCTGGAGCATGCCGTCTGGTGCGCTGGCGGGCGCGGGACGGAGCAGACCGCTGCCCGCAGTGTTGCCCTGCTCGGGCAGGCCAGTGCTCGCGACCTCCCACTCGAATTCGCTCGGCAGGCGCTTGCCCAACCAAAGCGCGAAGGCCTGCGCCTCATAATAGCTGATGTGGCAGACCGGGCGCGCGGGGTCGACCGGCACGAGGCCGCCGAGGCCCATCTGATGCCACTCGCCTTCGCGCTGCTCCCAGTAGCCCGGCGCGCGCCAGCCTTGCGCGTTCACCGTGGCCCAGCCGTCCGAAAGCCAGAGCGTCGCCGTCTCGTAACCACCATCGGACATGAAGTCGAGCCATTCGCCGTTGGTCACCGGCCTGTGCGCCAGCTTGAACGGGCGGATGAGCTGTTCGTGGCGTGGGCCTTCGTTGTCATACGCAAAGCCGGCCCCGTTATGCCCGACGGGCAGGATGCCGCCGTCGAAGTCGAGCCATTGCAATGACGGGGTGTCGCCAAGGCGCGTGCCGGTCTCGGCGCGGTAGGCGGGACGCAGCGGCTGGGCCGCGAACAGGCTGAGGATATCGGTGAGCAGCAACTCCTGATGCTGCTGCTCGTGATTGATGCCCAATTCGATCAGGTCGAGCGCTTCGTCCGGCAGACCGCCGTGTTCGATTGCGCGCGCCATGGCCGCATCGACGTGGCGGCGAAAGGCACGGACTTCACCGCAGGACGGTCGGGTGAGGAGGCCACGGCGCGGGCGCGGATGACGCTCGCCGAGCGTCTCGTAATACGAATTGAAGCAATAGGCAAAGCGTGGATCAAATTCGCGGTAGCCTGCTACATGAGGCTTGAGCACCAATTCCTCGAAGAACCATGTCGTATGCGCGAGGTGCCATTTCGTTGGGCTGGCATCTTCCATGGATTGTGGGGTCTGATCCTCGTCGGAAAGCGGCGCCGCGAGGTGATCGGACCATGCGCGGGTCGCCGCGAGGCGCTTGGCCAGACGACGGGCGCGCGTTTCCGATGCAGCCGCATCAGGGCGGAGGTGGTCTGCGATGGCCATGTGACCTCCTGGGGTCTGAAAGACGTGTGAATGGGGCCTACGCTCGGGGGCGAGCCGGGCGATTTTTGGGCGGCTTTCTTCGCATTGTTAGGGAGGTGGTGGTGATCGCCTATTCGTGGGAAGCAGGAGAGACAGCGTAAGTCTCATCCCGGCCGCTGTTCACTGTTGGGCGACAATTAACCTACTTCAGCAACCGATTTCCAGCCCGTGAAGGAAAAATGTTCGGTTCTTCGGGGCCAACGGGAGCTCGTGAGGGGGGATCGCGACGCTTCGCCGCGCCGGCTCCCACCAGCGGCGGTAGCCGGTCAGTGCTGACCACTTGCGCGGTCTGCGAGTTCGCGCGCCTGCTCGACCCAGCGCTCGCGCTGAATGCGCCCGCGGAAGTTGAGGGATTCGTCGACCTTGGCGATGTCGCTTTCTGTCCAGGCCGCGATCTGCTCGAAACGCGTGATGCCCATCGCGTTCAGTTTCTTCTCCAGAACCGCCCCGATGCCCTTGATGTCTTGCAGATTATCCGGCGCGGCGGATGCGGGAGCCGGCTGCGGCTCTGGAGCGGGCGTGGCTTCCGCCTCGGGTTTGGTGGCCTGTTTTGCCGGGGCGGCCTTGCCCGTCGACCGGGAGGCGCTACGCGATTTCGAGCCGCGCAGCAGCGCATTGGGCTGGCGGGCCTGCCGGCTTTCGAGCATCACGCCACCAGTTTCGTCCGCGGCCGCGCCTGCCGGGAAGATGCTAGCGCGCAGGAAATAGCCGATGATGACCCCGATAACGAAGGCAAGCAGTATCAGGCCAACGATCTGAAACTCGATTTCACTCATTTAGGCCCGCCCTATTCCCCCGAATGTGCTGCATGCGCCGATGCCAGTCAGGCTGCTTCGTGATGTTGCTTTAGAGCGAAATCCGAAAAGTGGGAACCGGTTTTTGGATGAATTGCGCGATAAATCAAACCGATAGTGCCGCATCGCGGTTCAATTCAGAACGGAAACGGCTGTAGCCTCATCAACTCTCGACCGAGTACCATCCCACAGCAATACCCACCAATAGCGCCAGCAGCATGAATGGCCAAAGCTGCGCGATCAGATAACCCATAATGACTGTCTCCTTGTCCCTCTGCCCCGGCTTGAATTGTACGCGCTGCCCAAGCACGAGCCGACAACTGTTTTACGCATATTCGGGACTTTGGCAAATCGTGGCCTGAGAGACCAAGATATTGATGGCGAACGATAACATGCGCGCAACTGGTAGACATGACTGGCCCGGTCGCGACGCACAGCCCCGCTGGTTACAGTGGCGCTATAACTGACGCTGGCGCATCATCACCTGAGTAGCGCCGATAATCGACCGGTTCCAGTGCCGAATGGCGGAGCGATGTCTGGAGTTCGAAGCCGGCCGGCCATGCGCTCTTCATCGCAGAAAGCGCCTGCTGCGCCGCGAAGTCCTTGGCGATCCCCTCAATTGACACCGCCGTTTCGGCGAGCGTAACCGAGCCTGCGCGGAGATATTCCAGCGCCCTCAGCGCCACCCGTGCCGCGCTCCACCAGCCATCAGGCTCGCCTTTCGCGATCGTGGTATTGTCGATCACGCGCTTGTCCGGAAAGATCTTCTGTGCGTGGTAGATCATCGTCGCCTTCGCCATTTCACTCGGCGCATGGCCCGCGAGAATGACGTCGCCTTCCTCCACCTGAACCTTCCAGGTAAATGGCTGGGCCTTGGGCGGGCTGATGCTCACTTCCGCGACGGCGATGCTATCAGGCGTTTCCTCGTGGAAGGCGCGCATCAACGCTTCGTAAGCTCCCGGCTTGATGGCGACACCCTCGAAGGACAAATCGGCGTCGGCGAGCACCGCATTGCCAGTTGACACGTTCTTGAGCTGGCTCAGCGCGAATCCGACTCCGGTAAGCCAGCGGTCCTTCTCGGCCATGTTCGGGTCAATGCGCAGCTTGGTGTCTATCTTCATGCCGGAAAAGTTGGCGTTGAGCAGCCCCACGACGGTCTTGCGGGCATCCTCGCTTGGGACACTGCCACGCAGGCGCAGCTTATCGCCCGAACGCGAGACCGAGAAGACGTAAGGCGTTTCGCGCACGGCGACCTTCAAGCGGCTTTCGATATCGCCGACGCCCCATACGCTGCTTAACGCCGCCTCCGCGGCTTCCTTGTCCTGTTCCGAGAACACCGCACCGTTCAGGATAACCTGCCGGCCGGATACCTGGACATCGAGCCAGCCATAGCCAGCTTCGGCGAGCGCCTCTGCCGCGGTGGTCCGAATACTGGACTCGATCCCGGCGCGCGCGCTCAGCACGGCCAGTCCGGTGATCAGCATGAGGAAGGCAAGACCTGCTATCCAGACCCGGCGGCGTACGCCGGATGACCGCATTATCATGATCGCACCTCTGCGCCGCGGAACCTGAGGCGGTGAACGGCGGCATTTATGCTTGGACGATCCACTCTTGTTTCCTTTTGGGACACGCCTTTGCCTCACTGGCTGGCGCGCCTAAGTTCGCGCGGTTATATCAAAGTCCGATGCGGCTTGGCTAGCCATCGCA
Source organism: uncultured Hyphomicrobiaceae bacterium (assembly GCA_964651275.1). Classification (GTDB taxonomy): domain Bacteria; phylum Pseudomonadota; class Alphaproteobacteria; order Rhizobiales; family Rhodomicrobiaceae; genus Dichotomicrobium. Next base: position 8 of record CAZYYQ010000185.1, on the reverse strand, counting down.
GCCGCGCG
>CAZYYQ010000184.1:0-3851 GCA_964651275.1 uncultured Hyphomicrobiaceae bacterium | reverse complement strand
TCATGGAGCGCGGGCGCTCCGACATGATCCGGCTGATGGGCGTTCATCACAGCGCGCTCGCGGCGGGGAACGGACCTCGGCTCGCATTCGTTGTGCGGCGCATGGAGATCGACTTCCTGCGGCCCGCGCGGATCGACGACGTGCTGGAGGTCGTCACCGAACCTGCTGCCAGCACCGCAGCCGCGATCACGCTCGCGCAGATCGTCAACCGCTCGGGAGAAGCGCTCGTCCGCGCCCGCGTGCAGATTGTGCTGGTTGACGAAAACGGGCGCCCGCAGCGGCTCGCAAGCGCCCTGCCTGAGAAGGCGCGGCGACTCATGATGCCGGTTTGACCCCGTCGCCACGGCTTTTCCACAGTCATTCGCCATAGAGCCTGTGTCAGACATTCGTGTCACGGTGGCATTCGTCCGCTCACGAAGGAGACCGCGCCTGCGAGGGCGCACAAAACCGGCGCTCATGGACCCGCAAAGCTCGGCAACGGTTTTCCTGGCGGCCTCTCAGGCTGAAACGGCGTTTGCCGTTTTCAGCGAGGCTGGGCTATTGCTCAAGATCGTGATGAGCGTGCTGGTAGGCGCGCTGATTTTCACCGTGTCGGTCGCTATCGGCAAATGCGCCGAACTTGCGCGTGCGCGCAATAGCGCCGATTCTTTCGAGCGGTTGTTCTGGTCCGGTCCTTCGCTCGACGAGCTTTATGGCTCGCTGAGCGGCAAGGCGAACGGCTCGCTCGCCGCGATCTTCATGGCCGCGATGTATGAGTGGCGGCGCACGCTGGAGGCATCTCCGCGTTCTCTTTCCAGCGTGCAGGGGCGCATGGAACGGCTGATGGCCGTGTCGATTGCGCGGGAGGCGGACCGGCTGGAACAACGGCTGGTCTGGCTGGGCATCGTGAGCGTCACCGCGCCCTTGATCGGGCTCGCCGGGCTTATCTGGGGCGTGCTCACCGGACTTTTGAAGCTCGGTTCGGAAAATGGCATGGACATGTTCGCCCAGTTTGCGGCACAGGGGTTGTTCGTCGGCGTATGGGGGCTCGCGGCAGCGGTGCCGGCGTTGATTTGCCATCGGGTTCTGAGTCGTGCGGCACGCCGGCACGAACAGCGCATGAAGGATTTTGCGCAGGAGTTCTCCGCGATCATCTCGCGCCAGATTGATGCCAATTCATGACGACGTACAGATTGCTCCCACTGGTTCGTGCCAGCATCTGCGTGCCGATGGCCTGCGCAGCCGTGGTATGGCTGGCGGGTGCCGCGGCACATGCCCAAACCGCCCCTCTGCCGGCAAGCACGCCCGTTCGCATCGCTATTCCTGCGTTCTCCAGCGACAGTCCGGAGGCAGAAGATTGGGCTAAACGCATTACCGCAGTCGCGAGCGCCGATCTGGAACGCTCGAATGCCTTCGTGCCACTGGAGGCGACAGCCCTCGTGCAGGAGCGCGTGAGCCTCAACGCCAAGCCCCTGTTTGGCGAATGGCGCGCGACAAAAGCCGCTTTGCTGCTGGTGGGAAGCGTGGCCACGGTTTCGGGGGGGCGGCTGAGACTGGCCTTCCGCCTGTGGGACGTATCGACAGGCGAGCAGGTCATCGGTGAACAGTATTATGCGCCTGAGAAGCACTGGCGCCGGCTCGCGCATGTCGCCGCAGACTCGGTCTACAGCGGCATGACCGGCGTGCCGGGCTACTTCGATACGCGGATCGCCTTCATCGAACGCCGGCCCGAGGCAGAGGGAGGCGGCACGCAGCTTGCCATAATGGATCAGGACGGCACCAATCTGGAATATATCGCGGACAGCGGTAGCGCGACTTTCCTCTCTCCCGAGTTCAGCCCGGCGGCACAGCAACTCATCTATGTCACCGAGCGAGGCGGCGTGCCTCGGATCGTCCTGCGAGATCTGCAGTACGGCGTGAGCGAGATCGTGGGGGATCTTCCGGGGCTGGTGTCGGCGCCGCGGTTTGCTCCGGACGGTCATCGCTTGGTGATGAGCATCAAGCGCGGGGGTAATGCCAACCTCCACGCGCTGGACTTGCGCACGCGCGTGCTGACAAGGCTGACCGAGACGGCCGCGCTGGATACCGAAGCATCCTATTCCCCGTCCGGTCGTCAGATCGTCTTCGTTTCTCAGCGCAGTGGATCAGCGCAGCTGTATGTCATGCGTGCGAACGGAAAACGGCAGCAGCGCATCAGCCGCGGAGAAGGGAGTTACGGCGAGCCGGCCTGGTCGCCACGTGGCGATCTGATCGCTTTCATCAAGCGCATGAGAGGCAACACCTTCCTCGGCGTGATGGCTCCGGACGGAACGAACGAGCGGATCATCGCGAGTGGCGCGGATATCGCCGGCCTGTCATGGGCGCCGAACGGGCGCGTGCTCGTGTTTTCGCGCAGCTTGCCAGCGGAGGCAGGCAGACCACGGTTGTTCACGATCGGCGTGAGCGGAGGGCTAGAGCGTCTGCTGGAGACGCCACACCCCGCTTTCGATCCGTCATGGTCGGCGACGCTCGGCCAGCGCAATACGCAGCGCAAGCGCTAGGGCTTAACAAAACTTGCAAAAGTCGCGGAAAACCTTAACGGATGTCGCCCGTGGGAGCGGCCTGACGTGGCAATTTCGCATCATTGCGGCTCAAATCCGGCGACGGGCCCGCGCTCAAACTTGATCTCGCCCGTCCTGCCCGGTAAGTCCGAATATACGGCGTGTGCCGTAAATTCAGAGGAGAAATGATCATGCAGGGTTTCAAGGGCGTTATCGTCGTCGCCACCATCATCGCCGCCGCTGCGGCTGTCAGCGCTTGCCGTAAGGAAGTTGCCGAACCGTCGCTCAAGCTGGGCGCTGCTGACGTGGCTGTGCACGTCGTCCGCTAAGGCACATCAAATGACGTGCCGAAGCGCGAAGTGCGTTACTTCGCCTGAGGTTTCGAACTGAAACGCCAGATGATCGGGGGGGACCGCGGTTTTTGGCGTTTCAGTTCATTTCTCTCGTTGTCACAGTAAGGTTATCCGCCGACACGCTGATGTGGCGTAGTCAGAAAAAGTGTTTCTAGGCTGATAACTTCCTGCGCGGCCTTCTTTGGCGCGCAGGATTGTGTTTTTCGCTCTCAAAAAAGAAATTCGTTGATCCGCCGACATCGGGTCCGCCATTTTTGCGGCGTACCCGGGGTCCTTTCGGTTTGCGGGTTTTTGGAGCGAGAAGACCATGGCATTCCGGTTTGGCGACCGGGCAGTGAAAGATGCGCGGCGCCGCGTGATTGCGCTCGCGCAGGCCCATTGGCATGCCATCGGTTGGCCGCAGAGCCAGCGCCTGGAGGCGGAACTGCGGCGCGAGCTCTCACTTTCGCACGATATGCACGCAGGCACCTGGAAGGCCGTTGCGCGCGCCTCGGATAGTGAAGATGTGCTGATTCTGGCGACGGATTGCAGGGCTGCTATCGTTCGCCTGACATGGCTGAAGCAGAGTAACCTGAGCTGACCGCATGCCGCGCTTTTCCCGGACATGGGCTCTGCGATCGAAGCCTTGCGGGATTGGCGCGATGAGCCTGACGCCGCCGCGTTGCCGCCCGACATCCTGTGTCCGCAGTGCGGAGCCAATTGGTCCGCCAACCAATCGGGACCTGAGTGCGCGCTGTGCGGTGGCTTCGCGCTTTACCGCGACTGTCCCGTTTGCAATGGCCAATGCGGTGCCATTTGGCGGCGCGCCATTCAGGACTCGATTGACGCGAGTGAGCCGATCATCCTTGGACATTGTGAGCGCGGCGAAGTCGGCTGAGTAGCGCCTGTTGAGATGCATCGGCTGTTGATGATGTCGGCGCAGGCGATTGAATGCGAGCGTGCCGCAAGCGTGGATCGCATATCTGCGTCACTGCACTAG
>CAZYYQ010000183.1:0-3855 GCA_964651275.1 uncultured Hyphomicrobiaceae bacterium | reverse complement strand
ATCGGCCCGCTGATCAAGACCATCATGACGCGCTGCATCCACTGCACCCGCTGCGTGCGCTTCATGCAGGAGGTCGGCGGCGTGCCAGAGCTTGGCGCGATCGGACGCGGCGAGGACATGGAAATCACGACCTATCTGGAGCACGGCATGACGTCGGAGTTGTCCGGCAACGTCATCGACCTGTGCCCGGTCGGGGCGCTGACCTCCAAGCCGTATGCCTTCACCGCGCGGCCCTGGGAGCTGACCAAGACCGAGAGCATCGACGTTATGGACGCGCTCGGCGCGAATATCCGCGTGGATTCGCGCGGGCGCGAGGTGATGCGCTTCTTGCCGCGCGAACATGCCGACGTGAATGAGGAGTGGATTTCCGACAAGACCCGCTTTGTTTGGGACGGCCTGCGCCGACAGAGGCTAGACCGCCCCTATGTGCGCAAGGATGGCACGTTGCGCGAGGTGACGTGGAACGAAGCGTTCAACGCGATCGCGGCGCGGCTGCGCAACACCGCATCGCGGCGCATCGGCGCAATCATCGGGGATTTGGCGCCGGTCGAGGACGCCTATGCGCTGAAAGCGTTGATCGGCGGTCTGGGCTCTCCCTTCATCGAATGCCGGCAGGACGGCGCGGCGCTCGGTCCTAAATTCGGTCGCGCCAGCTACATCTTCAACTCCGGGATCGCCGGTATTGACGAGGCCGACGCGATCCTGCTGATCGGTACGAACCCCCGCAGGGAATCCGCTGTGCTCAATGCGCGGATCCTGAGAGCTTATCGTTCCGGCCGGGTGAATATCGGCGTCATCGGCGAGCAGGCCGACCTGACTTACGACTATACCTATCTCGGCGCGGGGCCGGATTCGTTGCGCGAAGTCGCCGAGGGCCGCCATGCCTTCACCGAGGTGCTGAAGAATGCCGAGCGGCCGATGCTCATCCTGGGTCAGAGCGCGCTTGCGCGCTCCGACGGCGAAGGCGTGCTGCGGCTCGCCGCGCAGGTGGCGAGCGACACAGGCATGCTCAAACCCGACGAAGGCTGGAATGGCTTCAACGTGCTGCACACCGCCGCGGGACGGGTCGGGGCGCTCGATATCGGCTGCGTACCGTCAGAAGAAGGCGCGAACCTCGATCTGATTCTCGACCGCGCGCAGAACCGCGACATCGATGTGCTGTATCTGCTGGGCGCGGATGAGTTCGACGTCAGCCGCACGGGCGACGCCTTCGTGATCTATCAGGGCAGCCATGGCGACAGCGGCGCGCGGCTTGCGGACGTGATCCTGCCGGGCGCGGCCTATACCGAGAAGGGCGGCACCTATGTGAATACGGAAGGCCGCGCGCAGGTCGCGTCGCGTGCGGTATTCCCGCCCGGCGAGGCCAAGGAAGACTGGACGATCATCCGCGCCTTGTCCGAACATCTTGGACGTGCGCTTCCGTTCAACACGCTCGATGAGTTGCGCGCGGCGATGTATCGCGAGCATCCGCATCTGGCCGAAATCGACGAATTTGCGCCCGGGGACACGGCGGATGTCGAGGCGCTGGCGGATGGATCGGCAGAGGTAACTGGTACGCCATTCGCTAGCGCGGTCGAAAGCTACTACCTGACCAATCCGATCGCGCGTGCATCGCACATCATGCAGGAGCTTGCGGCGCTGGAAGAGGCCAACGCACAATCGGAGTTCGGCACTGGAGGGACGGGCACGGATGGCTGAGTTCTGGACCAACTATGGCCTGCCAACGGTGCTCATGGTGGGCCAGAGCCTGCTGCTGCTCGCAAGCGTGCTGCTTATCATCGCCTATTTGCTGCTGGCGGATCGCAAGATCTGGGCGGCCGTGCAGCTACGCAAGGGGCCGAACGTGGTCGGCCCGTTCGGGCTGCTTCAGTCCTTCGCCGATTTCATCAAGTTCGTTCTGAAGGAGCCGGTCGTCCCTGCCGCGGCAGACCGGCCGGTGTTCCTGCTCGCCCCTGTGGTGATGTCGGTGCTGGCCATGTCGGCCTGGGCGGTAATCCCGGTCGCGGACGGATGGGTGGTCGCGGACATCAATGTCGGTATCCTGTACATCTTCGCGATCTCCTCGCTTGGCGTTTACGGCGTGATCATGGGCGGCTGGGCGTCCAACTCGAAATACCCGTTCCTCGGGGCGCTGCGTTCGGCGGCGCAGATGGTGTCCTATGAAGTCTCCATCGGCTTCGTCATCATCACGGTGCTGCTAGTGGCCGGCTCGCTCAACCTGAGCGATATCGTCAACGCGCAGCGCGGGGACTGGGGCCTGTTCAACTGGTACTGGCTGCCGCTGTTCCCGATGTTCATCGTGTTCTTCATCTCCGCGCTGGCAGAGACCAACCGGCCGCCATTCGACCTTCCCGAGGCCGAATCCGAGCTGGTCGCGGGCTTCATGGCGGAATATTCCTCCACGCCCTACCTGCTGTTCATGCTGGGCGAATATGTCGCGATCACCGTGATGTGCGCCCTCACCACGATCCTGTTCCTGGGAGGCTGGCTGCCGCCGTTCGATATCGCGCCCTTCAACTGGATTCCCGGCGTGGTCTGGTTCACGCTCAAGGTCTGCGCAGTGTTCTTCATGTTCGCCATGGTGAAGGCGATCGTGCCGCGCTACCGCTACGACCAGCTCATGCGGCTGGGCTGGAAGGTGTTCCTGCCGCTGTCGCTGGCGATGGTGGTGATCGTCGCGGGCGTTTTACAGTACTCCAGCATCGCGCAGTAAGGAGATCTTATGAGCCGAATCGTTCAAGTTATGCGTGGTGCAGTGCTGGCGGAGTTCGCGAGCGCATTCTGGCTGGCCATGAAGTATCTGATGAAGCCCAAGGCCACGGTGAACTACCCCTTCGAGAAGGGTGCGCTCAGCCCGCGCTTTCGCGGCGAGCACGTGCTGCGCCGCTATCCCAACGGGGTGGAGCGCTGCATCGCCTGCAAGCTGTGCGAAGCGATCTGCCCGGCTCAGGCCATCACGATCGAGGCGGGGCCTCGCCGGGCCGATGGCACGCGCCGCGCGACGCGTTACGATATCGACATGGTGAAGTGCATCTATTGCGGCTACTGCGAAGAGTCTTGCCCGGTGGACGCGATCGTCGAGGGGCCGAATTTCGAGTTCGCGACCGAGACCCGCGAGGAGTTGCTGTACGACAAGGAGAAGCTGCTCGCCAATGGCGACCGCTGGGAGCGTGAGATCGCCAAAAACCTTGCGCTGGACGCGCCCTACCGTTAACCCTCGCACCTGCAAAAAGAAACGGACGGAACGCAAGGCATGGTCGCGGGGGCATTCTTTTACATTTTCGCATTTATCACCATTGCGTCGGCGCTGATGGTGATCACGGTGCGCAACCCTGTCCACGGCGTGCTGTTCCTTATACTCGCATTTTTCAACTCGGCCGGCCTGTTTATCCTGCTTGGCGCGGAGTTCCTCGCCATGATCCTCGTTGTCGTCTATGTCGGCGCGGTTATGGTGCTCTTCCTGTTCGTCGTCATGATGCTCGACGTCGATTTCGCCGAGATGCGCGCAGGCTTCATGAAGTACCTGCCGATTGGCGCGGCGGTCGGCATCATCCTGCTTGTGGAGTTGACCCTCGTCATCGGTGCGTGGACCATCACGCCACAGAGCCTGTCTCAGCGCGCCGCCCCGATGCCGGGCGGCACTGTCACCAACACCGAAGCCTTGGGCGCAATTCTTTACACCCAGTATGTCTATTTCTTCGAGCTTGCCGGGCTGATCCTGCTGGTGGCGATGATCGGCGCGATCGTCTTGACATTGCGCCAGCGCGAAGGCGTCAAACGCCAGGACATTGCCGCGCAAGTCGGCCGCCGGCCGAGCGAAGCTATAGAAGTCCGTCACGTCGAGCCTGGCCAGGG
>CAZYYQ010000182.1:0-3863 GCA_964651275.1 uncultured Hyphomicrobiaceae bacterium | reverse complement strand
CTCGGCGAGGTGCTTTGGGCGGCGATAAAGGCAATGCTGTCGACGGTGTGCGTGCTGGCGGTCGGCTGGGCGTGGGGCGGCGTCATGTCGGTGCCGGGCGCGCTGATCGCGCTGCCGCTGATCTTTGCCGCCTCACTCGGCTTCGCCTGCTTCGGGCTTCTGGCCACGGCCTATGCGCGCGGCTATGAATATTTCAGCTATTTCTTCAGCTTCTGGATCACGCCAATGTTCGTGTTCTGCGGCGTGTTCTTCGACATTGAGCGCTTCCCGGCGGCGGTGCAGGCGATTTCGTGGCTGTTCCCGATGACTCATCTGATTGCCATCGTGCGCCCGCTGACGACAGGCGCTCCGCTCGATCCGCTGATGGTGTTCGCGCACATCGCCTATCTGACGGCGATTTCGCTGCTGGCGTTCTGGGCGGCATACCGCGAGACGCGCCGGCGCATGTTCGATTAATCGGCGGTGCGGACAGCGTAGACGTCGCCAGAGTTCACCGAATGCGGCAGCGCGGCGATCCGCTTGGCGACCTCGTCCGCGCTCAGCCAGCGCTCGTACTCCATCGCGAAGCTCTCGCCGAGCGAAATATTGTAGCGGTAGTTGCCGAGGCTCTGCAGCCGGTCGATGCAGCGAAAGGCCAGTGCGCGCTGGATGGTCGTGAACTCGAATGACAGCGCCGGGATCGGCTGTTTCAGCCCGGCAAGCGCAGCATCCTCATAGCCTTCCACGTCGATCTTGACGAAGGCCGGCACACCGAACCGCTCGATCAGTGCATCGAGCGTTACCGCGGGAACCGTGACGGTTTCCTCCCAGCGCTGGCCCGCCCAGCCCTGCGCACCATCCGCCGCCGCAACGAAGGCTGTGGAAGCGGTGGAGACGGTCGGGTTGCTCAGGTTAATCTTGAGCGCGATTTCTCTGTCGTTGTCCGACACCGCGGCATTCACCAGGTGGACCAGCCGGGACCGGCCAAACAGCCATTTCAGGCACCGGAAGGCCGCGGGCTGCGGCTCGACTGCGACAACTTCCGCGCCTAGAGCGCGAAAGGCGCGCACCCGGTCGCCGACATGTGCGCCTACATCGAACACAATGGCGCCGGCAGGCACGAATGGCGCGTAGAACGCCCGCATGTGCCGCGCCCGAGCGAGACTGGCATGGTACTGCCACAGCGAGCGGGCAATCCCCGCGGCCTGAGATACCCTGCGCCGTAGCCCGGCGGCTCGCGGCATGGCCGACGTTATCCTGCAGACGCGGCCGGAAGTTCCGCCGCTTCACTGACGCCCGTGTCTATGGCGAGGGCAACGGAGTCCGTTTCCATCTCACGGCGCAACTCCGGGGGCGTGTCCAGTTCCTCCGGCGTTGAGCAAATTGCCCAGCGCGCGAACAGGCCTCCGATTTCCGGTGCAGCGGACAGCACGGCAAGCGGCACCGCGAGGATCAACCCGCCAACCATCGGCGCGACCCATGGCAGTATGCCGGGGAGGTTCGTCGCGAATACCCCCACGAGGCCGACACCGTAGAGCGTCTGCGGCCACAGGCCGTTCGCCGTCGTGCGCCAGGTGAGGCGATAGGCGTCGCGGGCCTGCCCGTTCCACTTCACCGACTGGCCGAACAGCAAGCCGATCATGAAAACTGTCACCGCGAAGGCGATCACCGGCGCAAGCAGCATCATGAACACCGTCTCGATGATCGCCCCTACCGTAAATCTCAGGCCGCCGCCGTAGCGCGCAACGCCGCCGGGCGTCAGCGCGACATCGAGCAGGCCCATAAGCTTCGGCATCAGGCTCATGGTGATGATGGTCGCGAACAGCGAGATGCCCAGCACCGGGTCAAAATTTTCCATCGTCCCCGTGGCGATCTTCACCCCGCCCAGCGCCACGATGCCCATCCATGCGGCCGCGCTCAGATACATCATGATGGCGATAAACAGCTGCACCCGGCTGGTGAGCGTGAGCCCGGGCATGCCGATCAACCGCCAGTATTGCATGTTGCCCTGGCACCAGCGCAGGTCGCGCTTGGCAAAGTCCAGCAGCGTCGGAGGGTTGTCTTCCCAGCTGGCATCCTCGGTCGGGATCACGCGCACTTCGTAGCCCGCCCTGCGCATCATCGCCGCTTCGACCTGATCGTGGCTCAGAATGTGTCCACCCAGCGGCGGCTTGCCCGACAGTATTGGCAGTTGGCAATGCTCGGCGAAGGGCTTGACACGGACCAGCGCGTTATGCCCCCAGAACGGGCCGCAGTCACCCTGCCACCAGGCGCTGCCCATGGTGAAAGAGCGCATGCCATGGCGCATCCCGAACTGGAAAATCCGGGCGAACGCACTGCGCGTCGGGGTGCCGACCACGAGGCTTTGCAGGATGCCGAGGCGCGGATAGCCCTGCATGATCCGCACCATGCGCAGGATCGCCGGGCCGGACATGAGGCTATCGGCATCAAGCGGCAGCATCAGGTCATAATCTCCGCCCCAGCGGTCGGCGAAGTCGCGAACGTTGCCGGCCTTGAAGCCGGTATTCTGCTCGCGCCGGCGATAGACGACGTGCTGACTGGCAGCCGCGCCTTGGCGCCATTCTTCGGCGATGCGCTCTTCGGTCGCGGCAGTCTCCGGGTCGGAAGTATCGCTGAGGATATAGAAGTCGAAATTCTGGCCATATCCCGTCGCATCGAGACTGCGGCGCACCGCCTCCAGCTTGGACAGTGCGCGCTCGGCATCCTCGTTGCGCAATGTCATCAGGATCGCGGTCTTCAGATTGACGGGACCGTCGCTATTGCCTGCCTCCAGGTAAGGCGCCACGGTAACGCGCCATTTCCGGTCGATATGCAAGAGCCAGAAACCGATCAGGGCATTCCAGAAGCCGAGCACAGTCCAAGGCAGAGAAATCAGGAAAAAGGCGATCAACCCGATGTCGAGCCAGTCGAGGCCGTTTTGAGCGAGCAGGGAGGCCCATATCGCGCCAAGGAGCGCAGTCATGGTCGCCACGACAACGACGGTCAACACCCGACGCCGCGCGAGCGTGGCGGCGCTCTGCAGGCTGGCAGGCGTGAGACGTTCAGGCGTCTGCGTCGGCTTTTCATAGTGTGCGGCGGCGAATTCGGCCATAGAAACGCTGAGCCCCCCTCTCAGTAGGTTGCGACACGTCGAGCTGGTCCAGCCGAGCGAACGGACGGGCCAGTCAAATGAGGTGACAGAGGATGTCGAGACGCGACGATCCGGCGGAAAGCGCGCAGGCGCTGTTCTATATTGCACCGCAACGCGTCGAACTGCGAACTGTCAGTCTGTTACGCCCCAAACATGACCCGGATATGGCGCAGGTTAAAGTCACATCCTTGTTTACGGGCCTGAGCCGCGGCACGGAACGGCTTGTTTTCGAGGGCAAATTGCCGCGGAGTGAGTGGCAGCGGATGCGCGCACCGCACCAGGAAGGCGACTTCCCCTTCCCGGTAAAATACGGCTACGCCGCTGTCGGCGTGGTCGAGCGAGGCCCTGATTCACTGCTGGGAAAAACCGTCTTCGGCCTGTTTCCTCATCAGGATCAATGGGTTGCGCGCCCAGAGGATGTCGTACCGGTGCCCAAAGGCGTGCCGGCGCGCCGCGCGGTGCTGGCCGCCAACATGGAAACCGCGCTCAACGGAGTTTGGGACGGCGGCGTCAGCGCGGGTCACAATGTTTTGATTGTCGGGGCGGGCGTTCTGGGCCTTCTGGTCGCAGCGATCGTTGGGCGCATGCCGGGCGTTCGCCTAGGCGTCGTGGATGTGCAGCCGGAGCGCGCGGCGATGGCGCGGTCCCTTGACGCGGAGTTTTTCGCGCCGGAGGATGCGCCTGGCGGCGCGGACGTGGTATTCCACGCCAGTGCGAGCGAGGCGGGCTTGCG
>CAZYYQ010000181.1:0-3880 GCA_964651275.1 uncultured Hyphomicrobiaceae bacterium | reverse complement strand
AAGACCGGCATCGTCGTCATTCAGGCGCTCGTGGACGTCAATGCCCAGCTTGGCACCACGACCGCGCTCATCACCCACAACGTCGCCATTCGCCGCATCGCAGACCGCGTCATTCATTTCCACGACGGAAAGGTCAAGAAGATCGAGGAAATCACCGACAAGATCCAGCCCTCCGAGTTGAAATGGTAAGGCCATGAGGGGCACGTTGCTCTCACTCTCGCCGCTGAACCGCAAGCTGCTTCGCGATCTGTGGCACATGCGCGGGCAGGCGGTCGCGATTGCGCTGGTCATCGCGTCGGGCGTGGCGACGCTGTTGCTCGCGCTCGGGGCATCCGGCTCGCTGGAGGAGACGCGGCGCGCCTATTACGAGCGCTACCGCTTCGCGGACATATTCGCCGCGGCCAAGCGCGCGCCGAACTATCTCAAGGCCGAAATCGCCCGGATCCCGGGCGTCGGCGATGTCGAAACGCGCGCGGTCTCATCGGTCCTGCTCGATATCGCCGGGATGCCCGAGCCGGCCACCGGTCATCTCATCTCGCTCCCGGAGACGGGCCTGCCCGCCCTGAACCGCGTCTATCTCCGGGAGGGCCGTCTGCCAGAGCCGCTGTCGACGCGCGAAGTCACCATCAGCGACTCCTTCGCCAAGGCCCATGGCTTCCGCCCGGGCGACAAACTGAGCGCGATCATCAACGGGCGCAAGCGCGAGTTGATGATCGTCGGCATCGCGCTCTCGCCGGAGTTCATCTACACGCTGGGGCCCGGCGATCTGGTTCCCGACGATCGGCGCACCGGCGTGCTGTGGATGCGCTATCAGGCCGCTGCGGGTGCGCTCGACCTCGAGGGCGCGTTCAACGATGTCGGCCTCAAGCTGATGAGTGGCGCCAACGCGGATGCCGTGATGGAGCGGCTCGACCGCATCCTCGCGCCGCATGGCGGGCAGGATTCCTACACCCGCGACGATCAGCTTTCCCACGCCTTCGTCGATGCCGAACTCCAGCAGCTTGGCTCGATGGCGATGATCATTCCGCCGATCTTCCTCGCGGTTTCCGCTTTCCTGCTGAACATGACGCTGGCGCGGCTGATCACGCTGGAGCGCGAACAGATCGGGCTGCTGAAGGCGATGGGCTACTCATCGCGCGAGGTGGGTTTCTATTACATCAAGTTCGTGAGCCTGATCACCTTGATGGGCTTGGTAATCGGATTCGTCGCGGGCACCTGGCTCGGGCATGGCCTGACGCAGCTCTATACGGATTTCTTCGACTTTCCGTTCCTTGTGTTCGTGCTGCCGGCAAAGTTCTACGTGCTCGCCGCCGCGGTCAGCTTCGGGGCCGCCCTGCTCGGCACCATGCAGGCCGTGCGCGGCGTCGTACGGCTGCCGCCCGCGGTTGCCATGCAGCCGCCGCCGCCCACGCGCTACGCCAAGACATGGATCGGCCGCAGCGGGCTCACACGGCACGTACGCCAGTCCACGCTTATGATCGGACGGCATATCATCCGCTTTCCGGTACGCAGCATGCTGACCACTATCGGTATCGCCGCTTCCGTCGCGCTGCTGATCGTATCTTTCTTCAGCATGGATTCGATCGACTACGTCATCGACGTAACTTACGCGCAGAGCAACCGGCAGGACGTTTCGCTCAACTTCAATGATATCAAGAGCGCCCGCGCCCGCTACGACATCGCCAACCTGCCCGGTGTCATGCGCGCCGAGACATATCGAACCGTGCCGGTGACGCTCCACAACGGCCTGAAGGAGAAACGCGTCGGCCTCTCCGGGGATCTGCCGGGCACAACCCTGACAAGGCTGCTCGATCCCGAGTTCCGGCCAATGGAGATACCGGACGCGGGAATCGTGCTCTCGGAGATGCTGGCGGATATCCTTGGCGTCCAGCGCGGGGAACTGGTGCGCGTCGCGTTCAAGACCGGGCGCCGCCGCGAGGTGATGGTGCCGGTCACGGGCATATCCCAGGCTTATCTTGGGTTGGCTGCGCATATGGAGCTGGGCCTCCTGAACCGGCTAATGGGCGATGGCGAGGCCATCACGGGCGCGCATCTGAAGGTGGACGATACGGCGCTGTCTGACTTTTATGAAGCGGTGAAGGAGACACCAGCGGTCGCCTCGGTTGCGCTGCTGAACAAGTCGCGCCAGTCATTTCGCGACACGCTGGCGGAAAACATCACCATCATGACGACGATGTTCATTTCGCTGGCCGCGATCATCGCGTTCGGGGTGGTCTATAACAGCGTGCGCATTCAGCTTTCCGAGCGCGGGCGCGAACTGGCCAGCCTGCGCATCCTCGGTTTCACTCAAGCAGAGGTCATGCTGATTCTGTTCGGCGAAATCATCGTGCTGCTTATCGTCGCGATACCGCTGGGCTGGATTGCCGGATATGTTCTCGCGGGTCTGGTCACACAGGGCATGCAAACCGAACTCTATCGCGTGCCGCTGATCGTCGATCGCGATACCTATGCCAAGGCGGCGGTGGTCGCGATCTGCTCCACGTTGGCTTCAGCGGTGATCATGCGCTGGCGGATCGCGCGGCTGGATCTGATCGCGGTGCTGAAAACGAGGGCGTGAGATGGGAAGAATATGGCGCAAAAGCATCGCTTGGGCCGCGCTCGCGGTGGGCGTGGCGGCGCTGATCGCCTGGGGCTTCTGGCCAAACCCCGTCCCGGTGGATACCGCCGCAATCGCGCGCGGAGATGTCGTCGTCTCCATAGAGGACGAAGGCCGCTCGCAGGTTAAAGAGGTTTACCGCGTCTCCTCGCCGATTGCGGGCACGGTGCAGCGTTCGCCCGTCGAGGTCGGGGACAACGTTACCGAGAGCGCAACTGTCGTTGCCTCGGTGCTGCCGAGCGTCCCAGGCTTTCTCGATGCGCGCAGCGTGCAGGTCAACCAGGCGGTGGTGAAGGCTGCCGAGGCGTCTCTGGAACTGGCGAAAGCCAAGCTGGAGAGCGCGCAGAGCATGGCCGATTACTGGACCTCGCAACTCTCACGGCTGGAGAGGCTGAAGGTCGGTCAGACAATCACGCAAAGGGCGCTCGACGAAGCGCGCATGCAGGCCCAGACGCATATGGCCGCCGTGCGCAGTGCGCAGGCCGAGGTGGAATTGCGGCAAGAGGAGGTCGAACAGGCGCGCGCCGCCTTGCTGGAACCGACTGCGGCCTATGCCGACCGGAATGGGCAATGCTGCCTCGAGGTTACCGCCCCCACGAGCGGCGTTGTGCTGAAGATCCACACCGAGAGCGAGATGGTGGTCCAGCCCGGCGCACCGCTGCTCGATATCGGCGATCCACGCGACCTTGAGATCATTGCGGAGTTCCTGTCGCGCGATGCGGTGCGCGTCGAGACGGGCGCGCGCGCCGGTATCACGGCTTGGGGCGGCCCCCCGCTTGCGGCCAAGGTGCGCCGGATCGACCGAGCGGGCTTCAAGGAGGTGTCGGCGCTGGGCATCGAGGAGCAGCGAGTGAACATCTGGCTCGACATCACCGAGCCCCCAGAGAAATGGGCGCAGCTCGGCCATGACTACAGAGTCATCGTGCGCATCGTAGTCGACGAGCGCTCCGGCGTGCTCCGCGTGCCCGTCAGCGCGCTATTCCGTCGCGGAGAAAGCTGGGCGGTATTCAGACGCGAGGACGGGCGGGCGCGACTGCGGCTGATCGCGTTGGGCGCGCGGAATTTCGAGTGGGCTGAAGTGATGGACGGGCTGGCAGAGGGCGAGGAGGTGATACTCTATCCCAGCGACCAGCTCAGCGACGGGGTGCGCGTGGTCCAGCGTCAGGCCGAGTGAACGGCGGCGGCGGACGTACTGCCGCTCCGGTGTTAAGATGCGCGCTTTGACGAAACCGATCCGGAGAACCGCATGAGCTGGAACCCCGC
>CAZYYQ010000180.1:0-3902 GCA_964651275.1 uncultured Hyphomicrobiaceae bacterium | reverse complement strand
CTATTTCTTGCGGAAGGCATCGAGATGCACGACCTCGGCGCCCTTCTTGCCATCGGCTGCCTTGTTGTCCTGCCAGTCTTCGCCGCTTTCAGCCTGGGCCGAAGCACTGCTGTCCTCCGATGAAAGCAACGCTGCATCTGCCGGAGCAGGTAGCGCTGCATCCGCGGGTTCCGGTGTCTCGGTCCCTTCTTCCGGCGCGAGCGCATCGGGCTCCGGTTCAGACTCTTCCAGTGCGTCGAACTGTCCGAAATGGAGCATGAAGCCCACGCTCGGGTCCGCGAAGCTCTTCATCGCGCGGAACGGGATGACGAGGGTTTCCGGCACGTTGCTGAACGACAAGCCGATCTCGAAGGCGTTTTCGTACACCTTCAGCCCCCAGAACTGGTACTGGATCACGATCGTCATTTCGTCGGAGTAGCGGTCGAGGAGGCGTTTGGATAGCGAGACCCCGGGCGCGCGCGTGTCAAAGGTGACGACGAAATGATGCTCGCCGGGAAGCCCCCGCTTTTCCACGCTGCGCAGCACCGTACGCACGACGCCGCGAAGCGCCTCTTGCGCAAGAATGTCGTAGCGGAACGTGTCGTCGGACATACCTGAGTAACCGGGCTGAGGCGACAGACCCGCATCCGCATGCGGGCGCGGAATGAATGGAGGGCTTCTGTTGCCCGGTGCCCTCCGAACCGCGCCTGAGCGTGCTACCGCTCAGGACTTCATTTTCGGTGCCTGAGCTGCGTTACGCAGCCTGAGCAACCGGAGCATAGTTGTCGTTCGCAACTACAATTTTGGTCCGTTGCGGCGGTACCATGCCGGGCGAAAGTTCGTCCTTTACACCCTCGTCGAGCCTAGTTCGCCCCCATCAGAAACCCGCCACGGGCCGCGGATTCATGGTGGAGGCGCCGGGTACTGCCCCCGGGTCCGATGGGCTTATTCCGACGACCGTTTATCGCCATAGTCAGCTAGGCTGACACTTCCAATATAGAGGGACTTTCGGGCGAATAAAAGGATTGTCACGAATTTTGCAGGCGGCGAAGCCCTGCCTCAGCCACCGCAAACGTGATCGCAATCACCCTCGTTGTGGGCTACCAGCAGACCGGGGCTTCCGCACGGCAGGTGTGCTCATCGAATACGATGAAATCGAGGAACAGCTTGCAGCTCACGTCCTTCTTGCCCACCGTGTAATTCTTGATGCCGCGCTCTGCGGTCCATTTCTTGATATATTCATCGAGCAGCTTCTGCGCATCGCGCTTCGGCCCTTCGATGCCGTAATCATTGACCGAGAACGCAAGGCGGGTGCACTCGCGTGCCTGCACCGGGTGAGCGGAAGCAAGGCCGAGCGAGACGATCAGGCCCGCGACAGCTGCGCCGCGTGCGGAGTTTACTTTCAGCATGGGTCCATCCGTTTCTGATACTCGCGCACCGCTGATGTGCCGGGCGCGCACGCCTCAGTTATGAACCTCAACTTCCCGAGAATTGCTAGCTCATCCGCGCCACACGGCGGCGATTTCTGCGGCCGCGCGATGTCCGCCGTTACTGCCCGGTACGCTCGCCGCTCCTTGCGTCGACGAATTCGAATTCGGCTGGCGCGCCCAGCTTCACGAATCGGGTCTCGTCCTCGTTAGCTTCCGGGTCGAAGGAGCCGATCAGCAGGCGCGTCGCCTCGTTTTGCGTGTCCTGTCCGCCGAAATCGAACGCAACGAAGGCGGTGGTCGCGGGCTCGCCCATTATGGACAGGATCATCTCGGAATGGACCACGCGGGGTTCGGCCTCGGGGTTCCCGAAGGTGATCCACTGTACGATGATGTCGGCCACCGGGTCATCCTCGATCAAGCGGTAGATCAATACGGCACGGTACGAACCGCCTGAATCCGGTTCGCCCCATTGGCCACCAACGATGACTTCGGCCACGCTGGGCGGTATCCCGGCAGCGATCTCCTGCGGCGATTGCGCCTTTGCCGGCATCGCGAAGACACATATCAAGGCGATGCAGGCCGCCCGTGCTGCAGCCAGAGTGCCGCCCACGGCCATTTCATGTCCGAACATCTCTGCATAACCCTTTTGTCAGGTAACTACTCCGAATTCCGTGGGCACCGCGGGATGGGCGTCAAGGACTTTTTTCTCTCCCGATCCATGAAACATGGAAAAACTGCGCGAGTTTGACATGCGCCGGACTTGCGCGGGCGCGCGACCTGCTATAGCTTCTCGCCACGTTGAGCGGTCCGGCGTACAGGGCATGCCGTGGTTGCTGTTAACGCTTTTCACCGGCTGAAGCACGATGGTGCATCTGCGCTCCGAGCAAACTTCTGCGCGGGGTCCATGCCGGGGTAATTGGGGCACGCCCCGCAAACGACACTCTGAAGGAAAGCAAAATGCCCAAACTCAAGACGAAGAGCGGCGCGAAGAAACGTTTCCGGCTGACCGCGAACGGCAAGGTCCGGGCCCAGTACGCTGGCAAGCGCCACGGCATGATCAAGCGCAGCAACAAGTTTATCCGCCAGGCGCGCGGTACGCGCATTCTGGAAGATTGTGACGCGCGGATCGTCAAGAAGTTTCTCCCCTACGCCAAGAGCTAGGTTTGGTCCGGGCCAACGCATCCCGGCTATGCGAACCTCCAAGGAGCTTTACCCATGTCCCGTGTAAAACGCGGCGTGACGACACATGCCCGCCACCGCAAGGTTATCAAGGCCGCGAAGGGCTATTACGGCCGACGCAAAAACACTTTCCGCACCGCCAACCAGGCCGTCGAGAAGGCAGGGCAATACGCCTATCGCGACCGTAAGACACGCAAGCGGAATTTCCGTGCGCTGTGGATCCAGCGGATTAATGCAGCCGCGCGCGAACACGGCATGACCTATGGCCGCTTCATCCATGGCCTGTCGCAGGCCGGGATCGAGGTGGACCGCAAGGTGCTCGCAGACCTGGCAGTGCGCGAGCCGGATGCGTTTGAGACGCTCGTCAACCGGGCGCGGGAAGCCGTCCAGGCCTGATCCGGCACCCTGGCCGCATGCCGCGACGCGGATCGAGCCGGGACTTCCAATACGCTCCCGCCCCGCCGCGAGCGGTGCCCGGGCGGGCGACGCATTTCAATTTGGCGGACGGAACATCATGAACGTCGTGACGTCATCCGGCCAGGACTTGAAGACCCTCGAAAAGTCGGCCCTCAAGGCGGTTCGCGCGGCGAGCGATCTGGGCGAGCTTGAGGACATCCGCGTCAGGCTTCTCGGCCGTAACGGCGAAATCCAGGCGCTGACGAAGCAGATCGGCAACCTCCCTCCCGAACAGCGTCAGAAATTCGGCAAGTCGGCGAATGCGCTGAAGCGCAAGGTCAACGACGAGATCGAAGCGCGAAAAGCCGTGCTACAGGAGCGTGCGCTCGCGGAGACGCTGGCGCGCGAGAGGGCCGACGTGACGCTGCCGGTGCGCCTTGGCCCGCAGATCGAGGGGCGCATTCACCCGCTCAGCCAGGTCTGGGACGAGGTCACGGAAATCTTCGCGGATATGGGCTTCTCGGTCGCCGAAGGCCCGGACATCGAGACCGACGACAACAACTTCACCAAGCTGAACATCCCGGACGAGCATCCCGCGCGGCAGGAACACGACACTTTCTATTTCCAACCGAAGGAAGACGGATCGCGCCTGCTCTTGCGCACGCATACCAGCCCGGTGCAGATCCGCGCGATGCAGGAGCGGAAACCACCACTACGCATCATTGCGCCGGGGCGGGTCTACCGCTCCGATTCCGACCAGACGCATACGCCGCAGTTCCACCAGATCGAGGGGCTGGTGATAGACGAGACCACGCATATGGGCCATCTGCGCTGGGTTCTGGAGGAGTTCTGCCGCGCATTCTTCGAGGTCGAAGACGTGAAGATGCGCTACCGCGCGTCGCATTTTCCGTTCACCGA
>CAZYYQ010000179.1:0-3982 GCA_964651275.1 uncultured Hyphomicrobiaceae bacterium | reverse complement strand
TGCCGATCCTGAAATGGGGGCGGACCTACACGCGCGCGGCGCTCACGAACGATCTTGTTGCCGCGGCGATCGTGACGATCATGCTGATCCCGCAGTCGCTGGCCTATGCGCTGCTCGCAGGGCTGCCGCCGGAAGCGGGCATCTACGCCTCGATCGTGCCGATCATGCTCTATGCCGTGTTCGGGACCAGCAGTAGCCTGGCGGTCGGACCGGTTGCGGTGGTCTCGCTGATGACAGCCGCCGCGATCGGCGATGTGGCGCAGAGTGGCACAGCCGGGTATGCGACCGCGGCGCTGACGCTGGCACTCTTGTCGGGCGGGTTGTTGGTGCTCCTTGGCGTTTTCCGGCTGGGGTTCCTGGCGAATTTCCTCTCGCATCCGGTCATCGCCGGTTTCATCACCGCCTCCGGCCTCATCATCGCGGCGAGCCAGCTTAAGCACATCCTCGGCGTGTCTGCCGAGGGGCATAACCTGTTCGACCTGTTGCGCTCGCTCGCCATGCACATCACCGAACTGAACCCGGTCACGCTCATCATCGGCGCGGCGGCTACGGCATTTCTGTTCTGGGTGCGCAAGGGGCTGAAGCCGCTGCTGATCGCGGCGGGGCTGAACAAGCGGCTCGCCGATGTTGCGGCCAAGGCGGGGCCGGTGCTGGCGGTGGCCGTGACGACACTGGCCGTCGCCGGTCTGCGGCTCGACACGCAGGGCGTGGCGATCGTCGGATCGGTGCCGCAGGGTCTGCCGCCTTTCACCCTGCCGGATTTCTCCAGTGACCTGATCCTCAAGCTGATCGGCCCGGCGATCCTGATCTCGATCATCGGCTTCGTGGAATCGATCTCGGTCGCGCAGACGCTCGCGGCGAAAAAGCGCCAGCGCATCGACCCGGACCAGGAGCTGATCGGCCTAGGCGCGGCCAATATCGGCGCGGCGTTCACTGGCGGTTATCCGGTCACGGGCGGTTTCGCGCGCTCGGTGGTGAATTTCGACGCGGGCGCGGAGACCCCGGCGGCAGGCGCGTTCACAGCCGTCGGGCTTGCCGTCGCGGCAATGGCGCTGACACCGCTGATCTATTTCCTGCCGACCGCAACGCTGGCGGCCACCATCATCGTGGCGGTGCTCTCGCTGGTGGATTTCGGCATCCTCAAGCGCGCCTGGGGCTACGCGAAGGCGGATTTCGCGGCTGTCAGCGCGACCATCCTCGTGACGCTAGGCTTCGGCGTCGAACTGGGGATCACGGTCGGCGTCGTGTTGTCCATCCTGATCCATCTCTTCAAGTCTTCGCGCCCGCACATGGCCGTCGTCGGCCGCGTGCCCGGCACCGAGCATTACCGCAACGTGTTGCGCCACGAGGTCATCACCGATCCGCACATCCTGACCGTGCGCGTGGACGAGAGCCTGTATTTCGCCAATGCCCGCTATCTCGAAGACCGCATCTACGACATGGTCGCGCAGCGCGATGATCTGCGCCACGTCATCCTGATGTGCCCGGCGATCAACGCGATCGACCTCAGCGCGCTGGACTCGCTCGAAGCCATCAACGAGCGGCTCGCCGCGCTGGGTGTGAAATTCCACCTGAGCGAGGTCAAGGGCCCGGTGATGGACCGGCTGCAGCGCACGCATTTCCTCGACGAGCTGACGGGCGAGGTGTTCCTTTCGCAGCACCATGCGATCTTGCGCCTGCGCGGCGAAGCCGCACCCGCTGCCGATGATCCTGTTGAGATTAAAGCCACGCCGGCAACTTCCTGACCCAACGTGAATCCCGTCCAGCCTCATAGAAATCCAGCTTCGGCACACTCACATTGTTTCCCTCCCTTTATTGCAAATAATTCGCATTTGCATTGACAGCCGCCCAGGCTCACCTAATTCTGAAAATGGTGAGTTGATTGGCGCCGCCCGGCGCTCGGCGATGGGGTCGCTTGCATGAAACTGTTGAGACAAACCTTTCTTGCGCTGCCTGCGCTTTTTGCTTTGGCGTTCGGCGGGTTCCATTCCAGTGTCCACGCCGAGCCCGCGCCGCTCAGGGTTGTCGCGACCACAGGCATGATCGCGGATGCCGCGCGCCAGGTCGGCGGCGATCACGTCGAGGTGCGTGCGCTAATGGGCCCGGGCGTCGATCCGCACGCGTATCGCCAGACCCGCTCGGACATTGTCGCCATGACTCGTGCCGATCTGGTGCTCTGGCACGGGCTTTATCTCGAAGCGCAACTCGAAGACTTCATGGGCGATCTGGCCGAATCCCAGCAAGTCGTGGCCGTCGCCGAAGCGCTGCCGCGCGATCTGCTGATCGCTCATGACGATTACGACAACAAGTTCGATCCGCATGTGTGGATGGTGCCCGATTTGTGGGCGCGGGTCGTCGCGAATATCCGCGATGCGCTGATCAAGGCGCGGCCCGAAGCGCGCGCCAACTTCGAGGCAAACGCCGCGGCGCATCTCGGCGAGATCGACAAGCTCGGGGCATACGCGGGCAAGGTGCTGGCGAGCGTCCCGGAGGCGGCCCGCGTGCTCGTCACCGCCCATGACGCGTTCAACTATTTCGGCCGCGCCTATGGCTATGAGGTCGTTGGCATCCAGGGCATATCGACTGAAAGCGAGGCCGGGCTGAACCGGGTCGAGACGCTCGTGGACTTGCTTGTCGAGCGTGGCATCAAGGCGGTTTTCATCGAATCCTCGGTCTCCGACCGCAACGTCCGCGCGCTGATCGAAGGCGCGTCGGCGCGCGGCCACAACGTTGCAATCGGGGGCACGCTGTATTCCGACGCAATGGGCCAGCCCGGCACGTATGAGGGCACATACATCGGCATGATCGATCACAACGTAACCACCATCGCGCGCGCACTCGGCGGCAATGCGCCAGAGTCCGGCATGAACGACAGGCTGGGGAGCTAGACCATGTATCTGCCCAAGCTCGACATCGCTGCCGAAGACGGCCGGGCGGTCGGCCCATCGATCCCCGCCGATGCCCCCCTTGTGGTGCGCGGGCTGACAGTGTCCTACGGCGACAAGCCCGCAGTGTTCTCTGTCGACGCGACCTTCCAGCCGCAGCGGATGACCGCGATCGTCGGGCCGAACGGCGCGGGCAAATCGACGCTGCTGAAAGCCTGTCTCGGCGTGGTCACGCCGCTATCCGGCACGATCCGCATTTTTGGCGAGCCGGTCCACCAGGCGCGCCACCGCATCGCCTATGTGCCGCAGCGCGCGAGCGTGGACTGGGACTTTCCTGCGCGCGTCATCGACGTTGTGATGATGGGCCAGTATCGCGTGCTCGGCCTCATGGGGCGCGTACGCGCCGCGCACTGCCAGCTTGCGCTGGACTGCCTCGACCGTGTCGGCATGGCCGATTTCACCGGCCGTCAGATTGGCCAGCTTTCCGGGGGGCAGCAACAGCGCGTGTTCCTTGCGCGCGCGCTGGCGCAGAACGCCGATCTCTACCTGCTTGACGAGCCCTTTGCGGGCGTTGACGCCGCGACCGAGAAAGCCATCATCCAGGTCCTCAAGGACCTGAAGCAGGAGGCCAAGTCGGTCATCTGCGTGCATCACGACCTCACGACCGTCGCGGATTACTTCGACGATGTGCTGCTCATCAACCTGCGCAAGATCGCCGAAGGCCCGGTCGCCGCGGCCTTCACCGCCGATGCGTTGCAGGCGACCTATAGCGGGCGGCTGGCCAGCGTGCATATCGACCAGCTGGCTCTGGAAACGGGGTAACGCGCAGTGGAGCGGTTTTTCGACGCGCTGCTGCTTTCGGCCGGCTACAACACCGCGCTGGTGGCGATCGGCGCGGGCCTGCTCGGTTTTGCCGCCGGGGCGTGCGGCACGTTCCTGTTCTTGCGCAAGCGCGCGCTCGTCTCCGACGCCATGGCCCATGCCACGCTACCCGGCGTCGCGCTGGCCTTCATGGCGATGGCCGCGCTAGGCGGCGACGGGCGCAATCTCGCCGGGCTGATGGCCGGATCGGCGCTGACCGCCGCGCTCGGCCTGCT
>CAZYYQ010000178.1:0-3985 GCA_964651275.1 uncultured Hyphomicrobiaceae bacterium | reverse complement strand
TCACCGTGCACAAAAGCCAGGGCATGTCGCTCGACGCCGCCGCGGTGGACCTGTCCCATGCCTTCGATTACGGGCAGGGCTACGTGGCGCTGTCGCGGGTGCGCTCGCTGGAGGGGTTGCATCTCGCCGGGTGGAACGAGCGGGCGCTGCGTGTTCACCCGGTGGCGCTGGAAAAGGACGAGGAGTTCCGCAATGCCTCCGAGGCAGCGCTGCGAGCACACCGGGCGACGGATGAAGACGCGATCAAGCAGCTCCAGGACGAATTCATTCGCGACGCCGGCGGCCACGCCGCAGCAAGCGCCGCGCGCACGGGCAAGGGCTTCGCCGAAATCCGCAAGACGCACGCGCAAGCCTATCAGCCGTGGAGCCACGACGAGGAAGACCGGCTACGCGCCGCCTTCGAGAAAGGCGCGCCGGTGCGCCAGATCGCCGAGACGCTGGGCCGCAAGCCCGGCGCGATCCGCTCGCGAATGCGCAAGCTGGGACTGATCTCGTGAGCACAGATTTTTCTCGCGCGGATCTCGGTGCGCTGGTCCGCTCGCCGTTCGAGCGGCTACGCGCGCTGCTGGATGGCGTCTCGCCGAGGGCTGAACCGATCGACATGGGCATCGGAGCGCCGGGCCACCCGATGCCCAAGTTCCTCGCTGAGATCATCCATACGCATACGGAGGACTGGCGGGCCTATCCGCCGATCCGCGGCACGGAGGGCTTGCGCGGCGCGATCGCGGGCTGGCACGCGCGTCGCTATCCGGCGCTGGCGGGACGGATCGAGGCCAACGCGCATATCCTTCCGCTGTCTGGCTCGCGCGAGGGGCTGTTCTCCGCGACGTTTCTGGCGCTCGCGCGCAGGCCGGATATTGCGCGCCCGGTCGTGCTGATCCCCAACCCGTTCTATCAGGCCTATGCCGCCGGTGCCTTGGCCGGCGGGGCGGAGCCTCATTTCCTGCCTACCACTGAGGCGACCGGCTTCCTCCCGGACTTCGCCGCGCTGCCCAAAGAGCTGCTGGCACGCACTGCCGCGCTCTTTGTCGCCTCGCCCGCCAACCCGCAGGGTGCGATGGCAAGCCGGGACTATCTGCACGGCCTCATCGCGCTCGCGCGGCGTTTCGACATCATGCTGTTCGTCGATGAGTGCTATTCCGAGATTTACGCCGAAGCCCCGCCGTCCGGCGCGCTGGAGGTGGCGGCGGAGACGGGCAGTTTCGCCCACGTGATCAGCTTCAATTCGCTGTCGAAGCGCTCCAACGTGCCGGGGCTGCGCTCCGGCTTCTGCGCGGGCGACGCGGATTTCCTCGTACGCTTTGCCGCCTTCCGCAATGTCGCCTGCCCGCAGATGCCGCTGCCCATTCAGGCCGCGTCCGCCGCGCTCTGGTCAGACGAGCGCCACGTCGAGGCAAGCCGCGCGCTCTACCGCGAGAAATTCGCGCTCGCCGAAACGATCCTTGGCGTTAGCGCGCCCGCTGGCGGCTTCTTCCTCTGGCTGGACGTGAGTGCGCTCGGCGGCGGCGAACAGGCCGCGCTCAGGCTGTGGCGCGAGGCTGGCGTAAAGGTGATCCCAGGGGGCTTCCTTGCGGCGGAGGCAGATGGCCCGCTACCCGGCGCGGATCGCATCCGCGTGGCGCTCGTCGGCGACCTTGACGCAACCCGCGAGGGCCTAACCCGGCTCGCCAGCGTCCTGCAAACACGCTGATCACGCGAAAACCGATCAATTTGCGGAACGCGTGGCAACGATTTGGCAACCCTGTCCTGCCAGAGTGTTACTCCAAGCTTAAGACCAGAGTGGCTCAACGGGCGCAGTCCGCCTGGAGGCCCGCAGGCTGAACGATGTCGAGTTACACCGCTTCGAGGCAATCGCGGCGCATTCTGCCCGCGTCGGTGGAGGCTGCCCTCGCGCGGCTGTTTCGCCGCGTGCTGGGTATCGCGGTACTGTCGTTTGCGCTTGCCGGCTGGGTGAGCTTGCTCACCTGGTCGATCTCGGACCCAAGCATCAACCACATCACGGAGACTGCACCGGAAAACCTGCTTGGCAAGCCCGGCGCCATCACCGCCGACCTGCTGATGCAGTCGCTCGGGCTGGCGTCGATCGGCGTGCTCATGCCTGTGGCCGCGCTTGGCTTCCGGCTGGCGACCGGGAGGTTCCTCGGGCCTCTGCGGCTGATGACTCTGATCTGGCTGTTTGCCGCCGGACTGAGCGCCACTGCGCTGAGCGCCGTCCCCGCGCCTGAGACCTGGCCGCTGGTACACGGCCTTGGCGGGATCATCGGCGATTTCCTGCTGGTCGCGCTCGCGAGCCTGGCGGGTTTCACGCCCGAGGGTGCGGCCAAGACCGGAACCGGAATTGTGACAGGCCTCGCGGGCTTCTGGGCTCTGATCACCGCGAGCGGGCTGCGCCTGCGCGATCTGGCGGTTCTGGTGCGCGGGGCTGGACGGTTTACGGACTGGCCCGAGCGTCCGGGGCGCAGTTGGGGGCGGCGCGTTCGCGAAACCGTACCGAAGCGCGCCTTATCCGGCGATGAAGAGACGTCAGGACCGCGGGAGTTCTGGATGCGCCGGCGCGGTGCCACGGCGAAGGAAACCGGAGCCAACGCATCAAGCAGCGGCGAGAGCCAAAGCATGCGGTGGCGGCGCATGCGCCGGATCGGACGGCGCGCCGACACAGCCACGGAAGCGCCCAAACAGGAACCTTCCGAACAAGTTCCCCCCGAGCCGGACCCGTCCGCATCCGAAAGGCGTGACTCCGCAGGAGACCGGGTCGAACCATATTTCGGTTCGCTGGCGCGCAGAGCGAAGAGCGAGACGACCGACGCATCGCAGATATGGGCGACGCATTTCGAGGCGCATCGGCACCTGGATGCGGGTGCGCCACGCAAACGCCAAGGCGGACCAGAGCCAGCGCAGTGCAGCGCAGCCCCTCGGAGAAACAAGGGTGGTTTCACCCTGCCCCTGACAAGCCTGTTGACCGCGCCGCCGAAAGGCGCGGTCTCCGACACCCTCAGCGATGAGGAACTCACCGAACGCGCGGAGCAGCTCGAGGGCACGCTGCGCGACTTCGGCGTGAAAGGTGAGGTGACGGACGTGCATCCCGGCCCTGTCATCACACTTTATGAGTTGCGGCCAGCCCGTGGCACGAAGTCCTCGCGCGTGATCGGCCTGTCGGATGACATCGCCCGCTCGATGGGCGCGGTGTCCGCGCGCGTGTCGGTCATTCCGGGGCGCGATGCGCTGGGGATCGAACTGCCGAACGAGAAACGCGAGACCGTCTATCTTCGCGCCCTGCTGGAGACCGCGGAATACCGGGACGGCCAGGCGAAACTGCCGCTGGCGCTTGGCAAGAACATCTCCGGCGCCCCGGTGATCGTCGATCTGGCGCGGATGCCGCATCTGCTGATCGCGGGCACCACCGGCTCGGGCAAGTCGGTCGGCATCAATGCGATGATCCTGTCGCTGCTCTACCGGCTCCCGCCCGGGCAATGCCGGTTCCTCATGATCGACCCCAAGATGCTGGAATTGTCGGTCTATGACGGCATCCCGCATCTGCTGACCCCAGTCGTGACCGACCCGAAGAAGGCCGTGGTAGCGCTGAAATGGACGGTTGCCGAGATGAACCGGCGCTATGAGCGCATGCACAAGGTGAGCGTGCGCAACATCCAAGGCTATAACCAGCGCGTGGCCGAGGCGCGTGCGCGCGGCGAGGTGCTAGGGCGCACCGTCAACACCGGCTTCGACGAATTCACCGGCCAGCCGATCTACGAGCACGAGGATATCGACCCCGAGCCGATGCCGTATATCGTGGTGGTGATCGACGAGATGGCCGACCTGATGATGGTGGCAGGCAAGGACATCGAATTCGCCGTGCAGCGCCTCTCGCAGATGGCGCGCGCCGCCGGCATTCATGTCATCATGGCGACGCAGCGCCCGAGCGTTGATGTGATCACCGGCACGATCAAGTCGAACTTCCCCAGCCGTATCAGCTTCCAGGTGGCCT
>CAZYYQ010000177.1:0-3988 GCA_964651275.1 uncultured Hyphomicrobiaceae bacterium | reverse complement strand
GCGCGCAGGCTGCTGTGCCCCTCGCGGCCCACGATGATGTGGTCGTGCACCACGATCCCCAGCTTGCCCGCCGTATCCATGATCTCCTTCGTCATGGAAATATCCGCTTGCGATGGTGTCGGATCGCCCGAGGGGTGATTGTGCACGAGGATCATCGCCGTGGCGGATAGCTCCAATGCGCGCTTGATGATCTCGCGCACATAGACCGGCGTGTGATCGACCGTGCCTTCCTGCTGTACTTCATCGGCGATCAGCCGGTTGCGCTTGTCGAGGAACAGGATGCGGAACTGCTCGATCTCGGAATGGCCCATGGAGGCTTCGCAGTAGCTCAGCACCTGGCTCCACGAACTCAACGCCGGGCGGTTCATGATCTCCCGGCTCAGCAGCCGTAGCGACGCCGCACGCACGAGCTTCAACTCGGTAATGACGGCATCGCCCATGCCGGCTACTTCGCGCAGCCGTGCGGGCGAGGCGTTGATCACAGCGGCAAAAGACCCGAACTTCGCCAGCAGCGCCTTTGCAAGCGGCTTGGTATCGCGGCGCGGGATGGCGCGAAACAGGATCAGCTCCAGCAGTTCGTAGTCGGGCAGCGCATCAGGCCCGCCCTCCATGAAACGCTGTCGCAGCCGCTGGCGATGGCCGAGATAGTGCGGCTCCCCGCCCGTCTTGGAGTCCTTGGCGCGCGCAGGCCGTGGTTGCGGCGCGTCCATGGGTAGCGCGCCCTGCTCCCCTGACCCCGGCGTGTGCCGGCCCTGCGCATCGTCGAAACCGCTCATGAGGCTTTTTTCGCTTGCGGAATTTCATAGGGCGGCTTGTGCAGGCCCGCCGGCGAATATGTGAACACTTCGCAGCCATCCTGAGTGATGCCAACCGTGTGCTCGAACTGCGCGGAAAGCGATCGATCGCGGGTCACCGCCGTCCAGCCATCCTTGAGGATTTTGACATGTGGACGGCCAAGATTGATCATCGGCTCGATGGTGAAAACCATACCGGGCGCGAGCGTCAGTCCCTCTCCGGGGTTGCCGTAATGCAGGATGTTGGGTTTGTCGTGAAACACGTCGCCGAGACCATGCCCACAAAAATCGCGAACGACGCTGGAACGCTCTGCCTCGGCAAAGCGCTGGATCGCCGCACCGATGTCGCCGGTCGTTCCGCCGGGCTTCGCCGCCGCGATGCCGCGCATCAGCGCCTCATGCGTCACCTCCATGAGCCGCTCGGCCCGCCGTGCCACCGGCCCGACGGGATACATCCGGCTGGTGTCGCCATGCCAGCCGTTCAGGATCAGCGTCACGTCGACATTGACGATATCACCTTCGTAAAGCTGACGCGGGCCCGGAATGCCGTGGCAGACGACGTGGTTGATGGAGGTGCAGGTCGATTTGGTATAGCCACGATAGTTGAGCGTGGCCGGGATCGCGCCGTGATCGAGCGCGAATTCCAGCACCATGTCGTCAAGGGCCTGTGTCGTCACACCCGGCGCGACGTGGGGTGTAATCATGTCGAGCGCTTCGGCGGCCAGCCGGCCCGCCGCGCGCAGCCCCTCAAATGCCTCATCGTCGTAAAGACGCACCTTCCGATCCGCCCGCCTCAATTCGCTCTCCAACTCATTCATTCCGCGACCCCGAAGACTGTTCTTATGCCGTGTGGCTCATCGCGCCAGGCGCGAATTCAATCCGCTCTCGCAGGCTAATCCCGACGGGGGCGACATCGCAAACATAGCATAACGCCTCCACGCCAGCCGCGCGCGCCGCCTCGAAGGCAGCAGCATAGGCGGGGTCAATGTCCGTAGCGAGCGCGAATCGGTCGGCAGGACGCTGCACGATATAGAGCATGACTGCCCGGTCCCCTGCGGCCACCCGCCCGGCCAATTCGTGCAGATGCTTCGTGCCGCGCGCCGTCACGCTGTCGGGAAACTCGGCGAGGCCAGGCTCGCGGCACAGATGCACATTCTTGACCTCGACGAGACAACGGCGGCCATCTCCTTCCAGCAGAATATCCACCCGGCTGTTGGCGCCGTAGCGTACCTCGCGGCGCATGGTCTCATAGCCGGCAAGCTCGGGCACGCGCCCGTCAGCAATCGCTTCAGCCGCCAGCAGGTTGGGATGCGCGGTGTTGATGCCGGCGAACTCAACGCCATTGGCGTCAGCGCACTCCACCAGTTCCCATGTGTATTTCAGCTTGCGCTTCGGGTTCGCGCTTGGCGACAACCACACCCTCATTCCCTCCTCCGCCAGCCCCATCATCGAGCCAGGGTTCGGGCAATGGGCGGTAACGGATTCCCCGCCTTCAAGACGCATGTCGGCGAGAAATCGCTTGTATCGTCTGATAAGCTGAGCGGGTATAAGCGGCGGCGCAAACTGCATCGATTAAGAGTAGGATGCCGCTGCATGCTCGGCAAGGGCAGCAAGGGCTGCGTTGGGATGTATCCTGAAGGCAAGCGCAAGATGAGCGAGCAGAACCAGACGTCAGCGGATGCGGTCACGGCGGGGATCGTTGTGATCGGCGATGAAATCCTGTCCGGGCGCACCAAGGACAAGAACATCGGCCACATCGCCGAAAAACTGACGGACATGGGCATCCAGCTCAGGGAAGTGCGCATTGTCGCCGACGATCAGGACGCGATCGTCGAGGCCGTCAATGCAACGCGCGCGCACTACGACTACGTGTTCACGACCGGCGGCATCGGCCCAACCCACGACGACATCACCGCCGACGCCATCGGCGCGGCGTTCGGCCTGCCCGTCGACCGGGACCCGCGAGCGGTGGAAATCCTGCAGCGCCATTTCCGCGAGAGCGAGCTGACGCCTGCGCGGATGCGCATGACCCGCATGCCCGAGGGCGCGGAACTGATCGCGAACCCAGTCTCGGTCGCACCGGGCTTTCGCGTCGGCAATGTCTATGTCATGGCGGGGGTTCCGAAGATCATGCAGGGGATGCTCGACAACATCTTGCCTGGCCTGCGCACTGGCATCCGCATCCTGAGCCGCACCGTGCGCGTTGACGGCAAGGAAGGCGACATCGCCGAGATCCTGCAGAAGGCGCAGGACAGCTTTAGCGGTGTGGCGGTCGGAAGTTATCCGTTCCACGTGGATAACCGCTTCGGCGTCAACGTGGTGCTGCGCGCGACCGACACCGGACTTCTGGACCGCGCGCAAGCCTGGCTGCTTGAGCGCCTGAGCGAACGCGGGATCGCTGCCGACGTACCCGACGAAGATTACGTCGCCTGAGACGCGCCCGGCTGGCCTTTCCGGGTCTCCGCGCTGGCTGGCTCGGATTCGACGCGCGCGAACGGGTCTTCGGCTTCCGCAAGGCTGTCGTGTGCTGGCGTTTCCTGTTCTCCGGCAGAGCCAGCCTCGGCTTCACCGCTTGTGTCCGCTTCCGGGACATCCTCCACCACGCTTTCGCTGGCCGGCGCATCCCGCGCTTCTACGGCTTCCTCCGCGTCGACTGCCGCCGTCTGCTCAGCATCTGCGGCCGGAAAGGCGTCCACCGCGTCTTCTTCGAGTGCTGCGGCTCCGTCGTCCTCGATCGCGTCCGGGTCACCATCCTCCCAGCCGTAATGCGCTGACAGCCGCGCCAACAGCCGCTCGCACGCCTCATCCAGCGCCTCGACGCTCAACTCGCCCCCAATCAGGTAGCGCGGGCCGCCATCATCCGCCAGCGTCTCCCCGCGCTCCGCCGCCTGTAGCCGTTCCATCAAGGAGAGCGCGGCTTCGGCCGCAGAGCGCCCGGCCGGCACGCGCCCGGCAAGAAAGCGCTTCGGATGTGCCTCTCCGTCGAACAAACTCTCCGGGTCCGGGGCGCGGTTGCGCGCCATCGCCTCGCATCGCGCCGTGAGCGAAAGGAATGCGTCGATGTCCGCGCGCAAATGCGGCTCGTGGCGGCGCAACTCCCGCGCCCAGTGCCGGGCGCGCGCCAGCTTGGTCACGACCATGAATTCGCGCTGGCTGACGTCGCAGACCTGCTCGCGGAACATGGCCAGCCGCGA
>CAZYYQ010000176.1:0-4008 GCA_964651275.1 uncultured Hyphomicrobiaceae bacterium | reverse complement strand
GCGACCCTCAGATTAGGAATCTGATGCTCTATCCTGCTGAGCTACGGGGCCATGCGGCGCGGCCCGCTTTTCGCGATCATATCAAAAGATGTCATATCACAATTGGCAGGTCTGCGCAGTCTTGTCGAGGCTTGCAAGTTGCACGCTAATGTCACATTATGCGTAAAAAATATTTATGGATTTGTGCGTATGCGGAAAAATTTGACGTTTGGTTCATGGCTCGCGGCTCTCTGCGCAGCCCTTGCCATCCTGCCGTTGACGGCTACGAATGCCCAGGCCGCTTGCGATCTGACGGACGCTGGCAAGGCAACCATCGTGGAGATCCTGAATACGGAATCCCTGCTCCTTGAGGACGGCCGCGCAATCCGGCTTGTGGGGGCGCTCGGTCCACGCGTGCAGACACGATGGGCTGAAGCCATGGGGCTGAAGGAAACGCTCACGAAGGCGCTGGAGAAGCTCGTTCTCGGGAAGCAGGTGCATCTGCGGCTGGGCGCACGCGACCGCGACCGGTATGGCCGATTGCTCGCGCATGCGTTCCTCGGCAGCGGAGATAACCAGACATGGGTGCAGGAAGATCTGATCCGGCAGGGTCTCGCCATGGCCTATTCGTTCCCCGAGAACCGAAACTGCGTCAGGCGTCTTCAGCAGGTTGAGGCGCGGGCGCGCGCAGAACAGGCAGGGCTATGGGGAAAAGGCGTATTCCGTGTCCGCGACGCGGCCGATCCGGACAGCATGAAAAGCTTGTCATACAGTTTTCAGATCGTCGAGGGACAGGTCGCGGATGTGGCGGACAAGCGCGGGCGCGTCTATCTGAACTTTGGCGCGGACTGGCGAAGCGACTTCACCGTGGCCATCGCCGCATCGCACCGCAAGGCATTCGATGGCTCAGGCATTGACCTGATGGCGCTTGCAGGCGAGCGCGTGAGAGTGCGCGGCTGGCTGAAGCCACGCAACGGTCCGATGATCGAGGCGACCCATGCGGAGCAGATTGAACTGCTTGGGAGCGACGACGCGATGAATAGGCCCGCACCCGCCCCAGACCTCGCAGAGCTTACCCGCTGATTCTGCGCACGTCCCGGCCCGCCGACGGTCCGGCACCTCCAGGCCGCAGCTCCCCGAACTGAGCCCAGCGGAGGCTTGCCCGAACCAGCGCGTTGAACAGCGCACGCTGGTGGCTATGATAGATCAACAGTTCTGGGTGCCATTGCACGCCAAGCAGAAAAGGGCGGCTGCGATCCTCGACTGCCTGAATGATCAGCTCTTCGTCCCGCGCCGCCACCCTCAGATTGCTCGCCAGCGTGTCGATCGCCTGGTGGTGAATCGCGTTGACGAAAATGCGCGGATGCTCGATCAGGCTGGCCAGCTTGCTGCCGGGCTGCAACTCGATCCGTAGGCGCGGCATGACCGTGCGGCGGTTGGTCCGCCACAGCTTCTCGTCGAGATCGTGGTGCAACGTGCCCCCGAAGAACACATTGAGCATCTGCGCACCGCGGCAAACGCCAAGCACCGGAATGCCGCGCGGCACCGCCCGCTCCAGCGCCTGCAATTCGAAGCGATCGCGCTCCTCGTCGATACGAACGTCGAGCGTGAAGTCTCCGTCATAGAGGCGCGCGGAAATGTCGTCGCCGCCGCCGATCAGCAGACCATCCAGTTCGTCTATCGCCTCTGGCCGGTCGCCAGCCCCCAGCCGCTTCGGCCGCCCGCCAGCCAGCCGCAGGGCCAGCGCGTTCGCGGCGAAGCTGCATCGCCCCCGGCGCCGTGACGTCGACACGCCGATCAACGGATGTTTGAATTCCCTCAGCTGCAAGGTCGCGGGCCTTTCCGGCGGTGACAAATTCGCGGGAATACCGCCCCGCAGCGCATCGGGTGCGTCGCCGACCCGATTAGTCTTGTCCTGGCCTTGTTAACCGGTCATGGCAAGGCGATATCACGCTTCGAATCGACGCGCCACCGGCGCGTCTGGCCAGTTTTGCCTTTTCTGCCGGAGGATTTTAGTTGACCGAGACGAGCGACAAGTCTGTGTGGAAAGGCGGCGTTTGGGCGATACGCCCGCGTCTGCGCGCGCTTGTCGATCATCCGCGCTGGGAACAGACGGTCCTGACGATCATCGTGCTGAACGCAATCACACTCGGGCTGGAGACCAGCGGCACGGCGATGGTGTATGCCGGAACGCTGCTGACCACGCTGGATTCTGTTTTTCTCACAATCTTCGTGTTCGAGATCGCGCTGCGGCTACTGGCGCATGGCGCGCGGTTCTGGCGCGATCCGTGGAGCGTGTTCGACTTCCTCGTCGTCGCCGTCGCGCTGATCCCGGCAACCGAAAGCCTGTCGGGCCTGCGTGCGCTGCGCATTCTGCGGGTGCTGCGCCTGATTTCAGCGGTGCCGTCCATGCGCCGCGTCGTCTCCGGGCTGTTTCGCGCGATCCCCGGCATGGGCGCCGTGGTGATGCTGCTGTCCCTGATCTTCTATGTGTTCTCGGTCATGGCCACCATGCTTTATGGCGAGAGCTTCCCGCAGTATTTCGGCACCATCGGCGAGTCGGCCTATTCGCTGTTCCAGATCATGACGCTGGAAAGCTGGTCGCAGGGCATCGTGCGTCCGGTCCTGGAGGTGCATCCGCTGGCATGGCTGTTCTTCATCCCGTTCATCCTGATGACATCGTTCGCCGTACTGAACCTTTTCATCGGTATTATCGTTGACGCGATGCAGGAGCAGGCCCGCGAGCGGCTGGAAGCGATGCAGGAGCAGAGCCACACCGATGCCGAACAGACGCTGCAGGCCGTCGACAAGGAGCATGACTGGCAGGCCAGGGAGTTCCGCAATGTCCTCGAGGAGTTGCGATCAGTGCGCGCGGAGGTCACCGCGTTGCGGACGCAGCTTTACGGCGCCGGCGGCAAGCCGGGCGCGAAAAACTAACAGGACGAGGATCACCCGCTGGCCGGGCGCGGCGGAATCGGCATAGGCTTACGCTCATGAAGCAATATCATGATCTCATGCAACGCGCGCTCGAAGAGGGGGCCCGCATCGACGACCGCACGGGCGTCGGCGTACTCGGTGTGTTCGGCCATCAGATGCGCTTCGATCTGGCTGACGGCTTCCCGTTGGTCACAACCAAGAGGCTGCACGTCAAGTCGATCATTCACGAGTTGCTCTGGTTCCTCTCAGGCGACACGAATATCGGCTATCTCAAGCGCCACGGCGTGCGCATCTGGGACGAATGGGCGGACGAGAACGGCGATCTCGGCCCGGTCTATGGCCATCAGTGGCGCTCCTGGCCCGCGCGCGTCGGCGGCACGATCGACCAGATCGCGGATGTTGTCGAGGCGATCCGCGCCAACCCGCATTCGCGGCGGCATGTCGTCACGGCATGGAACCCGGCCGATCTCGACCGGATGGCGCTGCCGCCGTGCCACTGCCTGTTTCAGTTCCATGTGGCCGAGGGACGGCTGTCCTGCCAGCTCTATCAGCGCTCCGCCGACATCTTCCTCGGCGTGCCATTCAATATCGCGTCCTACGCGCTGCTGACGATGATGACCGCGCAGGTGACCGGCCTGCGCCCCGGTGACTTCATCCATACGCTGGGCGATGCGCATCTCTACCTGAACCATCTCGATCAGGCGCGCGAACAGCTCAGACGCGAGCCGCGCCCGCTGCCGACCATGACGCTGAACCCGGAGGTAGCCTCGCTGTTCGACTTCACCTATGACGATTTCACCCTGAGCGGCTACAATCCGCACCCGCATATCAAGGCAGAGGTAGCCGTGTGAAGGCGCGATCCGAAAAAGCCTGTCCCGGACTTGATCCGGGATGGGGACCGGTTTTCGGATAAATCGGGCGTCAAAGCACAGACTTGCAAGTTTTGGAAAGAGTTTCAAAAGGATGATGTTGTCTTGAGCGATGGCGAAGCGAAAATCGCGATGATCGTCGCCATGGATGAGAACGGCGTGATCGGCCGGGACGGCGCGCTGCCGTGGCGGCTGTCGTCGGACCTCAAGCTGTTCAAGCGCC
>CAZYYQ010000175.1:2623-4025 GCA_964651275.1 uncultured Hyphomicrobiaceae bacterium | reverse complement strand
GGCGGCCACACCGTCGGCAAGTGCCATGGCAACGGCGACGCTGCTGAGCTCGGTCCTGAACCGGAGGCCGCGGATGTCGATACACAGGGCTTCGGCTGGATGAATCCGCACATGGGCGGCAAGGCTGCAAATGCGGTGACGTCAGGCATTGAAGGCGCCTGGACCACCTACCCGACGAAATTCGACATGGGCTACTTCAAGTTGCTCTTCGGCTATGAGTGGGAGCTCAAGAAATCGCCCGCCGGCGCATGGCAATGGGAGCCGGTCGACATCAAGGAAGAGGACAAGCCGGTCGACGCAACCGACCCCTCGATCCGGCACAACCCGATCATGACCGACGCCGACATGGCGATGAAGATCGACCCGGTCTACAACGAGATCTGCCAGAAGTTCATGGCCGATCCGGAGTATTTCAAGGACACCTTCGCCCGCGCATGGTTCAAGCTGACCCACCGCGACATGGGGCCGAGGGCGCGCTATGTCGGACCGGACGTCCCCGAAGAGGACCTGATCTGGCAGGACCCGGTGCCGGAAGGCCCGACGAACTACGATATCGTCGGGCTGAAGCGCATGATCGCCGAAAGCGGCCTCAGCGTGGCGGAAATGGTTACGACCGCGTGGGACAGCGCGCGCACCTTCCGCGGCTCGGACCTGCGCGGCGGCGCAAATGGTGCGCGCATCCGCCTCGCGCCGCAGAAGGACTGGGAGGGCAACGAGCCCGAGCGTCTGCAAAGGGTGCTTGGTGTCCTGGAGCCGCTTGCGAAGGAAGCCGGGGCCAGCATCGCCGACACCATCGTGCTTGCGGGTAACGTCGGTATCGAGCAGGCGGCCAAAGCCGCGGGGTTCGACATCGCAGTGCCCTTCGCGCCGGGCCGGGGTGACGCCACCGACGAGATGACCGATGCCGAGAGCTTCGAGGTTCTTGAGCCTGTCGCAGACGGCTATCGAAACTGGCTGAAGGAGGAGTATGTCGTCAGCCCCGAAGAGCTGATGCTGGACCGCACGCAACTGCTGGGTCTCACGGCCCCCGAGATGACCGTCCTCGTTGGCGGTATGCGCGTGCTGGGGACGAACCATGGCGGCACGAAGCACGGCGTCTTCACCGAACGCGAGGGCGCGCTGACGACCGACTTCTTCGTCAACCTGACCGACATGTCCTACAAGTGGGTTCCCGCAGGTAACGGCAGCTACGAGATCCGCGACCGCAAGACCGAGGCTGTCAAATGGACAGCAACCCGTATGGACCTGGTCTTTGGTTCTAACTCGGTCCTGCGCGCTTATGCCGAGGTCTATGCTCAGGACGATAACAAAGAGAAGTTTGCAAGGGACTTCGTCAATGCATGGACCAAGGTGATGGACGCGGATCGCTTCGATATCGCGTGATCAAGCTATAGGGGCGGCG
>CAZYYQ010000175.1:0-2523 GCA_964651275.1 uncultured Hyphomicrobiaceae bacterium | reverse complement strand
CCGTATCATTTCGCAACGCGAGTGACTATCATCTGCTCGGGTGGGTTCTGGCGTGATCGCGGGGGGGAT
The DNA here is from genome assembly GCA_964651275.1 of uncultured Hyphomicrobiaceae bacterium. Lineage (GTDB taxonomy): Bacteria > Pseudomonadota > Alphaproteobacteria > Rhizobiales > Rhodomicrobiaceae > Dichotomicrobium. The sequence continues at coordinate 2,454 of CAZYYQ010000175.1, read as the reverse complement.
GGCGATGAGGGAATGTGTCTGTCGGATCTGCGCCTTGCGTGGAAGCAAGCTACTGATGGCTTTCATGGTGATGGCGTTTATCGTCCAGGTTGTAGGCTCACGCGATGTCCTCGCCCAGGAAGAGGCGCAAGCCGCCGCCGGACCGCCGGTTTCCATCGCGCTTCTGGTCGATTCCGATATTGGGCGGTGCTACGACCGCGGCTACGTCGCGGCTATCGAACGCTTGGTGAGCCTCGAACAGAAGAAGATCAACGCACGCGGTGGGGTCAACGGACGCCCGATTGATGTCACCATACTGGACGGGCGGCGCGACACCGGCCAGACGATCGAAAATGTGCGCTCCGCACTCGATTTGCCGAATCTCCTGGCGATGATCGGCCTAACGAGTTCAACGCGCGGCGAGAAGGTTTTCGCAAGCCTCGGCGAGCAGATCCGTAAAAGTGGCGTCCCGTTCATCTCCCATATCTCGGTCTCGGATGTGTTCGCCGACTATCCGAACGTATTTTCCACGCGGCCTTCCCAGGAAGCCGAACGGGTCCCGGTGATGGCCGCTTTCGTCGAGGAGATGGGCTTTCGTTCGGTCGCATTTCTGGGCCGTGACGGCCCAACCTATATCAGGGCAATTGGTGATGCCCTGAAAGCGAGTGAAATCTCGGACCGGCTTGCCGCGGACCACCGTATCCGCCGCGCCGGGGATCGCGGGGCCAATCTGGATGAGCGGGCTCTCAAGGCCGCTATAGCAGACATGAAGGCGAAGCAGGCCGATCTTGTTGTCCTCGCCGTCGGCACAGTCACGTCGGACGAGGTGCTTGCGGCATTCGCGGAAGCCGAATTCACGCCCGCAATCATGCTGGTCGGTGACCTTTCGCGCGTCGCCGCGGCGCTGTCTGAAGACTACCCGAACGCGATCTATCAACTGGACTGGGGCAGTGTGCCGGAGGTTGACCAGGACTCGGTGCGCAATGTCGTGACGCGGGGCACACCCGAGGAATGGCTGTTCGAGGGGGCCAAGCTGGCTGATGCGCCCGGCTGGCAGGAAGGCACTTGCGACCCGGACTATGAGCCGGAGCCTCTTTCGCCGACCAACCTCAGGGCCATCGGTTTCGGCGCGCAGTTTGCGGACATGGCCGCCCTTGTGACCGAGGCCGCCAACGGCGTGGGACGGCAGGCCGAGTTGGAAGCCATGCACCAGGGCATTGTTCGATCCTTGGGTGAGACTTATGCGGCGGGCCGGGGTGCGTTTCACGGCCGGTTCGAGAACTGGTCCTTCTTCCCGGATGTCCGCACCCGCGCGCAGACCCCCTTCGTTGTCATTCTGCCCCACACGCTTGGCCGGACGCAGCTTGCGCCCATTCAGTTCGTGCGCACCCGCGCAGGTACGCTGAGTCGTATCGACACGCTCTACCTTGACGTGGACATGCTGCGCGCCTTCTCGATCGACAACAACGAGCGCTCTTTCTACGCGGACTTCTACCTGTCCATCCGGGCCTCGGACCGGATCGGCCTCAAGGATATCAAGTTCAACAATGCTTTCATCGATCCGCGCACCAATGGCCCGCACCTGACCATCGAAACGATCTATGGCGGCGGCCCGACGGACGCCTATCCGGAAAGCATGCGCATCTATCGCATCGCGGGACGCTTCCGCTTCAATCCGGACTTCGCCAACTATCCGTTTGACTCACAGCAGTTCTCGATCGACATCCAGCCTCGCAGTGGCGACAAGCAGTTCATCGTTCAACCGCCGCCGCTCAAACTGCGCGATCCCGGTCTCAGCGTCGAGAACTGGGATCTGGCGAGACAGTATGTCTCCTACGCGCACGCGTTCGTGCCAGTCGTGGACGCTTTCACCCATCAGCCCAGCATCGTTCCATTCTACGAAACCCGGTTCGTCTGGCAGATGACGCGCGAGACGACGGACTACTATTTGCGGGTGCTGGTGCCGTTGATGTTCATTCTGATTGTAGCCTATTTGTCCATTTTCATCCCGCAGTCTCATCTCGAGGCGATCATCACGTTGCAGGTTACGGCACTGTTGGCTGCGGTTGCGCTCTATCTGTCGCTGCCCCAGGTCGACTCCGATACCGCGACTGTGTCTGATCGAATATTCGTTCTCGACTATATGATGGTCAGCCTCATGATTTTCATTTCGATTATGAGAATCAACGTGCGTGCGCACAAATGGCGACTGCTGAACAATGCCCTCGTTATTACTCACGCGATCTTGATCCCGGTTCTCGTCGTCATTTCGGCCGGCCTGATACTCGACGCCTTGCCGGTCGAAACAGTCCGGGAACTCGCTTCATGGGAGTACTGGCGAACACTAATAGGCATCGCCTGATTGCATCCCGGCCTCATAACGAGTTTCGTATGTGCCGCCGAGAGCGAGTGGTGGCCCTGCCAAGCCATTGAAAAACAATGGTGCGGACGGGGGGACTCGAACCCCCACTCCCT
>CAZYYQ010000174.1:0-4028 GCA_964651275.1 uncultured Hyphomicrobiaceae bacterium | reverse complement strand
GGGGTCATGTCAGCGGCAAAGCGGAACGAGATGCGCAGCGCGCCGGAATCGTCGATGCCGAACTTGCCGGCCGTATAGACCAGCGTGAAGGATTGGTAAGAGCCAGCCTCGAATGCGCCGTCGGGCGTCAGCGTCGCGCTGCCAAGGTCTTCCGGCGCGATAGGCATCGCGACCACGATGATTCCGGTTCCGTCGCGGTTCTGGCTGGCTTGGGCTGTCATGCCTATCCTCCTGTTACGGCGTTTGCGGCAAATTACTCTATAGCAATTACCGGTCAACCGCGCCGACGGCATGACAGCCCCTCGCCGCGTATCGTTCACCGCCCCGGTTAAACATCTGTTTAGCCTCGCCAAGCCAAGCTGAAGCCAATCTCATTACTGATTCGCACAAGCGCAGCGCATGGCAGCACCTTTCGCTGCATGTGCATCGCAGCGCGGTGCGTTCGGCTCACAGGAGGGGCGCGGAACAATGGATAGCGGAGCTTTCGTCTATTGCGATGGGAAGATGGCTGAGATCGCCGCGGAAGCGCGCAAGGCGGCGCGCGGGCCGGCGAACATTCTCATCGAGGGTGCCCCCGGAACCGGGCGCAGTACTCTCGCGCGCTACATCCACGCCTGTTCCGGGCATGACCCGGACGCCCTCACGACAGTCTACTGCGCTGCGAGCGCGCGTCCGGACTGGCTGGGCGAGATTGCAGCGGGGTGCGATGCCGTGCTGCTGCTCGTGGACGTTTGCGAACTCGGGACGCAGGCGCAGAGCGAACTGGCGATGGCGCTTGGCTCCAGCGGCGGGGGACGCGCGCGTGTGATTGCCTCGGCTTCCAACCTGCTCGCGAGAGCCGTTCGCGACGGCTCATTTCGCGAAGACCTCTATTATCGGTTGGGCGTGGTGCGCTTTCGCTTGCCCTCGCTCGCCGAGCGGCCGGACGATCTGCCGGCGCTGGCGGGGCATTTCGCGGCACGCTTCGCTCAAGCGCATGGGCGCGCAGCAGGGCGCATCGCCGGTGACGCGATGGCGAAGCTTGCAAGCTATCGCTGGCCGGGGAATGTGCAGGAGCTTGAGAACGTGATTCAGCGCGCAGTACTGTTCGCCGAGGATGATGCGATCAGGGCCGAAGACATCCGCTTGCCAGTCTGGCGCGACATCGATCATGCGGATACCCTTTCGGCGGCGCTCGTAGGACGGACGGTTGCGGATGTCGAGCGCGACTTGATCCTGCAGACGCTGCGCCACTATGGCGGGAACCGTACGCAGGCCGCGGATATTCTGGGCATTTCTGTGCGCACGCTACGCAACAAGATCCGCCAGTATCTCGAAGAAGGCGCAGAGGTTCCCGCCTTTTCGCGCGCGGCCTGATGCACTGCCTCGCCGCGCTCAGTCCTCGATCGCGCCGCGCGCGCGCAACTCGGCCTGGTGCATATCGTCATCTTCACGCGAATCGCGGGCGCGCCTGGTATCGGCGTCTTGCAGCGGCGGCAGTTGCAGCGCATCCGCCTCTGCCGCAGACGGACCGGGTTCCTCTCCTGCCCCGGTCGCGACGACCTCTCCATTAACGCGGCACTGCGCCGGGTCAAGCAGCCAGAACTCAACGCTTTTATCGAGTTCATCGGCCAGGGTCGCGGGTAATGCCAGATTGCGTGTCGCAACAATGGTGTTGTCGTTGTGCGGATAAAACTGAACCTGAAACACCTCGGCCCGCTCGGCACTGCTGTTGAAGACACGGATCAGAAGCGGCTCGGCCGGGTTGCTCCCCTCCGGCATGGTGAAACTGTAGTTGCCAGCGAGGGGGCCACGGCCGGCGAACCAGCAGGTGCTGATCTGGCTTGCGAACTGGGTGCGGATACCATCTGGCGCGCCGAACACCAGCCGCTGTGCCTCGGACGCCTCGTCCACCGGCATGCGCTCGGGACTGGCGCCGCATGCCGCCAACAGGAAGGCGAGCGACGACACAAGGCTGACGCGAAGCGCACGCAAACGCAATACCCCCATACCCAGAAATGCCCTATATCCCAACGGCCGCGACTTTAACGGAGATGTTGTCTGAATTGTGAGGCGAAGCGGCTTCCGTCAGAGGAGAAATGTCAAGCGGTGCAAGGGTGTTGCCAGGCTGCTACGCTACGAGTTCTGCGTTTTGGGAGCCGTGCAGCCCGAGGCTCCGTTGCTCCAGCGTGCGACGTCTGCGCGCAGCGTGTTGGCAAGTTCATCATCGAGGCTGCGGTTGCGGCTGCGCACCAGCGAACCGCTGCCCTGCGGCGTGATCTTGACCTCGAAGGCAAACGGACCGTATTTGCGCCCTTCGACTTGCTTGTAGATGTCGATCTCCGCTTCCCCGGCATCACCTGGCTGAGCAGACGCCCGGAAGCCGTGACCGGGCAATTTCGGGTTATCGGGGCCGAGCCAGCAGCGCCGGATCTCCCGTGCCACGCGAACATAGACGTTGATGGGCATTTCCTGCGTCACGACCGATGACGGCGCGACGGTGGGTACCGACAGGTCGATATCAGGCAAAGCGGCAAGCAGACCGGCACTGGAGCTGCGGCGCTCCCTGCTGGCCTGCGCCGAGCGCCGCTCTGGCAACGGCGGTCCGGCGGTGCTGGAAGCGGTCGCCGCCGAGCTTGGGCCGAGCGTGCCGGTAAGGATGCCGCCGGACTGCGCGCAACCGGCAAGGCCGGCACACAGGATGATGACCGCTCCAGTCCGCCATCGGTCGGAAAATTCCAGAAACAGTCCGCGTTTCCGCGACACGTTCACCCCCGCTGAAATTCAGATGCCCCGATTGCTCAGAATGTTGAGCGAGCAATGGGACAGTGGTGGGGCAGTGTCAACGCGGGGCGGGGGCCATGCACACAGATTTACGTGATGGTGCGGCAGATTTGCTGGCCGCTCATGCGGCTCAATCCCGGTGAAGCGCAAATTGCCCTGCGAGGCGGCTGGTCGAAGGCCGCCGCGGCCGCTGAACGTCGCGTTGCGCGATCGCCTCGGCTGTCTGGAGCTCGGCGCGCGCCTGTTCGAGTTCTGTACGGGATTCTTCCAGCTTGGTGCTCAGGTCGCTAATCGACGAGTAGAGATTGTCGCGCCGCTGCCGTGCGGCCTTCGCATACATCGGGTAGGCAAAGTGTTTCGGATCGGAGACGCCGGCGCGCTGTTCCTCGTAACGCACCTGCCGGTCCAGTTCTTCCGCGATACGCGTGAAGTCGGCGATCATCGCCTCAATTTCCGCCACCTTATGCTGGCGCTCCTCGACCTCGAAGCGCCGCAAACGCTCGTGGTTTTCGCGTGACGGCATCGGATATCCTCATCCTGCCCGACTGACCGGGATTGTCATGAAAACGTGGCGGCCCGCCCCTGCAATATGCGAAGATCCGGACGCAACTGTCATGCTAAGCGCCCTGCCTTAACCGCGGGTAAATCGGAGAGGCGTGACTCAGATAACACAGTTTCGCCATAAAATCGGAGCCGCCCAAATACAACCTCGGGCTGAGCGGGCGAATCGGCTAGGGATTGTTTAACTCAGTCGTAATCGCCGTGGTCGCGAGTCTCCCGTCGGACGGTCCTCGTCCCAGTCCCGTCGTTTTGGGGGCGGTGTGTGCTGTAGACCAGGCTTTCAAGTCTGACTGACAGTTTCGCGTGACATCCTGCAACCTCAAGTCGCAACCGCGTCGTGTGCCATAGCAGATCGCTGGCCATGAGCCCATACGGGCGCCTTTGCCAGCAATGTGCGGCATTGCGGGCGGTACGGCCTCCGCATCGCGGTGAGGCTTTAGCGTGGCGCGGTGACAGGCAGGTTGACCACGCTCCGAACGGGCGCAGCGTTGCGGTATGGCAGATTAACGCGGAAGCGGTGATTCGCTCCGGTCATATCAGATTTTATTAACCTCGGCGACCTATGCTCGCCGGCGACGTCTTAACCGAGTGTGAGCGTGATCGAGACATCCGCGGCCGTTCGACCGGCGCGGCCAGCGCGAAAGAGGAATTGGGATGAGAGTTCTGCTGATCGAAGACGACAAGGCCCTGGCGCAAACGATCGA
>CAZYYQ010000173.1:0-4082 GCA_964651275.1 uncultured Hyphomicrobiaceae bacterium | reverse complement strand
GGGAGTCGCTGACGCCCGAGCAGCAAAAGGTGATGGAACTGGCCTGTCAGCAGGAGCGCCGGGACATGACCGAAGACTACTACGCTTTCCACGGTCTGATCCTGCAGCAACTCATAAAGGAAGACGGCGTACAATTGCGTCAGTTCCCCGACGAGGTGCTCACCGGCGTCGGCAAGGCGTCGGGCGAGGTGATCGCGGAACAGGCCCAGGGCGATGAGCTTCTGGCACGGATTTACGCAAGCTTCATGAACGCACGGCGCAGCCTGCTGCGCTGGGGCTCTTACGGTGAGGAGAGCTTCCTCGTCGGCCGCCGCCTGCCTTTCCGCTACGGACCGCCCGGCGAGGTCTCGCTGCTCAGCCCGAAGCCGATCGACCCGCGCTTCCTGCCGTCCAACGAGGTGGAGCAGATGCCCGCGCCGTCCGCCGAGCCGGTCATCAGCAATACGATCACGCGCATCTGACAGGCAATCTCCGGTGAGGCGGTGCCGCAGCAATGTTCACGCTCGCCCATCTGTCCGACCCGCATCTGGGGCCGCTGCCGCGAGTGGCGCTCCATCATTTCTTCAGCAAGCGCCTGCTGGGATATCTGAACTGGTATCGCCGCCGCGGCGTGCATAGGCCCGAGGCGCTGAAAGCGATCGTGGCCGATCTGCGCGAGCATGCGGCTGACCACATCGCCGTCACCGGCGATCTCGTCAACCTGGCGCTGCCTGAGGAGTTTGTGCATGCGCGCGCCTGGCTGGACAGTCTCGGCGATCCGCATGATGTGAGCGTGGTGCCCGGCAACCACGATGCCTACGTGGCGCTGCGGCGGGCGGAAGGCACCCGGCTCTGGCTGGACTACATGCGAAGCAACGCGGCTGGCGCGGCGTTCCTTCCGAAGGAGGCGGCGCGTTTCCCCTATGTACGCGTGTTCGGCAGGGTTGCCCTGATCGGCACCTCGACAGCGCGTCCGACTGCTCCTTTCGTGGCCGCAGGCCGGCTCGGGCGGGCGCAGCTTGGCCGGATCGATGATGTGCTCGCCGCGACGGGCGATGCGGGGCTGATCCGGTTGGTGCTGATCCATCATCCGCCGCTGCCCGGGCTCGCGGACTGGCGCCGCGGCCTGCATGATGCGCGCGCGCTCGCCGACGTCTTCCGCACGCGCGGCGCGGAACTGGTCTTGCACGGCCATCAGCATCGTTTCACGCTGAACTGGGCGGAGGGGCCGCAGGGACGAATTCCGGTGGTAGGGGCGCCGTCGGCCTCGGCTGCGGCATCCGCGAGTGGCGCACCTCATGCCAAGCCTGCTGCCGCCTATCATCTCTACCGCATCGCGGAGGCCGGCGACGGCTGTGTGATCGAAATGACACGCCGCGGACTCATCGAAGGTGGCGCCCGCGTGGGAATACTTGGCGGGCGGCGTATTTATCCCGCTCCAGCCAATGCGAAACCACCGGTTTTGCTTGGCGAGCAAGACTAATCCCCAGCTTATCCAGAGGCTTGGGCGACCAGGCATGACAGCCGAAGGCTTGGCGGCGAATCGCCTTACAAAATAGCGCTACGAGACGCGCCGCTCTCGTGGCGTCCAACACAAGACTTCGGACAACCAAGCGGCGCGCACTACATGTTGTGTTGCTCGCGCGATCTCGCACAAATGATTGACGAATCAGGGCGAATCACGCGACAGTTTGCTGGTGTTCGGCGAAAAGCAGCCGCGACATCAAGCAATCTAGTCATCCGACTTCATGTTGGCGGCGTTTCTCGCCAGTCGCGTCTCGCGGGCGTCCATTCAGGGCGTCAGGGCCGGAGTGTGTATCCGGGCGCAACAATCCATCGCCAGTTGGCATTCAGTCTCAGTTTTGGCTGATGGTGTCTATTGTTGTGCGTGCGTTTGCGTTTCCAAGTTTTCATTCAGAAACAGCCATTGAAATTCGCCCATCGGCGCGGCGAAAGCTTGAGGGACTCACAAATGCGGATTGAACGGCGCTTCACCAAAGAGGGACACTCACCTTACGCGAACATCGCTTTTCGCAAGACCAGCAGCGAAATCCGCAATCCCGATGGCTCTGTCGTGTTCCGTCTCGATAACCTGTCGGTGCCCGCGCATTTCAGCCAGGTCGCCGCGGACATTCTGGCGCAGAAATATTTTCGCAAGGCGGGCGTCCCGGCGCGGCTGAAGCGCATCGAGGAGAATACCGTTCCGTCATGGCTGTGGCGCTCGGTGCCCGACACTGAAGCGCTGGCCCATCTGCCGGAAGATCAGCGCTATGGCAGCGAAATCGACTCGCGCCAGGTTTTTGACCGGCTTGCTGGCACATGGACCTATTGGGGTTGGAAAAACGGCTACTTCACCTCCGAGCGTGATGCGCGCACCTTTTATGACGAGATGCGCTACATGCTGGCGAAGCAGATGGCCGCGCCCAACAGCCCGCAATGGTTCAACACCGGCCTGCACTGGGCCTATGGCATCGACGGGCCGAGCCAGGGGCATTTTTACGTCGATCCGGACACCGGCGAACTTACCCGCGCCACCTCGGCCTATGAACATCCGCAGCCGCATGCCTGCTTTATCCAGTCGGTCGAGGACGATCTGGTCAACGAGCGCGGCATAATGGACCTGTGGGTGCGCGAGGGAAGGCTGTTCAAATATGGCTCTGGCACCGGCTCCAACTTCTCCCACCTGCGCGGCGAGGGTGAGCCGCTGTCTGGCGGCGGCAAATCCTCCGGGCTGATGAGTTTCCTCAAGATCGGCGACCGGGCCGCGGGCGCGATCAAGTCCGGCGGCACCACCCGGCGCGCGGCAAAGATGGTGATTGTCGATGTCGACCACCCGGACGTGGAAACATTCGTCAACTGGAAGGTTGTCGAGGAGCAGAAGGTGGCCGCACTCGTGGCCGGGTCGAAAGCCTGCGCCAAGCATCTGAGCGCAGTCATGCGCGCGATGGTCAACTGCGAGGGCACCGGCGATGATTGCTTCGACCCGGCGCGCAACCCGGCACTGAAGCGCGAAATCAAGGCGGCGCGCGCGTCGCATGTCCCGGAAAACTACATTCAGCGTGTCATCCAGTTCGCGCGTCAAGGCCACAAGAAGATCGACTTCGACGTGTTCGACACCGACTGGGACAGCGAAGCGTACCGGACGGTTGCCGGGCAGAATTCCAACAATTCGGTGCGCGTCACCGACGACTTCCTGCGCGCGGTCGAGGCCGGCGAGAGCTGGGCGCTCAAGGGCCGCATCACCGGCGAGACGGTCCGCGAGATCGACGCCGCGGCGTTGTGGGACCAGATCGGCTACGCGGCCTGGGCCTCCGCCGATCCGGGCATTCAGTTCCACACCACCATCAACGACTGGCACACCTGCCCGTCTTCTGGACCGATCCGCGCGTCGAACCCGTGTTCGGAATACATGTTCCTGGACGACACGGCCTGCAATCTCGCTTCGCTGAACCTGATGGCTTTCCGCGATGAAACGGGTGCGTTCGATGTCGAGGGCTTCGCCCATGCCTGCCGGCTCTGGACCGTCGTGCTGGAAATTTCGGTGACGATGGCGCAGTTCCCGTCGCCGGAAATCGCGCAACTGTCATATGAATTCCGAACGCTGGGGCTGGGTTTCGCCAATATCGGCGGACTGCTGATGGCTGAGGGTATTCCGTATGACTCCGACGAGGGCCGCGCGATCGCCGGAGCGATATCGGCTCTGATGACCGGTACGTCCTACGCGACGAGTGCGGAGATGGCGGCGGAGCTTGGCGCATTTGTGGGCTATGCGAAAAACGCCGAGCACATGCTGCGCGTCATTCGCAATCACCGCCGCGCCGCGCATGGCGAGATAGCGGGCTACGAACATCTCAACACCCCTCCGGTGCCCCTCAACGCCGCAGCCTGCCCTGATGGCCGTATCGTCGAGGCCGCCCGCATGGCGTGGGACCGCGCGCTGACGCTGGGGCAGCAGCATGGCTACCGCAACGCGCAGGCCACCGTCATCGCGCCGACCGGCACAATCGGCCTTGTCATGGACTGCGATACCACGGGCATCGAGCCGGACTTCGCGCTGGTGAAGTTCAAGAAGCTGGCCGGTGGCGGCTATTTCAAGATCATCA
>CAZYYQ010000172.1:0-4126 GCA_964651275.1 uncultured Hyphomicrobiaceae bacterium | reverse complement strand
CATTCATTCGCCCTCGGACTCGCTGCTCGGTGGAGCGAATGAATGCGTCGATGCACTAGAAGAGCAATCCCGAGCCCGATGGCATCCACGCGCTCATCCCGGTGGCGAGGCCAAACATTGGTGCGATCCACGCCATGGTGGTGGCCATCGCATTTGCCGTCACGGGGGCAGTCCGTGTCGCGGAAGGCGGTGGCAGCAGCGGCCATTTCGGGGGCGCGGCGAGCATCGGGGTGGTCATGGCCAGAGCGCCCCGCCACATCGCGAAGCCGGCATCCGCAAGTGTGGAAGCTACAATAAAGGGCGCTTCAAGCGGTCCGCGAGTGTGACGAGGCGCCGGGGCAGGCCGTACCAGATGCCAGGCGATCGAGGGTAGCAGCCTTTGGGCGGGTGACAGCGCCCAGCCAAAGGAGGTGTGCATCCAGCGCTCATGAACAAGGCCAGCGCGGACGCGGGCGAAGAGTCGACGCAGGCCCTCGAAAGTCCGACTGAGGAACGTGGTACCGCGCAACAGCGCATCGCGAGAGGCATCCAACATCGTGTTGGAAACGGCACTTGTCGTGTGCGCCAGCGGATTTCGGCCTTGCGTTGCACGCGCGGCCGCCGCGCCGCGCGGTGCATGGGGTCGCGCGGGTGCTGCCTTACGGCCGGATGCCGCCGGTGTACCGTTGTTGGCGAGCATAACGGGCCACAACCAGAACATCGCGAAACCTTCACAATCAGTTTTTCTATCTGAGATGAAATGATAGCTGAACTGATGCTGCATTGCAACATATCTGTGCGTCGCAGCATTGCTAAGGGCCGGCGGGATACCGTCTGATTGCGCTATGAGGTCGGAGGGTATAGCGCCTGTTGAAATGAAACCGGATCACCGAACAGGCTCCAGGCTCTTGTTTCGTCCTGGTTGGTCGCCTGGTGCCCGCCTTTGGCGCCGGACGCGAAGCCGGATTCATCCCGGCTCATAGGCCGTGACATGCCTTTTCTGAACGGGCTTTAGCAGCCGTCCGGCCAGGCACCGCGCGGGCGCGGGGGTGCAGCCTCGACGATGCGCTGGCGTTCCCACACCCAGCGCAGTCGCGGCTTGTGGTATCGGGCGTAATTCTTGTAGGGGCGAAGCAGTACCCGCTTCTTCCGCCAGACCACCTGCCCGGACCGCGTCCGCACCCGAACCTTGCGCCAACCGTATAGCCCCGGCTTGCGCTTGATGACATAAATCCCTGGGCGGTTGACCACGCGGCGGCGGACGGTCCGTTGGCGCACCCGGGGGTGATGAGGCTTCGCGCATGCCCCATCACGGCTTAGCCAGTCGCCGAACGCCTGCGCTCTCCCCGCGTTTCCGGCAAGCCCCGCAACAAGGATGAACGCAGCGACGAAAAACAGCAGGCTCACTTGTCTCATGATTTCCCCCATTACCCAGGTTGGTTGCACCGTAACGCCGCATTCCATGGAACGCAAAGCGGCATGGTGAAATTCGTGAATCGCGGCATCTGGGAAACGGAAGTGTTGCGTGCGCGAGGCCGGTGATCGCCGCTCGGCGTCTTGTTATCTGCCTAATTATGCGGCACGCTGCCATTCAGGTCCGCCACTCACCATCAAACATCCGCCAAGCAAAGGCGCACGAAATCTGGCAAGAAGGCCCTGCGCCGACGTAGAAATCAACAAGGGACCCGCCCGCCATGGCATCCGCGCTAGAGCAATTCAAATCCGCCACGATTGATGATGTTCTCTCCGCTCTCGACGGCATGGCGGAAGGCGCCCCTCAGGCCCAGGGCTCCGATAATCTCCGAACGCTGACGCGCCTGCTGTATGCGGAGATCGCCGGCACCGATTTGCGCGACTCCGATCCGGCGGCGCTTGCCGCCGTTGCGCGCGACACTTTCGCCCTGTTCTCGAAACGTCAAATGCGCACTGCCAGCATCCGCATTACCCGGCAGCCGACAGGCCCGCGCGGCGCGCAGCGCACGCTCGTCTACATCATCAATGACGACATGCCGTTCCTGGTCGATTCGACGCTGGGTGAAATCTTCGACCAGGGCCATGCGCTGGAATGGCTCTCCCATCCGATCCTGCATGTGCGCCGCAGCCCCGACGGCAACCTGATCTATCTCGATCAGCGCCCGGCGCAGGAGCCGCCGGCGGAAGAATTGCCGGGGACCGGAATTGAAAGCGTGATGGTGATCCAGCTTCACGACATCGTCTCTGATGAGGCGCGCGCGAAACTGGAGCGGGCTCTCCATCAGACGCTGCAGGCGGTGCGCGCCACAGTGGAGGACTGGCAACCGATGATGGACCGTCTGCGGGCCGCCATAGAGCGTTACCGGTCCGCCAGCCCGCCGGTGCCAGACGACGATCGGGCGGAGTCGATTGCATTTCTGGAATGGATCTTCGATCGCAATTTCGTGTTTCTCGGGATGCGCGATTACAGCTTCCATCCTGAAGCTTCCCCGCCCGAACTGGTGCCAGACCCGGATTCCGGCCTCGGCATCCTGCGCGACATCGACGCCAAGGTGCTGCGCCAGCCCGGTGAGAGCACCCGCATGAGAGCCGAGGCTCTGGAAGAGTTCCTGCGCCCTGAGCCGCTGATCATCACCAAGGGCAATCTGCGCTCACGGGTGCACCGGCGGGTGAACATCGACGCCATCAGCCTCAAGACCTATGACGGCGGCGACAAGCCGGTCGGCGAAATCCGTGTGGCGGGGCTGTTCACGGCCTCAGCCTATACCCGCTCGGTCGAGGACATCCCGTTTCTGCGGCGCAAGGCGAAGCTGGTGCTCGACCGCTCCGGCTTTCCCGAGCAGAGCCATTCCTGGCGGGCGCTGCGTACCGTGCTCGATACCTATCCGCGCGACGAACTGTTCCAGATCGACGTGGACACTCTACTGGCCTTCACCACTGATATCCTGTCACTGGAGTTGAAGCCGCGCACCCGCGCCTTCGTGCGCCACGACACCTTCGGACGCTTTGTCTCGGTGCTGACCTATGTCGCGCGCGACCGCTTCTCCACACACAAGCGCGAACGCATCTGCGACTATCTCGCGAAGGCGTTCGGCGGCGTAGTCCGGAACGTGACGCCGTTCTTCACGAATGCGCCGCTGGTGCGCCTGCATGTCATTGTCTGGCGCAAGGAGGACAGCTCTATCGGCACCGCGCCGGACGACCTCGACGACCAGATCGAGAACATCGTGCGATCGTGGCAGGAGGTGCTGCGCGACCGGCTGAGCGACAGATATGGCGAAGGGGCCACCGCCATGATCGCGCGGTATGCCGATGCGTTTTCTGCCGGTTACGAGGAGTACAATACGCCCGAACGCGCGCTGCGCGATATCCTGAATCTCGAGAAGCTGACGCCTGAGGCACGGATCGCGGTGGAGTTCTGCCGTGACGAAACCTGCGGCCCCAGCCAGGTCCGGGTGACGCTGTACCAGCTTGATGAGCCGATTTCGCTCAGTCGCCGTGTGCCGATCTTCGAGAACATGGGCTTCGCTGCCACATCGGAGCGCACCTTCACGGTTGAACCCGTCATGCAGAGCGGCCGGCGGACCGTTTACCTGCACGACATTCTGCTGGAGCCGCGTACGCACGAAGAGTTCGACATCACCGGCCTGCGCGCGCGGCTGGAAAACGGCTTCCTGCGGACATGGTATGGCGAGGCCGTCAACGATGCTTATAACGGGCTGATCCTGCGGGCCGGGCTCAACTGGCGTGAAGCGGCGGTATTCCGCGCCTTTGGCTCATATCTGCGCCAGATCGGCGCGCCGTTCGGCCAGGCGTATCTGGCGGCCACGCTCCAGCAGCACGCCGGGATCACCCGCGACTTGATCGCGCTGTTTCATCGGCTGTTCGATCCGGACAAGGTCGGTGCGGATGCGCCAGACACGCCCGAGACCATCGCCGCGCGGATCGAAGACCGGCTCGAAGACGTGGCGAGCCTTGATGAGGACCGAATTGTCCGCCGCTTCCTGAACGTCATTCAGGCGACCCTGCGCACCAATTTCTACCGCGCCGGCCCGGTGGATGGCGCGCCGGCCACCATCGCCTTCAAACTTGACAGCAAGCAGATCGAGGCGTTGCCGCTGCCGCATCCGTTCGCGGAGATCTTCGTGCATTCGCCGCGCGTCGAGGGCGTGCA
>CAZYYQ010000171.1:0-4131 GCA_964651275.1 uncultured Hyphomicrobiaceae bacterium | reverse complement strand
TGTCTGTGTCACTGCACTAGCTCTTGGCTGCGTCCATGAGCTTCCTGGCTTCGCTCACCCAGTCGTCACGCTCTGCGCGGCCTTTCAGGTCGAGCGTGGCATCCATCTCCTGAACGTCGGCGTCGCTCATCCCGGCGAGCTGATGGAAATGGAAGATACCATATTCGTTCAGCTTTTCCGCCAACTTCGGGCCGACGCCGGGCAGGGTCTTGAGGTTGTCTGCCTCTCCTTCAGGGGCCTTCAGCTTCTTGAAGCCTGCCGCCTTGGCCTTTGTTGCGGATTTGGCCGGCTTCTCACCGCTGGCTTTTTTCTGCTTGGCCGGCGCCGCAGTCTGCGTCCTGGTGCCTTCGCCTGGCTTGGCCTTCGCCTTTGGCTTTGTTGCTGCGCCTTCGCCCGCGCGTTTCTTGCCTTTCTCGCCCGCGCCAAGCACTTCCAGCACGCGCACGGTCGTCAGGTGCTGTCGGTGTCCGTTCTTGCGGCGGTAGTTCTGGCGGCGCTTCTTCTTGAAGACGATGATCTTCTTGCCGCGCCCCTGTTCCAGCACCTCCGCGCTGACACGCGCCCCTTCAATAACAGGGGTTCCCACCTCCGGGTCAACGCCGTCCTTGCCGATCATCAAGACGTGGTCGAATTCGACCAGATCGCCCTCTGCGGCGTCCACCTTCTCGATCTCGATAACATCTTCGGGTGCAACGCGGTATTGCTTGCCGCCCGTGCGAATGACCGCATACATTTCTCAAGCCTTTCTTGTCCGTTACCGCGCCCTGTGGCGCCGCGAGCGGGGCGGGATGCCGAACGGGGGCAAGCCGTCGATCGCGGACTTTTCGTGTTCCGGTTCGGAAATGGCCTCGGGCAGCGCCTTTGTCGCGTGGACTCGTCATCCGCGCGCATTCCGCGTTGTCTACACTGGTTTCGTTCGCGCTGTCAACGCTGAGCCAGCGCCCGCCTGGGCCTGGCACGCTCTGGTGCACCACCCGCGACAAGCCTTGCAGCCTCCGCGATCCCGGCGCGAAGCCGCTCGGCGCGCTCGGCGCATAGACCGGGGAGCAGGTCTGCGCGTCCACCCCGTGCGAGTCGCCCGACTGCTTCCACCGCGCTGATGGCTTCGTCTTCAAGCAGCGCTGCGGCGGCTTGAAACGCCCGGCGTGTCGCCGCTGGCGCGCTTGCGAAGGCGGCGATGGCGAATTGCCCGTCGCGCAGACCGGCCGTGCGGAAATACTCATCATAAGCCCGTGGCCGCCACGCCACCAACTCACGCCCGAGCTTTGCAGGCGCTGACGGAAATCTTTCCAGCAGCATCGCGAGCGTCGCATACTGTTCCAGAAACTCGCTGCTGAGCAGGGAGTGTTCATTCACAATCGTGGCTTCTGAGTGCCGGCTGTAATGCCCGTGCAGTATTTTGCCGGCGCGCTTGGAGATGGTTTCCGACCAGGCCTTCCAGAACCATTCGTCATCGGCGAAATTGAAATCGGCGTGCATGTCGGGACCGTTCGATTCGGGGTTCAGCCAGCCCGGCATCCTTGGACCCCGCAGCGGACAACAACGAACTGCAGGCAGGGTTGATCCAAAAGCATTGCGAATGGATGAATGCGGCGAGTACCCCGTCACGACAACGTTAACATCGGCTGAATGTCCGCGCGCCGCACGGAACGCTTTAAATTCACTGAATGCCAAACCATTTTCCTACGATAAAGGGCGGGGTGGCTTCGGACGAGGCCTCGTGTTGCATATCTTCGATGTCGCCCGTCGTTCTGCCGCGTAGCAGGCTGGCAAGACTCGGTCGGCCTAGCGCGTTGCCGCGCCAACCACTAACGAACGAGGTCATATGATCAGGACTCTGGGACAGGTGCTTGACAATCTGATGTCGGGCGAGGGAACGCCCGAGGAAGACGGCCCTGACGACACCCATCTTGCCGCCGCGGCGCTGCTGGTCCATGCGAGCACGATCGACGGCTATGTCGAAGAGGCCGAAACCGCGAGGCTCCAGGAGGTGCTGAAGTCGCATTACGAGCTCTCCGATGAGCAGATGCACGAACTGATCGTGGCGGCAGAACGCAGCGAACGCGACGCGGTCGACATCTACGCCTTCACATCGCGGCTGAAGAAGGCGTTGCCCGAGGAAGACCGTCTCCGGATCATCGAGATGATGTGGGAGATCGCCTTTGCCGATGGCGAGGTTCATGGCTATGAGGAGAACCTGATCTGGCGCACGGCGGAACTGCTCGGCATTTCCTCGCGAGAACGGATTCGCGCACGCAAGAAGGTGGAGGCGCAGCAATAGCAGGGGCAGCAGCGCCGATGAGCGGTTTTTTTCAGAAGCTGGAGCGGGCCTGGGCGCGTCGCCTGGAGCCTGCCGATGCCGGGCCGGACCCGGATGATACCCGCCGCGACATCGTGCTCATCACCGGCGCGAGCGAGGGCATCGGTCTGGCGCTGGCTCACCAGTTTGCCGGCGCGGGGCATGACCTTGTTCTCGTGGCGCGTAGCGCCGACAGGCTGGAAGAGATCGCGAAAGAGGTGCGGGCTGCCCACGGCGTAACGGTTAATTGCCTGCCTGCCGATCTTGCTCTCGATGGCGCGTGCGAACGGCTTGCCAGCGAACTGGAGGCACGGGGGTTGCGCGTCGACGTGCTGGTCAACAACGCGGCCATCGGCCTGAGCGGACCGTTCGCCGAGCACGCCCATGCCGATGTGCTTCGGCTGGTTGATCTCAACATGCGCGCCCTCACGGACCTGATGCATCGCTATCTGCCGAAGATGCTTGCGCGCGGTGATGGCGGTGTGCTCAACGTCGCTTCGCTTGGCGGGGTACTGCCAGGGCCATACCAAGCCGCCTACTACGCCAGCAAGGCTTATGTAATTTCGCTCAGCGAGGCGGTCGCCCACGAGATCGGCGGGCGCGGCACGCGGCTTTCGGTCGTGGCGCCTGGCCCGGTGGCGACCCGCTTTCATCAGTACATGGGCGCGCATTCCGCCCTTTACACGAAGGTCATCGGCTGCATGGATGCCGATGTCGTGGCGCGCGCGGCCTATCATGGCTATCGCTGCCGGAAGCTGGTAATCACGCCGGGCCTGCTGACCACATTCAACTATCTCGCGGCGCGGGTGATGCCGCATTTCCTGCTGACGCCGCTGATCGGAGTTCTGCTCAAACGCCGGAGGTTCCTTGAGCCATGAAGCGCATGAACCATGAGGCACAGTCCATGACCGCGGCAAGCGGCGAGCGCTCCCCGCAGGTTGGGCACGGCAAGCGCAAGGTTCTGGCGATCGTGCATCAGCGCCGCTCGAACCCGGGCTATGTCGGGAGCTGGCTGCGCGGCCACGGCTACGCGCTCGACACGCGCCGGCCCCGCTTCGGCGATCCGTTGCCCGAAAGCCTGGAGGATTATGCTGGCGTCGTTATCTTCGGCGGCCCGATGAGCGCCAATGACGAGCATGATTACATCCACGCGGAGATCGACCTGATCGAGCGGACGCTCAAGGCGGAGAAGCCGTTCCTCGGCATCTGCCTCGGCGCGCAGATGCTGGCGCGCCAACTTGGCGGTCGCGTGTTTTCGCATGCGCGCGGGCATGTCGAGATCGGCTATTATCCGATCCGCCCGCTCCAGCCGGGGCGGCGGTTCCCGCATTGGCCGAGCCATGTCTACCAGTGGCACCGGGAGGGGTTCGAGACGCCGCGCGATGCGATCCGCCTCGCCGAGGGCGCGGTGTTCGAGCAGCAGGCTTTCCAATACGGGCCAGCGGCGTTCGGCCTCCAATTTCACCCAGAGATCACGCCGCCCATGATCGACCGTTGGACGACAGCTTCGCATCGACGGCTGCGGCTGCCGGGTGCAAAGCCGCGGCCCAGGCATATCGCCGACCACCGGGTGCATGGGCCACGCCAGCGCCTGTGGCTCAATCACTTTCTTGCAGCATGGATCAGGAAGCAGTCGTAATCCCTGATCTGCTTAGCATTTTGTCAAAGCTTTTCGCGCTAATTTGATCGCGCCGGCACGTTGGTGGAGCGTCGTCCGGAAGACGGGGGAAGGCGCCGGCCACGCGCGGGCGCATGTGCCAAGCAGGTTATGCGTTGTGCCAAGCTTGCGCTGACGCGCCAGCGCCTTCCTCTCGTTGTGTCGGCGGTATCCC
>CAZYYQ010000170.1:0-4142 GCA_964651275.1 uncultured Hyphomicrobiaceae bacterium | reverse complement strand
GGTCGAGCCGGCGGCGCAGGTCGGACCAGTCCTTGATCTGGTGGACCGCCTCGTATTGAATGATCTTTTCGAGGATGTTGGCCGGTGTCGACCAGTCGATTCGCTGGAGCACAAGAAATCCGCGGTTGAACCACGACCCGAGCAGGTGGCGAAAATTGGCATCCACCGTCTCAAGCTCGGGATGCTCGCGCATGAAGTCGAGCAGGTCCGTGCGCATGGCGACGAGTTCGGCGGTCGCGCCTGGCGCCATGTTGAGTCGGCGCAGGAACTCCTGCATTGGCGGCTCGACGCTGCGGGTGAGCGACCACAGCGTCCCCTCGCCTGGGTCGTTGAGGTATGCCTGCGCGGCCTCCTGAACGCGCTGCGGATCAGGTGTGAATGCCTCTTGCAGGAACTGGAAGAAGGCCAGCCGCTTCTCACCGGGCAGTGCGCCATAAGCATCGAGAATGCGCCGGGCCAGCGCCACCCCGGCCGCTTCGCCGCGAGAGGACATAAGCGCGCGCGACAGTTCCTCGATGGACTCGCCGCCGTGCCCACCGAGTGAGAGGTCAATCAGGGCCCGGCCGCGATCGGCGATCCCGCTCAGTAACTCCTGGAAGAAAGATGTGTTCATTTCGCCGCATCCAGGTTCAGATTGCTGCCCCCATCATCTGGTTGGGCAGCCAGGTCGCGATCTCGGGGAAGATGCACAGGATGATGATCGCCAACACCATGCACATCATATAGGGCAGCGAGCCGAGCAGCACCGTGCGCAGCGGCACCTCCGGCGCGATCCCGTTGATCACGTAAAGGTTCAGCCCCACCGGCGGCGTTATCAGACCGATTTCCATATTGATCGTGAGCACCACCGCGAACCAGTAGGGGTCGAAACCCGCCGCCGTCACAATCGGTAGCAGGATCGGCGTGGTCATCAGAATCACCGCAACAGGCGGCAGGAACAGCCCCGCAACCAGCAAGAACAGGTTGATGACGCCCATCAGCACCCAGCGGTTTAGCTCCGCCGCCACGATTGTCTCGGCGATCGACTGGGTGACGAACAGAAGCGACAGAGTAAATGAGAACAGGGCCGAGGCGCCGATGATCATCAGGATCATCACGCTCTCATTCATGCTCGTCGACAGAATGCGCCAGATATGGCCCGGCTGCCACAGCCCGTAGATGACGACCGCAAGCAGGATGCAGAACAGTGCCCCGACGCCCGCGGCTTCGGACGGCGTAGCGACGCCGCCATAGAGCACATAGAGGATACCGACAATGATCGCGATGAATGGCAGCACGCGCGGCAGGGCGACGAATCGCTCCCGCCACGAGAAATCCCGGATTCCGGTCAGCTTGTAGCCGTTCCACCACGAGTAGAACAGCGACCAGGCAATGAACAGCCCCGCCAGCATCAGGCCCGGCAGGATGCCGGCGATGAACAGCCGCCCGATCGAGGTTTCCGTGGCGATCCCATAGACGATCATTGTGATCGACGGCGGCACCAGGATCCCCAGCGTGCCGCCCGCGGCGATCGAGCCGGTTGCAATACCGTCCGGGTAGCCGCGATTGCGCATTTCGGGGATGCCCATCTTGCCGATGGCCGCGCAGGTCGCCGGCGAGGAACCGGACAGCGCGGAGAAGATCGTGCAAGCGCCGATATTGGAGATCACCAGTCCGCCCGGCACACGGTTCAGCCAGCGATCAAGCGCTTCGTAAAGGTCTCGCCCCGCCGGCGAGGACGCGACCGCCGCCCCCATGACGATGAACATCGGGATCGACAGCAGCGAGAACTCGCCCAGCCCGGCAAAGAAGGTTTCCGCCACGCCGGGCAGCGAGCCCGCTCCTTCGAAGATGAAAAGGAAGAAGATGGCGGTGAGGCCAAGCGCAAACGCAACCGGCACACCGAGTATCATCAGCACGATCAGTGTGATTGCGACGAGCAGCCCGATAATCTCTGGCGACATGAATCAGCGCCCCTCTTTCAGCGCGGCTTCCGCGGCGGCAGCGTATTCACGGGCTTTGTCCGCAGCGCTCTGCGCGGCGACTGCGCGGCGGGTGTCGAGGATTTCGGCAAGGGCCTGGAGCGCAAGCATGCCGAAACCGACCGGCATCGACAGGAACGGAATCCAGAGCGGGATTTCGGCCACGGTCTCGGACGTCCAGCCGCCTGTCCACGCCTGCCAGAAATATTCGCCCCCCGTGACAGCCAGGATCGCCGCGAATATGAAGGTTGCGATATTCGCAACGACTCGCAATACGCGCCGGGTGGCGTCGCCGGCAGCTTCCCAGACCAGATCGACCGTGACGTGCCCGCCTTGGCGCAGCACATACGCACTGCCCAGCAAGGTCGCAGCAATCAGTCCGAAAATGACAGCGTCTGTCTGCCAGGCGGTGGAACCGTTCAGGACGTAGCGGATGAACACCATCTGGCAGACGATGAGGATCGACGCTCCTATCAATGCGGCAGCAACGATACCGAAGAACACCGACAGAGCGTTCACGATTTTGACGAACGCGCGCACGCGGCCTCCTAAGGGATGCAGTATTAGGGGAAACGGCCCCAGTGGATCGCGAACCGCGCGCTGCGGCCACCAGGCATCCGGAACGCTATCAGTTGCACGGCATGGTCGCCGGAGCCGCATGAATGCTGGCCCCGGCACCGCAAAGCCCTTATTCGACAGAAAGCGCCTTATCGATCAGCTTCTCACCACCTTCGACGCCCTTGGCGAACTCCGCATAGGAGGTCTTCTGCGCAATCTCGCGCCATTTCGCGGCCTGCTCGGCCGTCATCTCGACGACTTCGACGCCGGCCTTCTTGAAGGTATCGACCATCGTCTGGTCCAGCTTCTTGGCCTGCTCGAAGAAGTAGTCCTCGGAGACCTGACCTGCCGCCATCACCGCGTCCTGCTGCTCCTTGGAGAGCGCATCAAAGCTCTTCTTCGACATCAGGATCGGCTCGTACATGAACCACAGCGCGTGGTCGCCCGGCGCGGTCAGGCACTTGACCTGTTCGTAGATGCGGTACGAAACGAAGCTGCCCGAAGACGTGTTCGCCGCGTCAAGAACGCCGGTCTGCATTCCGGTATAGATTTCCGAAGACGGCATCGAGGCGATCGACGCGCCCGCGCCGACCAGCATCCGCTCGAACGCCTTGCCGGCTGCGCGCGTCACCTGACCCTGCATGTCTTCCGGGTCCAGGATGCACTGCTTCTTCGATGCGAAGCCACCGGCCAGCCAGGTGTCGGCGATGACGACCACGCTGGCATCGTTAATGATCTTCTTGATGTCGTCCATGAACGGCGAATCGTTCAGGCGCTTGGCGTGGTCATGATTCTTGACGAGGCCGGGCATCAGCGTGGCATCGAATTCCGGGTGCCGGCTCGCGGCATAGGCGAGCGGGAATGCCGAGATGTCGAGCTGTCCGGTCGTCAGCGGCGCCCACTGCTCCTTCGGCTTGTAGAGCGAGGCGGAAGGATAAATCCGCACGTTCAGGCCAACATCGGCCTTTTCCAACTCGGTCTTGATGATCTCCACCATCTTGTGGCGGACGTCGTTGGTGTTCCACTGGTGCGAAGCTTTCAGCGTCTGAGCCTGAGCGGCCCCTGCTCCGATCGCCAGCGCACCCATGGCGGCGATCACGCCTTTCACGAGTCCATTCATTGTGACGTCTCCTCCTTGGTTGTCGAGAAGCGTGGTCGAGCACGCCCCGGTTAATGTGTACATCAGATGGCGTAAAGTATACAATAGCGTCGTGGCCATGAAAGCTGCTTAGATTGGCGCGCTTCCGAACCACGTTTACCTCACGATCCGTTGGCCGTTCCCAGCGAGTTGCCACGCTTCGTGCTTGCGTAACACAGGAAGTAACCAACGGGGCGCCTCAGCCGGGATAACCGCTTCGCCATGAGCACCTCTACTGCCGACCGTCTCAGGCTTGCGCTTGAACAAGACATATTCTTGCTACGGCTGAACCCCGGAGACAAGCTGGACGAAGCTCCCCTCGCACAACGCTTCGGCACTTCGCGGACGCCGGTGCGCGAAGCGCTTCGCCAACTCGCTGCATCCGGGTTGGTCGAGATCAGGGCGCACAGGGGTGCGGAAGTGTCCAAATTGAGCATACCACAGCTCCTGGAGATGTTCGAATTCATGGCGATGATGGAAGGCGT
>CAZYYQ010000169.1:0-4174 GCA_964651275.1 uncultured Hyphomicrobiaceae bacterium | reverse complement strand
GGCTTCATGAGCCGCGCGGAAGAAAAGGGCGTCCAGATCGGCGACATCATCACGCGCGCTGATCGCAGCGTGCCCGGCCAGCCGGCGAAGGAACTGATGTTCATTCCCGCGCTGATCCTGCTGTCCTTCGTGGTGTGGTGGCAGCGCAGGCGCGCGCGCGGCCAGGGCGAACCACGTGAGGCGCCCGCCGCCGCGTCAGCGGAGTAGGCGCTTGCGCAATGCCGCAGCGTCCGCAGGCGTCATGAGCCGGCGGCCGCTCGCGAGCACTGCCTCTGCGCCAATCTCGATCAGCGCCGCGTTGGACTCCGCGACCCTGCCATCGGGCATGGAGATGTTGTTCTCGAAGCCTATGCGGACATGCCCGCCCGCTTCGATCGCAGCCTGCGCGCAGGCATGCTCCTGCGGCCCGAAGGCGCAGATCATCCAGGTGGCTTTCGCATTGCCCAGCGCGTCCAAAAACGGCGGCAAATCCGCGGGCGTCGCCACCTGCCCATCGCGATAGCGGCCCAGCACGAACAGCACAAACGGCTCGGCGAACGGAATGTCGCCATCGGCGTGCAGGCGCAGCAATGCCTCGACATGATCCGGTTGATAGAGAATGAATTGCGGCCAGACGCCTTCGGCCTGCATCCACTGGCAGAGATCGCGAAATCGCCCGCGCGCCGCCGCATCCTCCGGATCGGGCAAGATCTCGCTCAACGCGACGGAAACGGCGGCGGGGCGCAACGCTTTGATCAGCGCGATCTGCGCGTCCGGCTTATACCGCCCTGCGGCCTCGGTCGTGGCCTGCACCAGGAACCCGGCGCTTGTACGCGCAGTGATCGCGGCGATCGCCTGCTGATAGAGCACGGTATCAAGTGCATGCAGCCCCGCACCATCACGAACATGCACATGCGCCATCGCTGCACCGGTCCGCGCGCAGGCCGCGACATCTTCTGCGATCTCCGCAGGCGTTATCGGCAGCGCGGGATGGTCGGCCTTGGTCCGCCGTGCACCGTTGACCGCTGCCATGATCAGGACTTGCGACATGCCTGCTCCGTGTTCAAACCGCCGAAGTGGTGAACTCGACCGTCTGCGCGATACTGCGCGCGAGCCGATCAACCAGCAGCGCGAGCTCATCCTCGCTGACGTTGAACGGCGGTGCCAGCAGAACGTGGTCGCCGGACACGCCGTCCGCCGTGCCGGAAGCCGGATAGCAGATCAGCCCGTTCGCCATGCCGATATATTTCAGTCGCGCGGCGAACTTGCGCTGCGGCTCAAGCGGCGTCTTGCTCTCACGCTCGGCGACAAACTCCATCGCGATGAACAGCCCGCGCCCGCGAATATCGCCGACATTCGGATGCTCGTCGAACCGCTCGCGCAGCATCAGGCGCAGGCGCGCCCCGCTTGCGCGCACGCACGCCAGCAGCCCTTCCTCGTCGATCACATGCTGAACCGCGAGCGCCCCGGCGCAGGCCGCTGCATGGGCCATGTAGGTGTGGCCATGGGCAAGCGCGCCGCTACCCGCCGCAATCACCGCCGCATGTTCCTCTCGCGCCAGCGCTGCGCCGATCGGCTGATAGCCCGCGCCCAGCCCTTTGGCGACAGCGATGAAATCCGGCGACACGCCATCTTCCGCGCAGGCGAACAGATGCCCGGTGCGGCCCATGCCAGACATGACCTCGTCGAGGATCAGGAAAACCCCGTATTTGTCGCAGATGCGCCGGATATGCGCGAAATAGCCCGGCGCGGGCGGCACGGCGCCCATCGTCGCGCCCGATACCGTTTCGGCCACGAAGGCGGCGACGTTCTCCGGGCCGAGCCGCAGGATTTCCGCCTCAAGCTCCGCCGCGGCGCGCACGCCGTATTGCTCCGCGGTCTCGTCTGCGCGCTGATGGCGATAGGCGTAGCACGGCGTGATGTGGCTGACCGGAAACCCGCTGACCAGCCCCTCGTAAGGCGCGCGGCGCGCGGGATGATGCCCGAGCGACAACGCACCCAGCGTGTTGCCGTGGTAGGACTGCTGCCGCGCGATCAGCCGGACCCGCCCCACATCGCCGCGCTCGTAATGCACCTGCCGCGCCAGCTTCACCGCCGCCTCGACCGCTTCGGAACCGCCCGACACGAACATCGCCCGGCCGAAGCCAGCCGGCGCGCGGGCGACGAGCCAGTCGGCAAGCTCTTCGGCGACATCGGTCGTGAAGAAGCCGTTATGCGCATAGGCCAGCGTCTCAAGCTGCGCCTTGACCGCCGCGATGACCTTCGGGTGTCCGTGCCCCAGAGCCGATACCGCCGCGCCGCCGGAGGCATCGAGATAATCCTTGCCAGTCTGGTCGAAGAGAAACGCACCACGCCCCGCCACGGCACGCGGATAACTTGCGTTCACGCGGCGATGCAGAATATGCGATGCATGGGAATGGGCGTTTTTCGCCTGGCTAGGTTCCGGCGTGACCATCGTTCCGACTTGCGCCTTTCCTCTTTGAGGAGTCATGGAGTGGCGCGATCATATCCGCGCGCGCACTTGACCAAGACATGACGGGCACAGCCTCCGCGCACCAGTGAGCTTTGTGCATCTCAGATCACCGCCTGGCTCATGGAAAGGTTGCGCGAGCAGCCGTGGCGAAACTGTCGTACTCGCATGATAAGATTTTAGGCTTCAACGCGATGCAGCGTGACAGCATCAGTCTATTGACCGAGCCATCGCGCCGCCCGGAGCCCTGATCGCAGAGCCATGACGAGCAGCCAACAGCCACATCCTGATAACGCGCCGCGCCCTAACCCACAGGCTTCGCGCCTGCTGCGTCGTTGGTGGCGGCGGCTTTATCTCCGGCGCTGGCTGGTCACGGTCGTGGCAGGCTTGATTCTCTTTTATGTCGGCCTGTCCGACCTGACATTGCTGGCGGGCGTGGCAGGCATTGCGCTGGTGGCATTCGCAGCCGGGACACTGCCGCGCGAGGGCGTGCTGAAGCGCAAGGCCGAGCGCGAGGTCAGCCGTCAGCGCTTCCTGGATGTCAGCGACGCCATGCAGCGGGTGGTCGAAGGCTTGCCCGAACCGGCCATGATCCTGTCCCGGGGCGGCACGGTGCTGGGTTTCAACACCTCCGCTCTGGAGAGTTATCCGTCACTCAGCCGTGGCGAGGCGGTTTCAGCGGCCGTGCGCCACCCGCAATTGCTGGATGCCATCGACAATGCCGGAGCGAGCCGGCGGCATCAGGTCGTGTCGGTGAACGAAGTCGTACCCGTGGAGCGCCGGCTGTCCGTGGCGGTGAGCTGGATCGCGCCAGCCGGCGCGGGGCCGGACGAACCGGCAGTTTTCGTTTTCATGCGCGACCTCACTGAACAGGAGCGCATCGGACAGATGCGTGCGGATTTCGTCGCCAATGCCAGCCACGAGTTGAAGACGCCGCTCGCTTCGGTGCTCGGCTTCATCGATACGCTGCGCGGCCCGGCGCGCAATGATGAGCGCGCGCGCGACAAGTTTCTCGGCGTGATGGCGCATGAGGCCGAGCGCATGAAACGGATCATCAATGACCTGCTCTCGCTCAGCCGGGTGGAGATGAAGGCCCATTTGCGCCCGACCGACCCCGTGGAGGTCAACGAGGTTCTCGATTACGTACGCGGCGCACTGGAGCGGTTCGGCGCGGCGCGCGACATTACCATCGAGTTGCAGCCCCTGCCCGCCCCTGCCTATGTCCTTGGCGAGCGCGAGGGGCTGATACAGGTGTTCGAGAATCTTGTGAATAACGCAATAAAATATGGCCGCGATGGCGGGTTCGTGCGGATCGTCGCGGACCGCGAGCCAGGCAAGGAGCCGCTCCTGCGCATCGCGGTGGTCGACGACGGGCTGGGTATCCCCGAGGAACATCTGCCCCGTCTCACCGAGCGGTTTTACCGCGTGAACGTTGCGGCGAGCCGCGACCGTGGCGGAACGGGTCTTGGCCTGTCCATTGTCAAGCATATCCTCAACCGGCATCGCGGCCAGCTTCGGATCGTTTCGGTGCCGGGTCAGGGGTCGCGCTTTACCGTGGTGCTGCCGGAGAGCCCACAGCCTGCGCACGATGTGCCACAGGTGGACGGCGAGTCTGCGAGCGAGATCGGCGGCAAGATCGACCGAGCCGTCGCTAGCTCCGATGAAAGTTATTCAAAATCAGACTCTTATGCTGTCATAAAATGATTAACGGGAGCCTGTATGGTC
>CAZYYQ010000168.1:0-4208 GCA_964651275.1 uncultured Hyphomicrobiaceae bacterium | reverse complement strand
GCGCGCGCCGGCACGAGGTCGGTGATGATGTCGGCGAGCGCGCATCGGTTGTTGTTGAGCTTGTTCACGAGTTTCATGAAGTTGCGGAATGAAGGACTCCGGCCAAAAATCTGCGCGGTTTCGGAGTCCGGCGTATACGCTGGGATCTTGCACTCGCTCGGGAAGCCGATCTGCTCGGAGATCATGCTCTGGGTCGTTTTCGACAGATGCCAGCCCAGCGGCATGTAGAAATAATCGTGTTGCAACTCCACGGAATAGAAGCGGCTGAAGGATTCGCCCGTCTTTACGCGCCATTTCGCAAGTTGGCCGCGCCGCCGCCGGGTTTTGTCGAGCGTCATTACCGGCGCGCCGAACTCGGTCAACCCGGCGGGTTCGAGGTCAGGCGCGTAGTCCTCGCTCAGCATGATGATGCGGAACTCCGGCTCGGCATCGAGGTTCAGGCGTAGCCGGTTCAACCGGTCCTGGATGCCGTCGACGAGGTCGATTGCCGTCTCGATAGCCGAGCTTTCGAAATAGCCGCCATCGACGAGGTTCTTCTGCGAGAAGTGGAACGGCGAAATCTGGCGCGGATAGGTGCCCGGTGGCAGGATGATCGGGAAGCGCGCGCTCAGACTGATCGCGGTGGCAAGCGACATGTCGCGGTCAACCGGCAAGCCGTCCTCTCCAATCGCCTTGATCGGATAGACGAACTGCATCGGCACCGCCGGGTCCTGCAGATAAGGCGCGACGACATAACGTTCGCCGGTTTCCACACTCGTGGTATTCAAGACAAGCGACGGAGCCTTGACGTCGGGGTCGCGCAGGTCCGCAGAGAAGCGCAGGAAATTGCGCGCGAATGGGTTGCCGTCTATGTCAGCCGGGTTCTCCCCCAACATCCGCTCGGTGTCGATCCAGGCGTGATTCAGGCTCGCTTCGAAAGCCCGCGCGCGGTCCAGCGCGCCGAAGCCCGGCACGACGAAGCGCTGGAAAAAGTCCGGGAACAGCGCGCCCGCCAGCACCGGCGAGAGAAAGTCATGTCCCAGATAGGTGCGGATCTTCTGTTCCAGCTTGCTGACGCGCCCGTCTGTCGGTGCCTGAAGCTGGCAATGGTCGCCCGTCACCTCGGGCGACTTGTTCCGGCGCGCCTGAAGCCAGAAGGCGTTGAAGGTGCTGGCCCCAAGACTGCCGCCCGACACGCCGCTGACCGCGAACACGTGATGGCGCAGCGCCGGACACGCGGTGTAGAGCCGTGCCAGCGTCAAGGCCGCCAGATTCGCGGCATAAACGCCTCCGCCTTGCGCAGCGATGATATAGACCGGGTATTTCTGCGGGTCCGGCCGGTCCGTATAGAGCCTGGTGCGCTCTGGCGGGCGTTGGTCGTACCAGTCGAGGAAAGCAGCATAGAGATCGTCGGCCTTGGCCTCGGCCGTGGGATCGGCCGGCTCCAGACGGACGCTGTGGTTGTTGTTCCAGTTGAAGAACGCGAAGATCAGGGCCGCGGACACCAGAATGGTGACTGCGGGGATGCCGACGACGTCATAGACGCGCGTCGCCCCCGCGAGCAGATAGGTCAATGCCATCAGGAACAGGCAGATGATGGCGAAGCTGCCGGCGCCGGAAAGGATCCACGTAACCAGCAACGGCCCGCCGCCGAGTGAACGGATGATCGGCTGCGCCGCCACGAGCGCGGTGATTGCGGCGATCAGGATCACGATAGGGATGAAGTAGCGCAGGGCGAACGGGTGCCGGGAGAAGTCGGTACCGCGCAGAAACGCGCGCCATAGAAGGAACAGGAACACCACCACAAGCAGCGCCGCTACAGCCTGGATCGCCATCAGCAGGTGGACCGCGACCAGATTGTAATTATCGACGATCTCGGAGATGTAGGGCGGGAAATTGTCCTGGCTGCGCAGACTGCGCACGATGTCCTGAGACACGATGGCAAACTGCCCGCCGACAAGCTCCTTGTCCGCCTCCCCGGGGATGCCGACCTCGCCGATCAGCTTCAGCATTCCCTGAATATCCGTGGGCGTCATCGCCATCAGCACGCCCGTGATGGGCAGCAGGGCGATCATCATCGAGAAAACGTGTGAAAGAAATCGGGCGAGCGGGCTGAAGGTGATTTTCGGGTCAATGTCGACAGAGTTGTGCCAGAGCGAACGCGACATCGACCAAAGGAAGTAGCTTAAGCCCGCGAGCAGGATCAGCGAGATGATCGGGCGGTAAGCGGCGGTCTCCACCTCGAGTGCGAGCACCCGATAAATTTCCTGGGTCTGGCCGGGGACGTAGAACACTATGAATGCGCCCACGGAAACGATCAGCGGGGCGCGCATATCCCAGATGATGTCGCCGATGATCTTGAAGAATCGCCAAACCAGCGGCAGTTGGGCGCTTTCGCTACTTTGCGACATGGCTAACTCACCCCCGGCTAAGCCGACCCCACTCTTGCTGTAGACGTTTTAGATATCGCAATTGTTCCGCTGCAGGAAGCGCAGCAGCGTCTGATAGCGCTTCTTATCGGCCTCAGGTGTGGACGGATCGTTCAGGATCTTGTCCTGCACCTGAAGATCGCTCAGCGACGGATCACAGCCCTGAGCCTGCTCTGCGAACATGCGTCCATAGAAGCGATCGCGCGGGCAGTAGCCGTAACGCACCAGCATTTCGAGACGAAGCTCAATCAGCGTCGGGCACTGGAGCCGCGAGAAATCCTGCGCAGACGCTCCGGCAATCATGCCTTGAAGAAGGATGAGCGCCAGCAGCGCAGTGCGCCGAAGAAACGAAAATCTCGCATTCATGAAATGTCTCCCAACAAACCTGTTCGCCACAAGCCTGGAACGCGGGAAATGAATAGCCCCTGAATACCAGCGGCACTACGCCCATCAGCCCTGCGCCTCATGCGCTTCCCCTGAGCTTTCCGCCGACTGTGCAGAACGCCCGCGTGACAAGCAACTCAATCCCCTCTTCAAGACCACTGCAAGCCCGGCCTTGTGTCATTTTGGCCAGTGATCAAGCCCACAAGCACCGATTCACGGTGGATCAAATCGCTTCAACGCTAAGCATGACCGGCTGTTTTGGGGGCCTGCATAGACCCATTATCAAGGAAAGGCGGCTATCCAACGAGAAGCCGGTGATAATGATGGATTGGGGAAACCACCTGAGGACATGGAAACGCATGCCAGCCGACGTCACGATACCTGCACCTGGTCAGGCCGGGGCCGCTGCAGGACCCGCACCCCGGGCGGCGGGCTCGCTCAAGGAGAAGCCTTCACCGCGGCTGGAGCGGATCACGCCATTCGCGGCTCTGCGGCCCGACGTGCTGGCTACGCTGCGCACCCATCTGCGCTTCGCCGAGTTCGAGGCTGGCGAAACGCTGTTCCGCGAGGGCGAGCGCACCGGCGGCTGTCTTTACATCATCGTCTCGGGCGAGGTGTCGGTGTGCAAATGCGGCCACGATCCGCTCACGCGCATGCCGCTGGAATACGAGATCGCCGTACGCGGGCCGGATGAAATCGTCGGCTCGGTTTCGCTGCTCGACCGACGCCCGGCTTCGGCCACGGCGCGCTGCCGGACCGATGTCCGTGCCGCCGTGCTGGACCTCGATGCGATTCCGCGCGGTTCGTTTTCCCGCCGTGCGCGCCGCGCGCTGGAAAACCAGCTTGCGTTTCACATGGCGACCAAGCTGCGCGACACGCTCGATGCTCGGGTCGATGCGCTGCGCCACGAGGCGGAGTTGGCTGGCTACCGCAACGCAATCGCGTTGGTACTCGTCGGCGCATTGTCCATGTTGTCGGTTTATACGCTGGCGCTCGGCGCGGTGGCGGGGCTGAACCTGCCATCCGAAGCGCGCATCGCCATCACGCCGCTGGTGATCCTGATGTTCGCCGCCGCATTCTGGAGCGTGATCCGGCTAAGTGGCTTTCCGCTGGCGTTCTTCGGCCTGCGGCTCGACAACTGGCGATCCGCCCTGAGCCTTGCCATCAAGGCGTCGCTCGTCTTCATCGCGGTGCTGGCGGGGGTCAAATGGCTGCTGATCGCGCTAGTGCCGCATGTGCAGCATCTGCCGGTTATCGCGCCCGCGAAAATCTCGCTGGACGGGCACGGTCAGGTCTCCTGGGCCATTTACGGCACTATCGTGGTATTTTACGCGCTGTTTGTCCCCGCGCAGGAGTTCGTTGCGCGCTGCGGCATTCAGGCGCCGCTCTATGCTTTCCTCGACGGCTCAGAACTGA
>CAZYYQ010000167.1:0-4290 GCA_964651275.1 uncultured Hyphomicrobiaceae bacterium | reverse complement strand
GGCCGCCGGCGGTGATGCGCAAGCGCTCCAGCGTCTTCGGCGCTAAGCGCAGATAGGCGGCGGCTTCGGTGGTGGTCAGCAGGTACTCGTCTTCTGTGGTGGTGCGCATGGCGGCGGTCTCCAATTTGGCGGGGTCGTAGTTGTCGGGTTCGGGTTAGCCGGGGAAGGTGCCTTGCAACAGGCGCGGCGGCTGGCCGGGGCGCTGGTAATAGGCCTGGCCGGGCAACAGGTCGCGCGGATGCGTGCGGAACAAGGCGTCATCGGCATCGCCGAACATCAGCGCGGTGTAGGTGCGCGAGGACACGCGAAACAACAGCTTGCTCGGGCAGTTGAACTTCAGCGCTGAGGGGATGTGCCTGTCGATCGGATGCTGGAGCGAAATCACCAGCCGGATATTGGCGCTGCGCGCGCGCATGCCGAGATCGACGAGCCGGCTGATGGTGCGCTTGTGCTGTTTTTTCGCGTCGCCGTCGAGCCAGCTCTCCATCAGCATCAGATTGGCGAACTCATCGATAATGAGCACGATCAGCGGCTCGCTGGAATCCCGGTATCCGGTCTGTTTGGCGCGGCTGAGCCGCTCCAGCATGGTGTCATGCACGCGCTCGACGATATCAAACAGCGCGTCACGCTCATCGACCACGGTGATGTTGGCGGCGGTGCCGGCATAACGGGCGAACTCGACCTGCTTCAGGTCGCACAGATACAGATGCTCGCAGGCTTGGCCTTGCGCGCGCAGCCCCTCGATCAAACTCACGATCCAGGAGGATTTGCCCGAGCCGGTTTCACCGGCGATCAGGGTATGGGTGAGATCAGGCAGCGCCAGCCACAGATCATCGCCGGTTGCCACATCGCGGCCCAGATGCAGCTGGCCTTGCTGCAGATGTTCCGGCCCATGCGCAAGCAGTTTGGGCAGGCTCACCGTGTGCTGCGCGCCTAGCGACAGGTCGCGGAGCAGCACGACATTGGTGTCGTCCGGATCGGCTTCGAGCTCGACATCGCGTTTCAATTGCCGGGCAATGTCATCGCGGTGGCGGGTAAACAGCCCGACATCAACCAGCCCGCCGCCAAGCCGGCGGATGGGATAGCGTGCGGGCGTGCTGGCCTCAACATCGATTCGGTAATTGTGGAATTTGGTATTGAGCTCGCTGAGCACCAGCGGGAGCTTGATAAACGGATCAAGCGCGCAGCCCAGTTGGGCCACGCCGGCGCAAAGCCGGTCGCCACGTTTCTTGTTCGGCTCGGGCAAGGCCAGATTTGGATGCTCCAGCCGCTCTGTCCAGGCCAGCGAGGCGAACAGCATGAGCCAGGTATGTTCGGGATACTCATCAACGATGGTGCGCTCGTGCTTTTGTCCGTGCGCATCGATACCGATCACCTGAAACCACAGCGCCGGGTAATACAGTGCGTTCAGGCCCAGCGTGCCTTCCGGCAGTTGGTGCCGGTTCAGTGATGCGCCATTGGCGTGATGCCCGAGCCCGCGCCAACAGCCGCCGAAATCGATATCGGCCAAGGCGGGATGCACATCGCTGCGGCTCAGCGCGTCGCGGAAGGCGGCCGCATCGGCTTTGACCGCCTCGTCGATCTCCTGGTAGCCGCGCGCGGCCATAATCGCATTGGCCAAATCCGCGGCGTCCATCTCGGGCGTGACGTCGATATACCCGTCGCAGTCATGAAGCTCGCCGGGCGTCCAGCCAATCGCCGCGATGCGCGGGTCATGCTGGACCGGGCGCAGCAGCTGTTCCTTGGCGGCGATCTGCAGCAAGGTCGCGAACTGGCGAGCCTCGTCCAGATGTCCGATGCGGAAGGCTTTCAGGTTGCGGCGATGCGCGGCCTGCGCACGCCTGTTTGCAACCGTCTCACCCAGTTTGCGGCCAAGGAACGCGCCAGCGGTATAGGCGATGGGGTGCTTGCCCACAAAGCGGCCAAATGGGTTATCCGTCATGGGTCTGGTCCTTGTTGGACAACTCGCGGATGCCGCCGGCATTGGTGCCGACGTTGCGGTTTGCCAGCGGGCAGATGACATCGCCCTGCGGGCCCCCGGCTTGCGGCCAGTCAGCGGCTGCGCTTGCCCGGCCGGCTCCAGGAGGCGGGGGATCCTTGGGGCGGAACGCCGCGGACAGCTTGTTCGCCAGATACAGACCGACGATGCTGCCGAATTCGGTCAGCAGGGCAAGGAACCAGGCCATCGCCTGCAGGATGCTGCGCTCAGAGTAGCCGGTCAGCTCAGACAGGGCCGCCAGCTGGGTGTCGGCCGGTTTGGCGTCATCCCAGGCGGCCATGGCC
Organism: uncultured Hyphomicrobiaceae bacterium; assembly: GCA_964651275.1. Lineage (GTDB taxonomy): Bacteria > Pseudomonadota > Alphaproteobacteria > Rhizobiales > Rhodomicrobiaceae > Dichotomicrobium. The sequence continues at coordinate 2,007 of CAZYYQ010000167.1, read as the reverse complement.
TCGTCTTCCATCTTCTGCCGCCGGTGTGCGGCTTCTTCTGCGGCGCGGGCGGCGGCCAGTTCGGTGCCCAGTTCGTTATACCGGTCGCAGCGCGTGCGCGTGCGCGGCGTCGGGTTGGTGCAGTTTTGGGTGTAATCGCCGATGGTGCCGCGTTCAGAGCGCAGCCCCTCGTTCAGGATGGCCCGGCGTTCCGCCTCGATTTCCGCGACCGTGCGGGTGGTGCGGCGCGCGCCAAGCGCCTTGTTGGCGTCTGCCAGCTGGCGCTCGACATAGGCGCTTTTTTTGTCATCGGCATCGGCCTGCGCCAAGCGCGCGAAGCGTTCGGCAATCCCGAAAGTGTAGGCGGAAAACAGGCTGAAGCTCACGGTCAGCGCCCCCAGCAGGACGCACAGCGCCGCGTGCCACAGGCTGCCGTTGCGAATAGCATTATTGAACCAGAACAGGACGTGGACCTTGATACCGTCGCTTGCCAGGAAAACCACAACCAGCAGGAATGAGTAGAAGGCGGATTCCATCAGGCCCGCCCCGGCGACAACGTTCATGGTCATCGATGCGCCGATCATGCCGGCAAGTGCTGCAATCAGCGCAATGCGCAACAGGCGACCTGCCCAGTTGATGGGCGGCGTATCAGGATCAGAAGGGTGCGTCATGGCAAAGTCTTTCTGTTCGCAGAAACGGCGTTATCTGCGTGGCTTTCAGTTCGAAGATGAAGGCGGTGGTGGCGGGGACGCGCGGTTAAACCCGCCCCCGCATCAGGTCAGCCGTCCAGCCTTTGCGGCGGATGCTCCGGGTTGGTGCGCAGGAACAGGCGGCGGTTGTCGCCGACGAAGGTCAGCACCGGAATGAAGTATTTCTGGCCGACCTCGAAGTCGCTGACATTGACGCCTTCGCCGACCTTGACGAAGAACGCCTCGCGCTCGCCAAAGTTGTTCAGCGTTTCCAGAATGACGTAGGTTTTCGGCCCATCGGCGGTTTGCTTCTCGATGATGTTTTTCGCCGTGCCTTGAACGGCGAGAAAAGCGTCGGCTGGCATTTGCATAGTGTAGTCTCCTATCTTCGGTCTCATGTGGCGGCTCGGATGAACCGGCGGTGGCGTGAGCTCCATTGCCAGCGGGTGGTGCAAACCGGCGTTGCGCCCAGCCGCTCGGCAAAACTCACATTCCCCATATCCGCCTCGCGTTTGGCGATATCGGCATGGAGAAGGCGGAACAGGCCGCCGAGTGCGAAGAACCGCACGCCGTGCATGGCCTGTGTGATGGTGACAAACGGGTCGGGGTCGACCGTGATGCGCCCGCGCGCGTCCTGCGCGACGAAGGCGTATTGCTTGGTGATGTATTTGCAGGTCTCGAACACGGCGTGGCGCAGCCCGTCCTCATCGCCGTGGCGGATTTCTTCAATCCAGACAATGCGCTTGTCAGCCGTGCCGCAGCAGCGCGACCACAGCGGTGCCAGATCGCGGCGCTGATCCAGGTAGATATCGGGATCGGCGAAGTAGTGGGGCGCAGCCATGGCCAGCAGGTTGAAATGCACATTGCAGGTGCCGCGTTCGCGGTTGAAGTTGAATTCTGTCGTGCGGGCGAAAGAGCCGAAGGCGCGCTCGAACTTTCTGGCGCGCAGGAATTTTCTGAGCGCGGCATGGGCTTCGGTGAACTCGCTGCGCAGCTCGGTGTAGGGAACAGCGGGACGCGTGAGCACGATAAGCACGGGATGGGTGCCTTGCGGCTTCTGGAAATATTCCGCGATGACCTGATGCAGTTTGCGCCGGCGCTTCCAGGCGGTGACCCGTGAGCAGATGAGGCAGGCACGCTGGCGGCAGGCCTGGCGCGAGACGATCTGCTCGCATTCGCTGCCATCGGGCAGGCGCAAGGTGTCGACGGTGATTTCTCGCGAACAATCCAGAAGCGCGCGGGCGCGTTTTCGTTCGCCGCGGGACCACAGGGCCGCAGCAAAGCTGTGGTTGATGCGGATGTCGCGCTCGATGTCCCAGCAGCGCCCGTCGATACGGCG
>CAZYYQ010000166.1:0-4307 GCA_964651275.1 uncultured Hyphomicrobiaceae bacterium | reverse complement strand
CTAGTGCGCATTCGAGGTGCTTCGAGGCAGAGAATGACTCCGTTTTCATTGAACAGGCTCTGGGCCAGCCGGCGGAAGGCCACGCGGTTTGCGCGACCGCTCAAATAGCTCAATAATGCAAGAAAGATAATCATAGGGTAGGAAATGCCGTGACGGATCATGGATCGCCAAGGCCGTTCGCGCCCGCCATAGGTCGGGCAGCCTTGACGCGCAGATCGCTGCTTGGCCTCGCCGGCGGTGGCCTTGCAAGCCTCCTGACGATGGGGGCGTCGCACGCGGCGCAGCCTGACAACCCTTTGAGTTTAGGTCTTACGCCGGTATTGCTGACGAATGATCTCGATCTCCTGTCGGCGCTGCGGACCTACTTGAGCGAAGCCATGCAGCGGCCGGTCAAGCTCGTACTGCGCCGGACCTACGAGGAAATCACTACTCTGCTGGTTTCCGGCCAGCTCGATGCGGCCTGGATCTGCGGCTATCCATACGTCGCGTTCCGCGACCGGCTACGGCTTGTGGCCGCTCCGGTCTGGCGGGGCCGTCCACTCTACCAGTCCTATATCCTTGCCCGGGCGGACGATCCCGCGACCGGCATCGAGGACTTGCGCGGGCGTGTCCATGCTTTCTCCGACCCGAACAGCAACTCCGGCTATCTCGTCACAACAGCCCTGCTTGCGCGCAGCGGCATCCGCCCGGAAAATTTCTTCAGCCGCGTATTCTTCACATATGCACACCGCAATGTCGTGCGCGCCGTCGCCTCGGGTCTGGCGGACAGCGGCAGCGTCGACGGCTATGTCTGGGAAGTCATGGCCGAGGCTGAGCCGGAGCTGACGCGCGGCACGCGCGTCGTCCGCAAATCCGAATGGCTTGGCTTTCCGCCCATCGCCGTGCCGGCAGAGGCGGCCGTTACGCTCCAGACACAGGCTCTTCAGCGCGCGCTGACGCAGATGAACCAGACCGAGAAGGGCCGGATCGTTCTCGATTATCTTCGGATCGACGGCTTCGCGCGCGTTTCTTCTTCGCTCTATGAACCGATCGCCGCGAAGGCCGAACTTGTGAGACGCTTTGGGTAGCCCAGGATGATCCGCGCGTTCCGTCCATCCCAATGGTCGATCACGATCAGGGTGCCGCTGCTTGTCATCATGCTGATGGTCGCCGTCAGCGTGATCATATCAAACACTGTGCTCACCCGCCTCGCGCAGACCCAGGAGAGCCATTTGCGCGCGGTCAGTCAGACCTATCTCGATGGCCTCGACGCAAGCCTGCTGCCATCCATCTTGCGCGAGGACGTGTGGGAGGTATTCGACACGCTGGAACGCGCGCGGCCGCAGTCGTCGGGCCTGAGGGTGATCAGCACGATAGTCCTGAATTCCGGCGGCGATGTCATTGCAGCAAGCGATCCGTTGCGCATTCCCACCGGGCAGCCGCTTCCAGCCGCAACGGGCGACGACCTGACCAGCGGTGCGTTGCGGATCGACGAAAGCGATCAAACCGCACGGCTCCTCCATGCGGTGAGAACCCAGGGCCAGCAGGTCGGGAGCATTTATACCGAGTTGGATATCTCCGGGCTGCTTGCGGAGCGCCGCGCTGTGCTCTGGCAACTGATCTGGACCAACACGGCCATCACGCTCGCGCTTGCCGGGCTGGGCTATTATGTGGTGCGCCGCATGGTGGAGCCGGTGCGTACGCTTGGCTCCTATCTCGACCGGGCCAGCGGCGGGCCTGTCGAGACGATCCCGGACGCCGAGGTGCGCGCGGCCTCAGGCGAGTTTCGACAGCTTTTCGAGCGGTATAACGCCATGGCGCAGGCTGCCAACGAGCGGCTGGAACTGACGCGCCGGCTCGCGCGGGAGGAGCGGCTGGCCAGTCTCGGGCGTCTCGCCTCGGGCATGGCGCATGAGATCAACAACCCGCTCGGTGGGCTGTTCAACGCGCTCGACACGCTGAAGCGCTACGGAGAGCGCGAGCCTGTGCGCCGCGCTTCGGTCAATCTGCTTGAGAGGGGTCTGAGCGGTATTCGCGACGTGGTCCGCGCAACGCTGATGACCCACCGTCAGCCAGACGGTCAACGCCCTGTCGGGCGTGAAACGATCGACGATCTGCGCTATCTGATCAAGCCTTCGCTGCGCCAGAAAAGCCTGACGCTGGACTGGCATAACGGGATCGACCGCGAGCTTTGCGTGGCGGGCCGGGCGGTCCGCGACGCGACGTTGAATGTCCTGCTCAACGCTTGCGCCGCCTGTCCTGCAGGCGGGCGTCTTTCGTTCACAGCAATGCATGATGAGGATTTCCTGACAATCGAAATAGCCGACGAGGGCAACGGGATGCCGAAATCCTACCGCCAGTTTCTGGAGGCGGGCTCGCCGGGCGAGGGGCCGCTGAAGCAGGGGGACGGCCTGGGCTTGTGGATGGTGCGCCAGCTTCTCGACGAAGCCGGCGGCGCCGCGGAAGTGGAAACCGGGGCATCGGGCACGCACGTGCGACTGACATTCCCTTTTTCGAAGGAGAGTAAATATGGCGTCGCTTGAAGGCAAGACCATCGCGGTCGTCGAGGACGATTCGATCATGGGCGAGTCCCTGGTGCAGAGCCTCGGGCTCGAAGGCGCGCAAGTGCGGCTGTTTTCCAGCGGGGAAGCGGTGCAGCGGGAGCCGCGCCTGCGCGAGGTTGATCTCATCGTTTGCGACATTCGCCTGCCGGGAATGGACGGCGCAAAGCTGTTTGAGTCGTTGCGGGCGCGTGAGGACGCACCGCCGTTTTTGTTCATGACGGCGTATGGCGAGATCGATCAGGCGGTCGCGCTAATGCGCGAGGGCGCGGCCGATTACGTGACCAAGCCATTTGAAATGGACAAATTCCTTCAGCGGGTTCAAGGCTCGCTCCGGCCGGCCGTGAATACGCTCGACGACGGCGTGCTGGGGGTGTCGCCCGCGATGCGTGGGATCGAATCCTTGCTGCGCCGGATCGCAGACATCGACAGCCCGGTGCTGCTAACCGGCGAGACCGGCACCGGCAAGGAGGTTTGTGCGCGATTCCTCCACGGGCTGTCGCGCGGTCGCGCGCCGTTCATGGCGGTCAATTGCGCCGCGATCCCCGCGGAGCTGCTCGAAAACGAACTGTTCGGCCACGAGGCAGGTGCCTTCACCGGGGCGAGCAAGCGCCATCAAGGCTATGCCGAGCGCGCCGGAGCGGGGACCCTTTTTCTCGACGAGATTGGCGAACTGGCCATGCCGCTTCAGTCCAAGCTTTTGCGTGTGCTGGAAGATCGGCAGTTCTATCGCCTCGGCGGCGAGACGGCGATCCCTTTTTACGCCCGGCTGGTGGCTGCAACGAACAGCGAAATCGACATGCTGATCCGGGAGAAGAAATTCCGCGCCGATCTCTACTACCGGATCAATGTGGTGGAGGCCTATCTTCCTCCCCTTCGGGAGCGGCTCGATGACATTCCATGGCTTATGGCGCGCTTCTTCCAGACAGGCGTGGGCGACGGCGACAATGTCGCACGCGGCATCAGCGGTCCGGCTGAACGGGCCGCGCTGGCCCACGACTGGCCAGGCAATGTCCGCGAAATGCGTAACCGGATGGAGCGGGCGCTTGCGCTCAGTCTGGGCGGCTGGATCGGCCCGCAGGATCTCTTCCCCGAGCAATATCCGCCGGACGTAGCGGCAGGCGGAGCGTCACGTTCGCTCGCGGATGCGCGCGAGGCCGCTGAACGGCGAGAGATCAAAGCCGCGCTCGCCGAGAATGACGGGCAGATCGGGCGGACCGCAATTGTGCTGGGCGTGTCGCGCACGACACTATGGGAGAAGATGCGGCGCTATGGCCTGTCGGACGATTGAGCCGGTTTTGGTCGAACGGATGTTCGGAAAATCGAACACGCACTGTGGCAATGTCCGTTGATCTGAACGTTGCGTTCCGTTCTTGATTCTCAAACCATTGACGAATCATCATAAAATTGTTCTCCCGTTTGGCACCGCCTTTGCGTTGCACCCCGTGCAATAACAAAACTGCTCGGGAGGAAATGCATGAAACGTTGCCCCAACATGGTAGACGTTGGTCGCCGTCAGTTCCTGCGCGGCACCGGCCTTGCGGCGGCTGGCGTCGCGACCGCCACTGCGCTGCCACAAGAGACCAAGGCCGCGCCGCAGCTTGCGCGGGTCTCGTACCCGTCGAACCGGCTCGCGAACGTCGCCGACCTGAAAGTGAATGAGCCGGTCTATGTGAACTACCCTGATGAGGACGCGCCCGGTGTGTTGCTCAAACTTGGCGAGACGGTCGAGGGCGGCGCCGGACCGGACGGCGATATCGTCGGCTT
>CAZYYQ010000165.1:0-4327 GCA_964651275.1 uncultured Hyphomicrobiaceae bacterium | reverse complement strand
CCGCCTTGAAGCGCGTCCAGCCCGGAACGGAGGCTGCCAGATTGATCTCTTTCCACTTCGGGTGGTAGGGGCCATCGCGCAGCTTGTCGATATTGTTGAAAAACTTTTCGACGAAATTGGCCACCCGACGGTAGCGGTCGGTATTCTCCGGCCAGGCATATGTGGCCAGCAGCATGCTGCTCGACACGGTCGGCGCCGACTCTTCGGGCTTCATGAAATGAGGATACAACTCCCCGGGCAGCTGAGCCGGGAGATACTTCGTCATGAGGCGGTCGTACGCTTCCTTGCCGACGGTGCTCTCGTCAATCGGCACGAAATGAAAGCGCGTATCTCCATCCAGTTCCGTTGGCGCGAATGCCTTGTGCGGCGCGGCAGCCTTGCGCACGATGGCGTCGATCTCGCCCTTCTTGAGCTTGTCCATCGCGGCATCGGCGTCGAAGTGAGTGATCTCGACGTCCACCCCGAGCAGACTGAATACCGTCTCGGTCACGATGTGGCTGCTGCTGAATTTCCGGTGCCCGTTGACCTTCTTGCCCGCAAGCTGCATCGGACTGGTGATCTCCTTGCGGGCGAAAAGATGAAATTCGGAGTTTGCCAGCTTGGCGATGTAGTGTACGCGATCGTACACGCGGCCGAACAGCACCTCGTCTTGTTTCTGGAAATACGCTGGCGCATCATCCTCGACCACGCCCATGTCGACGCCCTTCAGGAACAGCACGTCAAGCATGTTCTGTCCGCCGCCACGCCCAAGGATGGGAAGTACGCGAAGCGAATTGGTGTCGAAATCGTCGAGGACACTCTGGATGTCTTCGGCAAATTTGGTGTAAGGAGACTTCGTTCCTGAGCCAATTATCGTGACGGTATTCAGGTTTGCCTGTTCTTTTTCGTCCTGGTATCGCTCAGCATAACTGCCTTGTGCATGTGAATGGCCAGCATAAACAATAAAACCCGCGACAAGAGCGATCAAATAAACCAGAGCTATGCAACACTGAGTTACCCTACGCATGTGTTTCCCCCAACTCCCGGCTTTTCCGTTCCAACTCCGTATAAACACATTACGCAATCGGTAAAAGGCCATTATGGCAGAGCCGCGGCGAAAGTCTGGCTCAGCGTGATAGAATTAGGCGCGACCAGAGCGAGGCCGGTATCACGAGCCAAGAGTGGCTTCGGTGAAAGGCAATTGGATGACGCGTGACAGGCTCTATTTCCTGCTGCTCAACATCGGGCACTTCTTGGACCACTTGTTCATGCTGATCTTCGCGACCGTGGCCGCGCTCGCCCTTCACCGGGAGTGGGGCGTGGGTTACGCCGAACTCCTTGGCTACGCGACGCCCGGCTTCCTGGCGTTCGGCATATTTGCCCTGCCAGCCGGCCGGCTCGCCGACCGCTGGAGCCGCGACGGCATGATGTGCGTGTTCTTCATCGGCATCGGGCTGGCATCAATCGGGACCGGCTTCGCGTCAACGCCGCTTCAGGTAGGCACCGGACTGTTCGTGATCGGCATGTTCGCGGCGATCTATCACCCGGTCGGGCTGGCAATCGTCAGCCTGACGTGGCGCAATACCGGCATGCGCATTGCGATCAATGGCGTCTGGGGCAACCTGGGCGTGGCATCCGCCGCCCTCCTGACGGGTTATATGATCGACCATGCCGGGTGGCGGCTCGCGTTTATCCTGCCGGGCGTCGCGTCGATCGCGCTCGGATTCGCCTATATGGGATTGCGCTGGGGCGAAATAACCGCAGACCGGAAGCGGGCGAAGCAGCCGCGCGAGGCGGAGCAGCCCGCCTCACCGTCGCCGCATCGCGCGCTGATGATGCGGATTTCGGCGATCGTGTTCCTGACCACCGCCGTCACCTCGATCATCTTCCAGTCAACGACGTTTGCGCTGCCCAAAATTTTCGCCGAGCGGATGCAGGGCTTCGCCGCCCAGATTTCAGCCTGGTTCAGCGGACTGCCCGGCGTGACGCCCGATGACCTCGCGACCACCATTGGCGGGCTGGCTTTCATCGTGTTTGCCGTGGCGTCATTCGCACAGGTTCTGGTCGGCAGCCTGCTCGACCGGTTCGGCCCGCGCGCGGTGTTCATGTCTGTCGCGGTGATCCAGATCGTTTGCTTCGCGCTGATGCCGGGGCTGACGGACGGGCTGGCCTTCGCCGCGGCTCTGGGCTTTATGCTCGGCGCGTTCGGCCAGATCCCGATCAACGATTTCATGATCAGCAAGCTGGCCAGCGGGACGAACCGGGCGCAGATCTATGCGGTCCGATTCGTGGTCGCGTTCACCGTGCTGGCGCTGACCTTGCCGATGGTGGCTTTCGTCTATGCCAACTGGGGCTTTGACACGCTGTTCCGCATCCTCGCGGCTGCGGCTGTCGTGACGCTGGCGGCCGTGGCTGCTTTGCCTAAACGCCTGCCCTCGCCAGAACCGAGTCCTCAGGCTGCGGAATAGCCCGCTGTCCCTCTCACTGCTTGCGCGGGCGCATCACATAGACCGAACAAGGCGCATGCCTCACGACCCGGTGTGCTGTAGAGCCGAGCAGGTAGTCGGTCAAGTCGGGGTGATGCGAGGCGATGATGATGACATCGGCGCGTTTTTCCTTGGCCGTGCCGAGGATGCCCGCCGACGCCTGGCCGCTGCGCACGACGATGTCCGCATCGACGCCTTCGCGCGCGGCGATCTCGCGCAGAGTCTCCTGCGTGCGCTGCTTGGCCTTGTCGGTCACGCCGCCAGGAAGTTCGGCGGCGACGTAAGTCGGGATGTCCTGTACGACGCTCATCAGGACGATCTTCGTATCGTCGCTGCCGCCGAGCTGACGCGCCACCTTGATCATGGAAGCCGCTCTGTCGGTATCTGCCGGATCGACCGGAACGAGAATTGTCTTGTGCATCGGGGTCCTCCCTTGGCGCATTGCAAACATATGGACGATGTCCGATCCTAACGGGAAAACACTTGCCGCGCATCAGGCGGCGCAGCAGATGCCCAAAAAAACGACACCCGCCGCGCCCGTACTTCCTTCAGCGCCGCCAACAAGAAGAATGATGGCATGAGCCGAAGCGTCCTTCCGACCGTGTTCATCGCGCGGGTGTTCCTGTTTTTGCCTTTCATGACAGTCGCCGGCTGCATTCCGGTGCTGATGGAAACCTGGGAGATCGGCGCGGCGAAAGTCAGCACCATCGTTTCGGGCTTTTACTTTGCCTATGCGTTCTCGCTACTGGGGTTTTCGTGGCTTGCCGGCGCGATCGGGGCCAAGCGCGCGGTGGTCCTGTCCGCCTGGGCCACCGCAATGTCATGCGGCGCGTTCGCCGTGTTTGCGCGCGATTACGCCTCCAGCCTGATCCTCTACAGCCTGATCGGCCTGTGCCAGGGCGGGGTCTACACGCCGCTCATTATCCTGTTTCGCGAAAATGTGCAGCCCGAACGGCTTGGCGGCGCGATTGGTGCGCTGATCGCCTCGACATCGGTCGGATACGCGGCCTCGATCGGTGTGACCGGCTTCTCGCTTGGCTTGTCCGGATGGCAGACAGCGTTCCTGATCACTGGGGCGATGCCCGCGGCCGGGATGATCCTGCTGCTGCTGGCGATTGGCAGCCTGCCGAATGTGGTACATCCTCGCGCCCCGGACATGCGGATGTGGCGGCAACTTCGCGCCAACCGCAGCGCGCGCAATCTTTTGCTTGGCTACACATCCCACAACTGGGAACTGATCGGCATGTGGACCTGGGCTCCGGCCCTGATCGCGACGAGCTTCGTCATCAGCGGCGAGGGCACAGCCAAGGCGTCGCAGTCGAGCGCGTATTTCGTTACTGCCCTGCACCTCGTCGGCGCGTTTTCGGCCTACAGCATGGGGCGGCTGTCGGACCGGATCGGGCGGCGCACCGTGCTGATCTGGGCCGCTGCCATCGCGACCGGATTCTCGTTCGGCATCGGCTGGCTCGTGGTGTTCACGCCTTATCTGATTGCGGCGCTGGTGATCCTGTATTCGTTCTTCGCGCTGGGGGACTCGCCGGTCTTGTCCACGGCGATGGCGGAGCGGGTGGAGCCGGGTGCGCTCGGCGCAATGCTGGCGGCGCGGTCGCTGGCCGGGTTCATCTCCGGCGCGTTGGCGCCTCTGGTGTTCGGTGGTGTGGTCGATTTGCTGCGTGCTGGCGAGGCGAGCGAGAGCATCGTTTGGGGCGCGGCATTCGCCACGCTGGGGCTGGGTGGGCTGCTGGCGGTTTGGTTTGCCGTTCGGCTTCCGGAGCGCGCTTGAGCAGGCTCAATTTCGCCGCCGAACCGGCTTCGGTTGCTCTTCCGGCAGGATACCTTGCCGGCGCGTCAGCAGAACGATC
>CAZYYQ010000164.1:0-4379 GCA_964651275.1 uncultured Hyphomicrobiaceae bacterium | reverse complement strand
TCGAACACGTCCGTCTTGTCCACCCGCTTGCTCTCCCACGCCGCGCGAAGGTCTTCGTTGGCCTTCAACTCGCGCTCCAGCTTCGCAAGCGTCTCGCGCAGCTTCTTCCGCCGCGCCTTGGTGTAGTCGGAATCGCCGCGGTTGGGCTGAATGATGTCACTGTAGACGTCATAAATCTTGGAAGAGGGGATGTCGCTGGAGCCGCCTTTCGACCCGCTGCCCTTGCTGCCGAGGCTGAACGCCAAGAGCACGGCCAAGCCCACAATGGCCAGTCCGACCAGCTCCATCGCGTCCCCCGTGCAGCGCCAAACCGCCACAACGTACGTGATTTGGGGTGGATCGGCAATACAGGGGCTAGATATGGGGAGGCAAGGCCAGGATCAGCCCTGCGCTTCGCCCATCTTGCGTACGCGCGCGGCGAGCCGGGAAATAGTGCGGGCGGCGGTATTCTGGTGCATGATGCCCTTCTGTGCGCCGCGCATGATCTCGGGCTGGGCCTTGCGTAGTTCCTCGCGCGCGGTGTCGGCGTCGCCGGCGGCCACCGCCTCGTTGACGCGGCGGATGAAGGTGCGCACGCGGCTGCGGCGCGACTTGTTGACTTCTGTGCGACGGGCGATCTCGCGGACCGCCCGCTTGGCTGCTTGGGTATTGGCCATGTCTGTCCTGATCTTATTTGAAGGCATCCGCGCGGCATGGTCCTGACAGACCGCGGCGCGGAGAAATTTCGTCAATCGGGCATGTATACCGGAGCGGCGTGCGCGGTCAACCGCGAAAGCGCCTTAATCTGTCTTGCGCGGTGCAATCGTCCCGAGCACGTCGATGCCGCCGTCCGCCACACGCTTCACCACGACCATCTCGCCCGATGATGGAAACACCCGCGTCAGCGCGGTGATATTCACCTGATGGGTCACCATCACCACGGGCCGCGACAGGTCCATCTGCGCGATGGCCTCGCGCAGCGCGCCGGTCTGCGCCGGGCCGCTGGCGCGATCCTCGAAGAAGGAGTTAAGCGCTGGCAGCGGCTCGACCGGACCGAGGTCGAGAAGCCGCGCGGTCTCCAGACAGCGGCACCACTCGCTCGAAAACACGCGCGCCTCGCGAACGCCCGCTTCGCGCAGGAAGTCGCCCGTGCGCCGCGCCTGCCGCCGCCCCGCTTCAGACAGGTTGCGCTGCGTGGCGCAATCGCCAAGCGCGAAATTCGACGGGTCGCCCGTGCCGGGCGCAAGCGCGTGGCGCATCATCACGATATGCCCCGGCTTCGCGATCTGCGCAGCGAGACCGCCTTGCTCGGCAGCGCGCACGTTCATTCCCCCTGCGACCGCCGCGATCGACGCTCCAATGACGGCGGCCATGAATGCGCGCCGGGTCGGCTTCAGCCACATCATGCAAACCCTCACCTTTTCGCCGGGTTTGGCCCACTGTTCGAGGTCGTGATACGCCCATGGGGCGGTGCCGGATTGATCGGCCCACCCTGACCCGCGAGGCGTCCCGGAGATATGCCAACCGACACCCACAGCGCTCCCGCGCCCGAACTGACCATCCGCGCCATACTGACCGGCATGACCATCGGCGCTGTGCTGACCCCGTGCAATGTCTACAGCGGGCTGAAAATCGGCTGGTCGTTCAACATGTCGGTGGCCGCCGGGCTGATCGCCTATGCACTGTGGAACACGCTGGCGCGCACCGGGGCCGCCCGCCCGCTCGATCTCAAGGAAAACAACATCAACCAGACGGCGGCATCATCGGCCGCGAGCATCGTCTCGTCCGGCCTGGCCGCGCCAATTCCCGCGCTCACGTTGCTCACCGGGCAGGAACTGGCGTGGAATGCGCTGGCGATCTGGCTGTTCGTGGTGAGCCTGCTCGGCGTCGTCGTGGCGGCGGGCCTGCGGAACCAGATGCTGATGCGTGAGAACCTCGCTTTCCCGTCTGGCGTCGTCACCGCCGAGGCGATGCAGGAGATCCACGCCGGTGGGCGCGAGGCAGCCGCCCGGCTGCGCGCGCTGGCCGGGGCGGGGGTCGTGGCGGCGGGCTTGAAGGCCGTCAACGATTTTGCGGTGGCGATCCCTAAGCTTGCGCCACCGCTCAACATCCCGTTCGCGCGTGTCGCGGAGGGCCCACGCGCCGGCGAAAGCGTGTCCTTCAGCAATCTCGGCCTCGCGCTCGATCCCTCGTTATTGATGGTCGGCTTTGGCGCGATCGCGGGGTTGCGCGTCGGGCTGTCGGCGCTGCTGGGCGCGGTCATCGCCTGGGGGCTGCTCGCGCCGGTCGCGCTCAGCACCGGTTGGGCCAGCGCTGGCGAGGCGGCGGATGCGGCGTGGTTCGGGCCGCTGGTGGAGTGGTTGCTCTGGCCGGGCGCGACGCTGATGGTCGTGGCCGCGCTCACCTCGGTGTCGATCTCGCTGGTGCGCATGGCGCGCCGTCGCGGCGCTGTGGCGCCCGCCGAAAAAATTGCAGCGGAAGGGCGGATCGCGCCGCGCCCGGTGATCGCCGGGTTCCTCGTCGTGCTGGTGCTGTCGACCGGCGCACAAACCCAATATTTCGCCATCACGATTCCGGAGGCCGTTGCTGCCGTGCTGCTCAGCTACGTGCTTGCGGTGGTCTCCGCGCGCGTCTCCGGCGAAACCGGCATCACGCCGATCGGCGCGCTCGGCAAGATCACGCAGATCAGCTTCGCCATGATATCGCCGGGCAACATCACCGCCAACCTGATGTCCGCGAATGTCACCGGCGGCGCGGCGGGGCAATGCGCGGACATGCTGCACGACCTGCGCACCGGCCAGATCATCGGGGCTACGCCCGGCTTCCAGGCCATCACGCAGGTGTTCGGCGTGCTGGCGGGGAGCCTCGCGGGTGCGGCAGCCTACCTGGTGTTGATCCCCGATCCGCAGGCGCAATTGCTCACGCCCGAATGGCCAGCCCCGGCCGTTGCGACGTGGAAAGCCGTTGCGGAAGTGCTGATGGGCGGCGTTGGCGCATTACCCGACGCGGCGGGGTCAGCAATCATCATCGCCGCGACCGTAGCGTTTGTGCTGGCGCTGTCCGAGCGGTTTTTGCCCGCCGATATGGCCCGGTTCGTGCCGAGCGGCTCCGCCATGGGGCTGGCCTTTGTCATCCCGGCGTGGAATTCGATCTCACTGTTCACCGGCGCACTGGCCGCGGCGCTTGTCCTGCGGCTGTTTCCGGAGCTTGCCCGGCGGCGCATCATCGTCATTGCCGCGGGGCTCGTTGTCGGCGAAAGCCTGATGGGCGTTGTCTCCGCGCTGTCGACGATTGCAAACTGAGGGCGAGCGAAAGGAGGGCGATTTGCTTCACCGGACCATCCATGACAGCCACCGGCATTACGCTTGGGACCGCGCGACCCCGCCCGTGGCCACCGCCGCACCGGGAGACACGCTTACGCTCACCGTCCGAGACGCCTGGGACGGTGTCATCACGCCGGACAGCGATGTCAGCATCCTGCAAACCGATATGAGCGGGCGCGTGAACCCCGTGACCGGCCCCATTTACGTCGACGGCGCTCAGCCCGGCGACATGCTGGTCGTCACGCTGGAGAGCTATCGCCCCTCGGGATGGGGGTGGACGGCGAACATCCCCGGCTTTGGCCTGCTTGCGGACGAGTTCACGGAGCCGTCGCTGCATCTGTGGCGCTACGACCCGGCCGGGCGCACGCCGCTGATGTTCGGGCAGACCGCGCAAATTCCGCTCGAACCCTTCGCCGGGACCATCGGCGTCGCGCCCGCAACACCCGGCCCGCATCACATCATCCCGCCACGGCGCACCGGCGGCAACATGGACATCCGCGACCTGGTGGCCGGGAGCACGCTTTACCTGCCGGTGGAAGTCGAGGGCGCGCTCCTGTCGATCGGCGACACCCACGCGGCGCAGGGCGACGGCGAGGTTTGCGGCACTGCCATCGAAAGCCCGATGGAGGTGACGGTGACGCTGGATTTGCAGAAGGGAACCGCCGCACCATTCCCGCGCCTTGTGCGTCCGCAGGCGGCGACGTCCCCGCCCGGAGCCGTTGATGTCGCCACAGGGATCGGCCCGGACCTGCACGCGTGCGCACGGGACGCAGTGCGCGGCATGATCGACCTGCTAACCCGCCGCCACGGCATTGCAGCCGTCGATGCCTACATGCTGAGCAGCGTGGCCGGTGATCTGCGGATCAGCCAGATCGTCGATGCGCCGAACTGGACTGTGAGCTTTCACATGCCGCGCGGCATCTTCACAGATTAGGTGTTTGGTCTCGCTCCATCCCACAGCGGGACTAAACATCTATTGCATCGACGCATTCATTCGCTTCACCGAGCCGCGAGTCCGAGATCGAATGAAAGCGTCAAAGATGCACTAGCAAAATATTGTTTCTAGTGCAGTTTGCG
>CAZYYQ010000163.1:0-4465 GCA_964651275.1 uncultured Hyphomicrobiaceae bacterium | reverse complement strand
GCCTCCGCCGGTTCCAGAACGTCGATATAGCGGCATTGCCGGCCAATCTTTTCGAGATTGCCAAGCGCCTTTTCCTCGATGGTGGTCAGGCCGCCTTCGATATTGCCCTTGGTCGGCTGCGAATCCGACAGGTCGGAGGTCTTGTGGGGCTCGATCACCTCGTCCTGATACGCCTGGAATGTGGCCATGAATTTTTCGCCGATCTCGGGCGAGGCCGCCCGCCCCTTGCAGATGTGCTCCGCGCCGGTGATTTCGGAGGTCTCGCCGAAGACGCCGTGAATGCCCTCGGGAATCAGCTTGTCGTACATGTTGCCGACGGTCGGGCAGGAGCCAAGGCCGGTTGTGGTATCGGATTCCCCGCACTTGGTCGAGACCCACAGGTCCGAAACATCGCATTCCTCGCGCTGCAACTCTGTCGCCCAATGCACGAAGTCCTTCGCCTTGCGCGAGGCGGCAGCGACGGTGTTGATATCGCCGTTCTGCTCGATGGAGAACGCCGCGACGGGCTTGCCGGTCTTCGCGATCCCCTCGGCAATCTGGTTGGTCCAGCCCGGCTCGATGCCGATTACGATACATGCCGCCACGTTCGGGTTCGACCCGGCGCCGATGATGGTGCGGAAATGCAGGTCGAGATCCGCGCCGAACTGGAGCCGCCCGTAGGAATGCGGCAGTGCGAGCGTGCCTTGAATGTTCTTTGCCACGTTTTCGCAAGCGGCGTTGGAGATGTCGTCCACTGGCAGGATCACGACGTTGTTGCGAACGCCCACGCGGCCGTTCTCACGCCGGTAGCCAAGGAATTTCCGGTTGCTCATTTCGCCCTCCTACCAGCGTTTCGTCTTGAGATTGTGGGTGTGAACATGGCCGCCCTTGCGAGCATCGCCAACCATCCGGCCGATATCCTCGCCATACTTGGTGACCGTATCGCCGGTGTTCAGGTCGGTCAGCGCCACCTTGTGGCCGATAGGGATGTCGTTCAGCGCCGTGACCGACACTTGGGAATCCGTCTCGGTGATGACGCCGGTCATCTGCGTGCCGGCCGTGAGGCCTTCGACGACAACGACGCCGACGTTGTCCTTCGGTGAGTGAACGAGAAAATGCGGGACCGACACATGTGCCTCCTGTTACGTGATCCTCGACTTAATGATATATCTTATATAAGAATATGGGTACCGTGAACTGCGACTTAAGTCAATTGCGCGAAACCAAGGATGCGAGAGATATCCGAAAGTGGACAAGCTCGATGCAAAACCGCTCTACGTCCAGGTTCAGCGCGCTCTGAGCGGGCGCATTCACTCGGGCGTATGGGAGCCGGGCCGTCCGCTGCCCAACGAATTCCAGCTTGCAGCGGAGTTCGGGGTGAGCCAGGGCACAGTGCGCAAGGCGCTCGACGCGCTCGCGGCGGAGCATCTGGTGGAGCGGCATCAGGGGCGCGGCACCTTCGTTGCGCGCCATACCTCCGACACCGTGCATTTCAGATTTTTTCAGCTTTACGGTCCGGACGGGCGCATTCATCCCGAAAGCCGGGATGTCGAAGTCGCCGTAGCGACCGCCGACGCCGACGAGCGCGCAGCGCTAGCGCTGGAGCCGAAGAGCCGCATTATCCGTGTCACTCGGACGCGCACTTATGAAGACCGGCCCATCATCGACGAGCGGATATCCATCTCGCACGCGCGCTTTGCCGCTCTGCTCGAGCAGGACACGATCCCCAACACGCTCTACGATCTGTACCAGACACTATTCGGCGTCACGGTTGCGCGCGTGGAGGAGAACCTGCGTGCGGTGGCAGCCGCATCTGAGACCGCGAAGCGGCTCGCCTGTACGCACGGCGCGCCCGTGCTGTTAATCGAGCGCGTCGCCTTCGACTATGGCGGACAACCTGTAGAATGGCGCGTCAGCCATTGCATCACCGAGCCGGTGTTCTATCACTGCACTCTGAAATAGCGCCGCAACGCGGAGAAAACGCATGAGCCAGGTCACGATTTCGATCGCCGAAGCGCGGCACCGCGTCGAGAAGAGCCTGATGGCCAGCGGCGTCACGCCCGACAACGCGGAGTCCGTGGCGCGCGCGCTGATAGATGCGGAAATCGACGGACAGAGCGGCCACGGACTACAGCGCGTGGCGTCCTATGCCGCTCAGGCCGCTGCGGGGAAGGTGGACGGGCATGCCGTTCCGGCAATCGAGGAGGCCGCGCCCGGCGCCCTTCGCGTGGATGTCGCGCACGGCTTTTTTTACCCGGCGTTCGACCGCGTGTTGGGCCGCCTGCCCGAGATGGCGAAGCGGCAGGGAATTGCCGTGGCCGGTTTTTATCGCTCCCATCACTGCGGCGTCGCGGGCCACAGCGCGGAGCGGCTCGCGGATGCTGGCTGCGTCGCGCTGATGTTTGCCAATACGCCTGCGGCGATGGCGCCGTGGGGCGGAGCAACCCGCCTGTTCGGCACCAACCCGATCGCCTTCGCCGCACCGCTGCCGGGCCGCGAACCACTCGTGATCGACATGTCGCTGTCGAAGGTCGCGCGCGGCAAGATTGTCGCCGCGGCAGCACGCGGCGAGCCGATCCCCGAGGGCTGGGCCGTCGATGCCGACGGCAGCCCGACAACCGACGCAGCGCAGGCGATTAAAGGCGCAATGCTGCCGTTCGGCGACGCTAAAGGGTCAGCGCTGGCCCTGATGGTGGAATTGCTCGCAGCGGGGCTGACCGGAGGCCGCTATGCCCGCGAGGCGACGTCCTTCCTCGATGCCGAAGGCGGGCCGCCGGAAACCGGGCAACTGATCATTGCTATAGGGGCGAAGGCGCTGAGCGCGGATGCGTCTGCGCGTTTCGGGGAACTGGCAAGCTGGATCGAAGCGGACGGAAATTCACGACTTCCGGGCTCGCGGCGTCTGGAGCGGCGCGAGCAGGTTCGGAAAAATGGTCTGACGGTGGACACTGCCCTGCTCGAAGAGCTGGCTCGGTAACCCTGATCAGTCGAGCGCGAATTCGAACCGGAAATACCCTGGAGACGTGAAATTGTCTCCTTGATCCTCCCAGAAATCCAGATAAACGCGGCGCAGCGTATATTCGCAGGTTATCTCGCAATCGTACCAGTTGCCGCCGGGTGTCATCACCTGATCACCTACCGGGCCATGGCGCACGGGAGCGACAACGGAACGGGAGCTATAGAAGCTTTCGGCGCGCACATGCCGGTAAACCGGACCATAATCGCGCTCTGTGTAGCGGGAGCCGGCGTTTCCTGCATCCGGCGCTCCGGAGACAATGGTCAGCGCCATCGCTGCCGTAAAAATCGCTCCGGTCTTCAGATGCATCATCGCCCGTCTCCTTGTGCCGACGTACTGCATATTGCCCTCGTTCAGCATGCGGCCAAAGGTTAACGTTTGCACGCGGGGAATCAATGAAAACCTTTATGACGGCATGCTGCCCCTGCAAGGCTTTCAATTTCCTTAAAAATGCGATGGTTTTGTGATGATCGAGGGAATTGAGTCAGCAAATCAAGACAGGCAAGGGATCCCGGTGGGCCTATCCAGGAGGCACCGGCAGGGGAGGCGCGCGTGAACTGGAGCCAGAAAGTCTTCGCCTACTGCGAGCGGGGGCTCGATCCGTCTTTCTGGGCGGAGCCAGTGAACGCCGCGACCAATGCCGGCTTCATTATCGCCGCCTTGATGGCTCTGGCGCTTCTCTACCGCGAGCCGAACCACAAGCGAACGATGACCCGGCATCTGTTGATCATGCTGGTATTCATCATCGGCGTGGGCAGCTTCCTGTTTCACACCTTCGCCACGCGCTGGGCGGCAGTCGCCGATGTCGCGCCCATCGGCATCTTCATGCTCGCTTACCTCGTGTTTGCGCTGCGCCGCTTTGTCGGGGCGAATATCTTCTGGTCGCTGGCGGGCCTCGCCATCTTCATCGCGGCGATGATGGCCGCCGGGCGGCTGCAATGCTGGGACGGACAGGTCGGCTTCAATCTCGATCTGCCGGAGGGCGCACGCGGGCGGTGCCTCAATGGCAGCGTCAGTTATTTGCCCGCGTGGGGGGCGATGATCCTGATCGGCGGCTACCTGACCGCTTTTGCTTCGGACACGCTCGCCCGACGGCGCACTGGCCCCCTCGTGTTGAGTGCGGGGATGATCTTCACCGGCTCGATTGCGTTCCGCTCGCTCGATCTGGCGCTCTGCCAGACCGTCACGATTGCCGGCGCGCCGCTCGGTACTCACTTCATGTGGCACGTGCTGAACGCCATAACGCTATTTCTGCTGCTCGTGGCGGCAATCCGGCATCCCGGCAAGGCTGAGCGCCAGCAGATCATGCCTCCGCGACCGGCCCGCGCGTATTGAGCGCCGCGCGCCTTGCCTCCGTGTAGCGTCTCGCGCATAACATCGACGATCGCGCGGACGTGGCGGAATCGGTAGACGCAACGGACTTAAAATCCGTTTCCCGTAAGGGAGTGGGGGTTCGAGTCCCCCCGTCCG
>CAZYYQ010000162.1:0-4489 GCA_964651275.1 uncultured Hyphomicrobiaceae bacterium | reverse complement strand
CTCTAGCCGTCCAGCGTATCGAAGGCGGCGGCAACCGCGGCCTCGGTCTCGGTCAGCCGGCTCTGGAGTTGGCTGAAGTCGGTTTCTCCGCCTGCACGCACTATCAGCGACTTCAGGCCCTCGGGAGCGCTGTCCGGCTTGAACGCCTCTTCGACGCAAAGCCGAATCACCTGCGTGATGTCGTGATAGAGCGTAGCTGCATCCAACAGCGTTCTTGCCTGGCTCTGTCCGAGCGCGCCGTGCTCCGCGAGCGCGCGCAGCGCGGCCACGGTGTTGCGCCTGAGGATTTCGGGTATGTCGTGAGCATGAACGAGTTGCTTGTACTGCGCGATGAATTCTACGTCCAGCAGCCCGCCGCGCACCATCTTGATGTCCCAGACGCCGCCGCTGCCCTTGTCGCGGGCGATGCGCTCACGCATATCGCGCATGTCCGAGCGCACCTTGGCCGGATCGCGCTGTCGCTTCAGCACCTGCCGGATCGTGCCATCGATACGCACCGTCAGATCGTCCGGGCCGCTGATAGGCCGCGCGCGCGTCAGCGCCATGTGCTCCCAGGTCCACGCCTTGGTGGACTGATAGTCGATGAAGCTGGCTATGCTCACCGCCACCGGCCCGGCGTTTCCGGAGGGGCGCAGGCGCATGTCGACCTCGTATAGCGCGCCTTGCGCGGTTGGCGCGGACAGCGCCGAGATCAGGCGCTGCGTCAGACGCGCGTAATATTGCTGCGGCGAAAGCGGTTTCGGCCCGTCTGATTCCTTCGCGTCCGGCGCATGGTCATAGACGATGATGAGATCGAGATCGGACGACGCGGTCATCTCTCCGCTGCCCAGCTTGCCCATCGCGACCACGGCGCACTGACCGCCCGCGAACCGGCCATGCGCGGCTTCCATCTCCTGCTCGACGCGCGCCTTCAGCACATCGACGATAACGGCGGCGAGGTCGCTGTAGGCTGCCGCGGCGCGATCGGTTGCCACCGAGCCGGACAACAGCCCGACGCCGATCAGAAACCACTGCTCCTGCCCGAACACGCGGGCGCGATCCAGCGCATCCTGATAGTCCTGCGCATCTGCCAAATCCTCCGCCGCCATCTCGCGCAAGCCATCGCGGTCGGGCAATTCACCGATATAGCCGGGGTCGAGAACGGCATCCATCACGCGGCGGCGTTGGCTAAGCACGCGGGCGAGCCGCGGGGCGGAGCCCATGATGTCGGCGATCAGATTCAGCAGAGCCGGGTTGTTGCGCAGCATGGCAAAGAGCTGAACGCCCGCAGGCAGTTCGGCGAGGAATTTATCGAAAGACGACAACGCAAAGTCCGGCTGGGCGGTCTGCGACAGCGCCTCCAGAAGCGCTGGCAGGAATTCGGTGAGCCGGGCGCGCGCGGCGGGCGAGCGGGTCGCGCGGTGACGGCCATAGTGCCAGGCGCGCACAGTCGACGTAACTGCGGACGGATTCTCGAAGCCCATGCGCTCCAGCGTCTTGAGCGTTTCCGGGTCGTCGCTGTCGCCGGTGAAGACGAGGTTGCCGCCCGCACGCGCGGAGGTCAGTTCCGGCACATCCTCGAACAGCGCCGCATAGTGCCCCTCAACCGCGTTCAGATGCTTGCTCAAATCTGCTGCGAAATCCGCGACCGTTTCATAGCCCGCGAAATTCGCCACGCGCGCAAGCTGATCATCGTCGCGGGGCAGCGCTTGGGTCTGCTCATCGGCGATCATCTGCAGCCGGTGCTCGATACGGCGCAGGAAGCGGTAGGCCGATGCCATTTCCTCGGCGGCCGCCGGCGAAATCCAGTTGCGCTCACTGAGCAGCTTCAGCCCCTCCAGCGTGCCGCGGCAGCGCAGCTCCGGTTGCCGTCCGCCGGCGATGAGTTGCTGCGTCTGGACAAAAAACTCGATCTCGCGAATGCCGCCGCGCCCGAGCTTCAGGTTGTGGCCGTGGAGCGCGATCTTGCCGTGGCCCCGAACGGCGTGGATCTGGCGTTTCATGGCATGGACATCGGCTATCGCGGCGAAGTCCAGATACTTGCGCCAGACGAACGGCGCCAGTTCGTCAAGGAACGCCTCGCCCGCAGCAATATCGCCCGCGACAGGCCGCGCCTTGATGAACGCCGCGCGTTCCCAGTTCTGGCCGTGGCTTTCGTAATACTGGAAGCCGGCATCGACCGACAGCGCCACCTGCGTGGAAGACGGGTCGGGGCGAAGCCGCAGATCGGTGCGGAACACGTAGCCATTGGCATCGCGCTCGTTCAGCAGGTGGACAAGCTCCTTGGTGAGGCGGACGAAGAACGGCCCCGGCTCGATGCCGGACGCGACAGGCGCGCGGGCGGGGTCATAGAACACGATCAGGTCGATATCGCTGGAATAGTTCAACTCCCTTGCGCCGTATTTGCCGAGCGCCAGCACGATATAGCCGCTGTCCTTAGCCGGTGCGCTTGGGTCGGAGGGCCCGAAATCGCCGCGTCCGACCGCGCGCGACAGGCAGAAGCGCACCGCGGCCTGAAGCACCACGTCGGCGGCGCGCGACCACGAAGCCATCATCTGTTCGAGATCGAAGGCCCCGGCGATGTCAGCGAGCGCGACGGCCATTGCATAGCGGTTCTTCGCCTGGCGCAGCGCACGCATCGCAGTCTTCTGGTCGGCATCGGCCATACCGTTCGCGAGCGCCTTGTCGATCTCTGCCAGCCGGTCGTCCGGCGACTGCGATAGCGTCCGCGCAAGCGCCTCCGGATCGCGCAGGCACAGGCTGGACAGGTAGGGTGAAGCCGCCGCGATGCCGCGCAGAAGCGCCGGCGACGGGCCGTCCTTCGCCAAGAGCGCCGCCAGATCATCAAGGCCGGCTTCCCTGGCGCGCTTGGTCAGATCGGCGATGAAGTGATCCGCCTCCTCCGCGTCGGCGATGACCGGTGATGCCAAAACTTGGTCGCAAAGCGGCTTTGCGGTCATGTGCGCGCCTTTCCTGTTTGCGCCGCTTCGCCGGCGGCGGGCAGGCTTACTACCACGCGCAGGCCGGGCCGGTTGTCTTCCAGCGTGACCTCGCCGCCATGCAGCCGGGCGACCGCCGCGACCAGGCTGAGGCCTAGCCCGCTTCCCGGCTGCGAGCGGCTGGTCTCCAGCCGTGTGAAGCGTTTCAGCGCGCGTTCCCGCTGATGCTCCGGGATGCCGGGACCGTTGTCCGCCACGATCAATCGCGCCTGCGATCCCGCCTGCTCCACAGCCACGGAAATCTCCGCATGGCTGTTTGCATGGGAGCGCGCATACTTGATCGCGTTGTCGATGAGGTTTGCCGCGGCCTGCGCCAGCAGCTGCCTGTTCGCGTTCACCGGCGCGTGGCCGTTCGTCCGCGCTGTCAGCGCGATCCCTTCGCTTTCGGCGACCGGCTCGTAAAGCTCAACTGCATCGCTCGCGACCGCCGCCAGATCGCAGGTTTCCATATCTTCGACACGCGCACCGGCCTCCAGCCGCGCGATGCTTAGCAGCGCGTTGAAGGTACGGATCAACTCGTCCGCGTCCTCGATGGTCTGGATCAGCGCGTCGCGATAGGCCTTTTCATCCGGCGTCTCCCGCAGTGCCGTGTCGATGCGGTTGCGCATCCGCGTCAGCGGTGTCTTCAGGTCGTGGGCGATATTGTCGGAGACCTCTCGCAGCCCGCCGACAAGCTGCTCAATCCGCTCCAGCATGGTGTTGAGGCTTGCCGCAAGCCGGTCGAGTTCGTCACCCGTGCCCGCCAGCGGCACCCGCTGCGACAGGTCGCCATGCATGATCCGCTGGCTGGTTTCCGAGATAGCACCGATGCGGCGCAAGAGCAGGCGGCTTACCAGAAGGCCACCGAGAACGCCAGTGAGTGCGATCAATCCGATGCCCCATAGGAAGGCGGACGCAAAAATCTCGCCCAGCTTGCGCCGGTCCTCGATATCGCGTCCGACCACCATCCGATAGCCGCCTTGGAGCCTGAACACCTGGCCCATGGCCAGCCGCGTTTCGCTGCCACCGGCGGATGCGGCGCGATAGGGAAACTGTACGCGACCACTCTCAGCCAGGAGTGCAGGGGCCGCGGAACCAAGATTTCCGGCGACGCGCTCGCCTTCATCATTTGCGATCAGGTAGAGCCCGGCGCCCGGCGAGGCGCTGCGCTGGGTGACGATCTGCACCAGCCGCGGCAGGCCGCCCTGCCGGTATTGCTCCGCCAGCCCGCGGATCTCCGCCTGGATTGTCTCGTCGAGTTGGCGCGCGTAGTAAACGCTGGTGTGCCAATAGACATAACCCATCGCCAGCGCGGCGGCCGCAGCGAACAGGCCCGCGTACAGAAGTGACAGGCGAAAGGCGGTGCTGCGGAAAATGTTAGGGCCCGGTTTCGCTGACCATGTAGCCCGCGCCGCGGATGGTGTGGAGGAGAGGGCGGTCATGGCCCTTGTCGATTTTGGCGCGTAGCCGCGAGATATGGACATCAATGACATTCGTCTGCGGATCGAAGTGATAATCCCAGACATTCTCCA
>CAZYYQ010000161.1:0-4509 GCA_964651275.1 uncultured Hyphomicrobiaceae bacterium | reverse complement strand
TCCTGGATTTCCCAGTGGCCGATCGTGCCCGGCACATCGCCGTTCTCGTCGAAATCAACCGAGCCGGACGCACCCTCGTAATTGATGTCCTCGCCATCGGCGAGCAGCTTGACGGCTTTCGCCCACTCGCCCGGCAGGATCACCTCGCCCGGCGGGTTGGCCACGGCGCGCAGGTTGTCGCGGATCGCTTTCGGGTCGCTCGATCCGGCCTTCTGCGCTGCCAGCGCGATCGCAAACGCGGCGTCATAGGCGGTATCGTAGTAGGGCTTGCCGGGCAGGCCGCCATATTCTGCCGTGTAGGCCTCATGGAATAAGCGCAGACCTTTGGAGTCGGCCGACTGCGGCACAGTGCCAAACGCGCCTTCGAGAATCCGCGCGCCGATCCGGTCGATGATCTCCGGAGCCTTCATGCCGTCGGTGAAGACGAAACGCGTGAAATAGCCGCCTTCCAGCGCCTGTCGCAGAATCACGCTGCCGCTTTCCGGATAGCCGATCACCACTAGCGCCTGAGCATTGACACCCGCCGCGCGCTGGAGTTCGCCGCGGTATGACGACTGTCCCTGCTCGAAGGCGATCGGTGCGGTGACTTCGCCGTCGTAAGCCTCGACGAACGCATCCGCCAGCCCCTGGCCATAGTCATTGTTGACGTAGAGGACGCCCACATTGCTTAGGCCCTTGTCCGCAACCAGCTTGGCGAGCGCTACGCCCTGAAACGCATCCGACGGCACGGTGCGGAACAGGAAATCATTGTCCTCCAGGCCTGTGATGGTCGGCGAGGTTGAAGCGTTGGAAATCTGCGGTATGCCTTCGCGGCTGGTCACAGACCGCGCGACAGGGATCGTCACGCCCGAGGACAGCGCGCCGACGATGGCATGAACACCGTCGATGTTGACGAGTTTCTGCGCCGCATCGACGCCGGCTTGCGGCTTGGTCTGCGTGTCCGCAACGAGAAGCTCAACGGGCGCGCCATTCACGCCGCCAGCACCATTGATCTGCTTGATCGCGAATTCGGCACCCTTGAGATCGGCCTCGCCATAGGCCTGAAGGTCCCCGGTCATCGGCATCAGCGCGCCGATCCTGAGCGGTTCGGCCAGCGCCGGTCCGGCCATCAGCCCTGCCATGAGAGCCGCAGCGAGCGTCTTCAGAATACTTGCCTTCATGCTCGAACCTCCCGTTCTCATATCGCTTTCGCATCAGACTGCGCCAGGAAACTATCATGCGCGCCGCGCCGCGGCCAGACACGGCACATGTGAACGCCACCAAGGCAGTCTCGGCGAACAATCGGCCATGGACATGGCGCGTAAATTGCTGTTGAACCTGTGCCGGGCGCGCGCAAGCCGGGGAGCATGGCGTGATTGTTGTCGAAAAAGTGTCAAAGTCATTCGGCGGGCTGAAAGCCATATCGGACTGTTCGCTGGAGGTGGCGGACGGCACGATCACCGGCCTGATCGGCCCGAACGGCGCGGGCAAGTCGACGCTTTTCGGCATTATCGCGGGCTTCATAAAGCCGGACTCGGGGCGGGTTCTGCTCGACGGGCGCGACATCACCGGCACGCCGCCGCACCGGCTGTTTCACCTTGGGCTGATCCGCACCTTTCAGATCCCGCACGCGTTCTCCCGCATGAGCGTGCGCGAGAATCTCATGCTGGTCCCCCCCGCACAGAAGGGCGAAAGCCTGGTGGCGTCGTGGCTGCGCTGGGGCGCGGTGCGCGCGCAGGAACGGGAAATCGCTGACAAGGTGGATGACGTGCTGGACTTCCTTCAGCTCGCGCCGCTGGCCGACGAACTGGCGGGCCGGCTGTCCGGCGGACAGAAGAAGCTGCTCGATCTTGGCCGCGCGATGATGACGGACGCGAAAGTTGTGCTGCTCGACGAGCCGGGCGCGGGCGTCAACCGCACGCTGCTGGGCCAGATCGTGGAGACCATCCGCAGGCTGAACCGCGAGCGCGGTTACACCTTCTGCCTGATCGAGCATGACATGGACATGGTTGCCGAGCTGTGCGATCCGGTAATCTGCATGGCGCAGGGGAGCGTGCTGGCGCGCGGCACAATGGGCGAGATCCGGGCAAACGAAGCGGTGCGCGAGGCATATCTCGGCCACACAGCGCCGGCGTGAGGGGATAACACGGGGGGCGGCGTGAGCCTGCTTGCGGCGAGCGACATCTATGGCGGCTACGGCGGCGCCGACATCCTGAACGGGGTGAGCCTCCGCGTCGAGCCGGGTGAGATCGTCACCATCGTCGGGCCGAACGGCGCGGGCAAGTCCACCTTCGTCAAGGCGCTGGCCGGACTGGTCACGATCCGCTCGGGCACGGTCCGGTTCAACGGCGAGGACATCACCGGCATCGCGCCCGAAAACGCCGCGCGGCTCGGTATCTCCTATGTGCCGCAGGAGCGCAACGTCTTCACCTCCATGACCGTCATGGAAAACCTGGAGATGGGTGCGTTCCTGCTGTCGGACGACTTCAGCGAACAGATCGAGAAGGTGTTCGCGCTGTTTCCGCGTCTGCGCGAGCGGCGCGCGCAGCCGGTCTGGCAGATGTCGGGCGGCGAACGGCAGATGGTGGCGATGGGCCGCGCGCTGATGGTGGAGCCGAAGCTGTTGATGCTGGACGAGCCGACGGCGGGCCTGTCGCCCCTTTTCATGGATCAGGTGTTCGCGCAGGTGAAGCAGATCAACGGCCTGGGCATCGGCATCCTGATGGTCGAGCAGAACGCCAAGCAGGCGCTGGCGGTGTCGGATCGCGGCTATGTGCTGGCGATGGGGCGCAACCGCTATGAGGACAGCGCAGCGAAGATGCTGGAAAACCGGGAAATCGCCGAGATGTTCCTCGGGGGATAAAAGCGCGATCCAAAAAGGCATGTCCCGGTCTCTGAGCCGGGATGGGAACCGGTTTTCGGGCCAATTGCGCGAGGGAAAAACACGAATATGGCCGGCGACGTCATCCAGCTCCTGATCTATGGCCTTGTCACGGGCAGCATCCTCGCGCTCGGGGCGATCGGTGTTTCGCTGGTGTTTGCGATCCTGCGTTTCGCGCATTTCGCGCATGGCGACCTGATGACCGTGGGCGCCTACGCCGCGCTGGTGATCGTCGCAGGCGCAGGGCTACCGATCATCGTCGCAGCCCCGTTCGCGATCCTCATCGCTGCCGCCGTCGCCATCGCGACGGAGCTGACGGTCTACCGCCCGCTGCGCCAAAGCTCGCCTATCGTGCTGCTGATCTCGTCGTTTGGCATGGCGCTCATCCTGCGCAGCGCCGTTCAGCTCATCTGGGGCACCGGCAACCAGACCTATGCCGATGGCATTCAGCTTCCGATGCGCGTCGCCGGCATCGCGATCAGCCCCAACCATCTCTGGATTATGGCCGGCACGTTAGCGCTCATCGCTGCGCTGCATGTGTTCCTGCAATACACCAAGTTCGGCAAGGCCATGCGCGCAATGGCCGATAATGCCGATCTGGCGCGGATCACCGGCATCCCGACCGGCCGCGTCATCCTGATCGCCTGGGTGATCGCGGGCGGGCTGGCGGCGATGGCCGGGATCTTCCTGGCGATGGATACGCGGCTGCATCCCGTCATGGGCTGGCAGCTGCTGCTGCCCGTGTTTGCCGCGGCGATTGTCGGCGGGATCGGACGCCCCTACGGCGCTATGGCGGGCGGTCTGCTGATCGGGCTGGCGATGGAAATGTCCACGATGGTTCTGAACCCGGCCTACAAGCAGGCAGTCGCCTTCGCGCTGATGGTGGCGACGCTGGTCGTCCGGCCGACCGGCATTTTCCGCGGGAGTTCGCTATGATCGCGAAAGGGAGAGGCGGCAAATGGAACTGACGGGTCTCCTCAGCTATGGCGTGTTCTTCGCCTCCTTCGCCTGCATCTACGCGATCATGGCTCTGGGGCTGAACATACAGTGGGGGATGACCGGCCAGATCAATATCGGCGTGGCCGGGTTTTATGTCATCGGCGCGTACACGTCCGCTATTCTCACGGTGCCGCCGACGGCCGAACATTTTGGCGGCTTCGCGCTGCCGGTCATCGTAGGGCTGATCGGCGCTGTGATCGTCAGCGGGTTGCTGGCCCTGCTCATAGGCATGATCACCGTCAATCTGCGCTCGGACTATCTCGCCATCGCCACCATCGGGCTGGCGGAGATCATCCGGTTCCTGATCAAGAACGAGCCGGACGTGACCAACGGCGTGCGCGGCATCTCCGACATCCCGCGCCCCCTGGTCGAGAGCGGTCCGCTGGCCGCCCCGGTTTTCCTCGCCTTCGCGCTCATCAGTGTGGTGATCGCGTATCTGCTCGTCGAGCGCGCGCGGGTTTCGCCATGGGGCCGCGTGCTGCGCGCGATCCGCGACAATGAGGAAGCGGCCAAGGCGGCTGGCAAGAATGTCGTCAGCTTCCGGCTTCAGGCGTTCGTGGTCGGCTCCGCGCTGATGGGCTTCGCTGGCGGACTGTATGCGCATTTCTTCGGCTTCATATCGCCCGAGGCGTTCGAGCCGGTGTTCGGCA